>JAZQOA010000129.1:0-15600 GCA_045627605.1 Kiritimatiellia bacterium | reverse complement strand
GAAACGGTCGATTTCTCCGCCGGCAACCACGGTGGCGAAACCTCGTACCGCGTCTTCAAGGGCGGCAAGTTCGTCGATGAGGCCCGCCGTGTCGTTGCGACAAACGGGGTGCTCTCGATCAGCGGCAGACGCCGCGGTTTTTACGCCGTTCCGCCGATTGGCGGCATGGACATGTACGAGACGCCGGAAATCGCCGAAATCGCCGCCGCGCGCAATGTCTTCACGTCGCCGGGCAACCGGGCGTACCGGCTTGCGGTCGTGCCGGAGACGGACGGACGCCCCGTCTATCGCCTTCTCCTCGACAACCAGCTTTTCAAGACCATCGCCTTTGACCAGCCGCTCAGGGAAATCGTCATTTCCGGCAAGGGCGTCGAAGCGCAAAGTCGCCTTGGCGCGGCACCGGCCCCCAAAGGCCCGGAAACCTGGCAGCTCCCGATTGCGAGGGAAGGCTTCAAGCTTGAGCGCGTCCGCGAAAATCTCGGCTCGTACGCCCTCGAATGCAACGGCTACCTCTCGCGCGACGGGCTCTACGCCTTGCCGTCGAGCTGCCTCTTCAATGTCCCGCGCAAGCAGTGGGGCAAGGCTGTCGCGCGTTGCCGTATCGACAAGACCGCGCCCAAGGAGTTCGTGCCGGTCATCGTCGCCCGCCTGACGCAGTTCAACGCCAGTTCCGGCCGCTCGATCGCGATGGCGCAGGAGGAGGTCGATCTCTCGAAGGAAGACGACCCGCGCATCGTCAAGAAGGGCGACGAGTACGAAGTCACCTTCGACCTCGACGTCGCCGCCATCATGGATCTCACTTCGATGAAGGACGGACTTTCGGGCGAGGAACTCCCCTCTCTCCACTTCGAGTTCACGGGACCCGTCTGGGAGAAGAACCGCTACTACATCGACTCCGGCCGCTCCCCCGCCGAAGAACTGCGCAGCAGCGTCGTTGTGACGTGGGGCAGCCTCATTGAGTCGCCCGTCTGGTTCCGCGTCGCCCCCGACCGCACCTTCGCGCTCTACTATCCGGGCGAAACGCCCAAGGCGAAGGTCGAGCTCAAGGTACTCGATGGCGGCAAATACACCTTCTCGGCCGAGGTGAAGTACGAGGACGGGCAGCCGGACTTCGACAAGCGCCGGGGCAAGACGACCGTCTGGCAAAATTCCTTCGACTTCTCGGGCGACACCGTGAAGACGCTCGAGTTCCCGAAGAACACGGGCGACTTCGGCCACTATACGGTCGCCTACCGCATCACGGACGCCAAGGGCGCGGTTGTCCAGAAGTTCAACGCCTCCTACGGCCTCCTCCCGGAGAACACCCGCGAGGCGGGCTACGAATCGCCCTACTACAGCTGGAACTTCCACGGTGCGCATGGCACTGCCCGCGCAATCGAGGACTGGGCGCCTTCCTACGATTTCCTCGGCGTCAAGCGGACGGAGTTCAGCGACAAGACGCCCGAGACAAACGCCCTGATGAAGGCGCACGGCTTCACCAACGCCCAGTTCCCCTACATCCGCGTCAACGCGGGCGAGGAGGAGGCGGCCAAGGAAAAGATGCGTGCGCTCGTCAAGGCCTTCCCGCACTGCAAGGAAGCCCTCGTCTTCCACGAATCGGGCGGCGGTCCCTTCCCGAACGAGGCCTGGGGCGGCAAGACCGAACTCACCGACGGCGTCCTCAAGCGCCAGGCGAACCGCGTCGAGTCGGCGCTGCGCACGGCCAAGTGCTGGCGCGAGGTTGATCCGGGCGTGAAGCTGATCATCGGCAACTCCGGCGAATCCTACGGCATCGTCGGCGAACTCTGCCGCGGCGGCTTCCCGAAGGAATATGTCGATTTCTGGGGCGAGGAATCAGTCGGCCTCACAATGCCGCCGGAAATGGTCACCGCCTACGTGCCGTGGGTGCTGAAGAAGATCGCCCGCACCTACGGCTATCCCGAGCGGATGGACTGCCCGTGGGAGTGGAAGACGCGCACGGAGCGCTACGAGCGCAGCGAACGCGCCGCCGCTGCGGTCTGCCTCCGCGACAGCCTCATCGCCCACGCGCTCGGCTGCCGCACGGTCCCCGTCGAAGCCGGCATGGAAGTCGGCAACAGCTACGCCGACACAATCTGGTGCGGCGGCGCCTTCACACGCTGGCCGCTGGCCTACCCGCGCGAAAACGCGCTCGGCGTGGCGACGCTGACGCTCCTTCTCGACAAGGCGAAATTCACGCGACAGCTTGAGACCGGCTCCCTCACCGCCTACGCCCTTGAGTTCCAGGGCAAGAACGGCGAATGGATTTATCCGATCTGGACGGCGCGCGGCGAGACAATGGCCGTTCCTAAATGGAACGGCGGCAAAGAAGCGGACTGCACATACGTCACGATGACCGGACGCCGATTCGAGCTCAAGGCAAGAGTACGCGACGAAGGCGAAGTCATCGAGGCGCGGAAGTTCCCGATGACCGACGAGCCCGGCTACATCGTCTCGAAGACGCGCATTGACTCATTCGAAGTCTTCCCAATCCGCGTCTTTTCGCATGAGAATCCTGCCGACAGGGCGAACACCACGGTTGTCCCCCTCGTCTCGGCGGACGAGGTTGAGCTCGTCGAAGGCGAGGACCGCCGCATCGACCCGAAGTTCGCCGATACGCCCTTCCGCCCCGGCAAGTTCGCCATCAGGTCCGCCCTGGACGACGACCCATTAGAGGAAACAACGCCTCCGGACGATGGCTTCGGCCCCTGCATCGAGATCGAGCATCTCTCGCAGGAAGCCTGCCCGGAAATCATGCAGGAATACGTCCTCCTGAAGATCAAGAATCCGCAGGTCATCGAAAAGCCCTTCAACACAATCGGCGTCTGGGCGAAAGGCAATTCCAACTGGGGCCACATCTCGTTCGAGATCACCGACGCCGAGGGCGAAAAGTGGTTCTCGTCGGGCATCGGCGGCCTCGGCTGCTACACCTACGACTGGCCCTTCAAGCTCTCCTTCAACTACGAATTCTGGAACTTCCTCCAGGTGCCCCTGGCAAAGGCGTCGGATGTCCGCATCGTCGGCCCCGGCGAAAACGAATGGCTCTGGACGCGCGACGGCACGGGCAACGGCAAAATTGACTGGCCGGTCAAGGTCACCGCGCTCGGCATCTCGCAGTACGGCCGCACGCTTGACCTCCTTGAGATGAAGAAGGGCTCGCCCGTCATCCGGCTCAAGGACATCCAGGTGCGGTAGAATGCGATTTTGGTATAATGATTGAATGATCCTCGGCAAGAACAACATTGAACGACTGCCGGTTGGAACAGGGGATATCGCGAGCGCACTCGTGCGGCGCGACATTCCGGACTTGAAGTCCGCCATCGCCTCTTTCCTCCTCGAGAGCGTCAGCTACTTCGACGCGGCAGCGGAAGGCTTCTTCCACGGCCTCACGCTCGGCTTCCTCGCCGTCCTGCGCGACGAGTTCCGCGTCCTTTCCAATGTCGAGTCGGGCGAGGGACGCTTCGACATCGCGCTCAAGCCCCTCGTCGAGCCCTTCCCGGCCTTTATCATTGAAGTGAAGAAGGCAGATTCCGAGACGGACGACCTCAAGGCCCTCGCCCGGGAAGCCCGTTCGCAGATTGACGGCAGGCAATACGACACGACCTTCCGCGCCGAAGGTCTCGCGGACATCGAAAAGATCGGCCTCGCCTACTTTAAGAACAATGTCGAAATCTGCCGGTAAAACAGCACTTCATGGGGTTCGCAAATGAACGAAGAGACCTGTCTTGAGCCCCTCCCGACGACCTACATCGTCGAAGGCGCACCAGGCTACAACTGCTGGCCGATGATCCAGGCCGTTGGCCGGCGTCTCGTCTGCGTCTACACCATCGGCAAGGAACATAACCCTTGGGAAAAGGGCCGCGCGGCTTTTACGCGGTTTTCGGACGACGGCGGCGCCACATGGTCAGAACGCAAGCTGCTTTTCGAAGACGAACACTGCGGCACATCGTCCATCGGCAAGGGACTGGATGGAAACGGCGCGGCCCTCTTCTGGATTCGACGCCTTGGAATCGAGCCGCGAATGGCGCTCTACAGGACCGCCGACGGCGAAACCTTCAAGCTAGTTTCCACGCCCGCGCTCCGTCCCAATGCCATGCAGGTCACGGACGTTTTCAACACGACGGACGGCCTGATGTGCCTCTGGTTCTCAGACGATTATTCCCGTGACAAGGCCAACAAATCCTGGGGCACGCTGGCGAGCCGCGACAATGGCGTCACCTGGAAACAGCGTATCATCGAGGACGGACTCGCCTACGCGGACTGGCCAACCGAGCCTTCCGTCGCCGTTTTGGGAAACGGACGATTGCTCTGCATCGCAAGGTCCGAAGGCGGTTCGGGGCCACAGTTTCAGCTGACGTCTGCCGACTGGGGAAGAACATGGTCCAAGACAAGGACGAACATCGACGATGTGCTTGAGTCGACGCCGACACTTGTCTTCGGCCGCAAAACCGGAATCGTCCGCAACTACTACTACCAGCGTGGGATCGGACTTCTCAAATGCCGCAGCGCGATGGCGGACGCCGTCTTCCACGATTCCATGGCGTGGCCCGAACCTGCGGTGCTCGCACAAGGGGGAACGAATCGTCCGTACGACTCCGGAAATGCAAATGCGGTTGGCTTTGGCGACAAGGACGCCGTCATCTACTATTCGGGCGACGCGGTCAACTGCAATGTCGTTGTCACGGTTGCCGAAAGCGTGATTCGCGAAATCCGGTGATGCGGTCAACCGTGAAGAGATGGCGCGCGGGGCAGCTGCAAGAAAAAATTGTGCGTTTGGGGCTGGTTTGCTAAAATTGCCGGTATCGCATATTGAGGGCGCAAGATGGCCGAAGGCGGCGAAAAGACCGAGATGCCGACCCCGAAGAAGTTGCGCGATGCGCGCCAGAAGGGGCAGGTTTGCACAAGCAAGGACGTGGTTTCCACGGCCATTCTCGTCGTCATGCTCTACGTCCTGGGCGCGTTGGCAATCGTACTGACGGACGACATTTCGAACCTCATCCGCTTCATTGGCCTCCGCATCGAGGAGAACGACTTGCCGGCCATCCGGGAGGCGGGGAAGCTGGCGCTCATCGTGGTCGTCAAGCACTCCTTCATCTTCGTCGTTGTGGCTGCGGCAATCGGCGTCATCGCCAATCTCGTTCAAATCGGCTTCATCTTCTCCTTCGAACCGCTCAAACCGGACCTCAAGAAGATCAACCCCGCCGAGGGCGCCAAGAAGATTTTTTCAAAGAAGAACTTCTTTGAGTTCGCCAAGAACATCGTCAAGGTCGTTTTCCTCGGCTACCTCATCTACAAGATCATCCTGATGTCGGTCCCCGCGCTTCTGCCGCTTTGCTACGGCACCATCGACGACATCTTCCCGTGCCTCAAGGTCATCTTGAAGAACCTTGCCGCCTACACGGCCTTCGGCTACATCGTCATCGCGGTAGTTGACAGGCTTTTCCAGCAAAAAAACTTCACCAAGGAGATGATGATGACCAAGGACGAGGTGAAGCGCGAATACAAGGAGCAGGAAGGGTCCCAGGAAATCAAGCAGGCCCAGCGGGAGTTCCGCCACGAACTGCTCAACGGACCCGACCCGCGTGCCGCGACCAAGCAGGCCAATGTCGTCGTGACGAACCCCACGCATCTTGCCGTGGGCATTCGCTTCAAGGCCGACGAGGCGCCGCTCCCCAAGGTGGTTGTCTCCGGTGCGGATCGCGTGGCGAAAGTCATCCGCGACACGGCGCTGGCCGAGGGCATCCCAATCATGGAGAACATCGAGCTTGCCCGCGCCCTCTACGCCAAGGTCAAGGTCGAGGAATACGTCCCCGTCGAACTTGCCGAACCCGTCGCCGAAGTCCTCAAGTGGGTCAAGGCGCTCGAAGAGGCCCGCAAGGAGGACGAGGATCTCGATTCCGTGGAGTTGTAGGCGTAGCGTTTTGGTATAATGGTTTGGGTGCCTTTGCACCCGTTTTGAAGATGGACGAGCAACAGGCAGCAAGGCAGAACGGCGACTACAAGGTGGACCTCGGGGTTTTCGAGGGGCCGCTTGACTTGTTGTTGTACCTCATCCACCGCGACGAGCTCGACATCTACGACATTCCCATCGAGAAGATCACGCGCCAGTACATGGAGTACCTCGACGAGATGAAGCGGCTCGACGTCAACGTCGCGGGCGAGTTCCTCGTCATGGCGGCGTCGCTCATGCTCATCAAGAGCCGCACGCTGCTGCCGGTCGAGCGCCGGCCCGACGAGGAGGAGGAAGAGGACGACGACCCGCGCCTCGATCTCGTCCGCCAGCTTGTCGAATACAAGAAGTTCAAGGACGCGGCCGGGTCGCTGATGGCCCTGGAGGCCGAGCAGGCCGAATGCTACCTCGCGGGCGGCGACGTCGTCATCGGCGACAACGTCGACGACAAGACGGCCCTGCGCCTGGCGGATATCTCGGTGGTCGATTTGGTCGCCGCCTTCCAGTACATCCTCAAGCACCGTCCCGTGGCGCCGATCAACCACCTCAAGCCGATCATCTGGAGCGTGCCCGAGAAGATGGACCTCATCGTTTCAAGCGCGCGCCGCGAAGGCCGCCTGAGGTTCACCACGCTGTTCACGGAGGAGTCTCCCCGCGGCGAAATCATCGTCACGTTCCTCGCGATGCTCGAGCTCATCAAGCAGCATCGGATTTCGGCCGAGCAGGAAGACGCCTTCACGGAAATCGTCATTGTGGCATTTGGAGAAGAGGGGACCGATGGAAACCCAGCCGAAGAAATCTAAGGGCGCGTCAATCGGCGCGGCGGCCGACGAGGTCATGGAGAGCATCGCCGAGGCGTCGAGCCTCCGGCAGATCGTCGGAGCCCTCGTTTTTTCGAATCCAACGCCGCTCTCGGCGGAGACGATCCGCGCGACGATCTGCACGCAGAAGATGGAGCCGGGCGAGACCAATCCCTACGCCAAGGTCTCCGTCCGCGACGTCCGGGCCGCGCTCGACGAGATTGCGAAGGACCTCCACCGCCTCGGCCTCGGCATCGACCTCGTCGAGGTCGCGGACGGCTGGCGCTACCAGACGCAGGCCGGGTGCGGCAAGTGGGTGAGGGCGCTCCTCAAGGCCGACAAGCCGATGCGTCTCTCGAAGTCCGCCCTCGAAACTCTCGCCATCATCGCCTACCGGCAGCCGATTGCGCGCTCCGAAATCGAGGGCATCCGCGGCGTGGCCGTCGACCACGTGATCCGCGCCCTGACCGAAATGCACCTCATCAGGATGACGGGGCGCAGCGACCTTCCCGGCAAACCCTTCCTCTATGGCACGACGCCGCTTTTCCTCGAGCACTTTGGCCTCAAGAACCTCGACGAGCTCGAGGAACTTGACCCGACGCTGCGCCGCCCCGATGCGCCGCCCGACCAGGAGGAGCTTCCAATAGGCAACGTATGAACTGGTTTAGCGAAACTCCCGATGGCGTCATCGTCAACGTCCGCGCCCAGCCGCGCTCTTCGAAGGCCGGGATCGACGGCTTTTTCGGCGACGACGCCCTCAAGGTGAAGATTCGCTCGGCCCCCGTCGATGGCAAGGCCAACAAGGAGCTGGTCGAGACCCTGGCGGATGCCTTTGGCATTTCTAAAAGCGCCGTCGTCTTTAAAGGCGGGGAAACTTCGAAAACCAAGCGACTGCTGCTGCGGGGGGTGGATGCGGCGGCACTTGCCCGAGTCGTGGGATAACGGGAGGCCAGCATGGGAACAAATGCCGAGATTGCCGGTGTCGGCGCCTTGCGCCGCAAAATCGCGCAGGCGTTTGTCGTCCGCGCCGTTTTGCGGACGTGCGCCTTCGCCCTGCCTGTCCTTGGCGGGGCCGTGCTGGCTGTCCGCCTGGCGGCGCCTGGGCTTTCGCGCCTGGTGGTTTTGTGTGGGGCCGGGGGTGTTTTCCTGCTTTCGCTGGTGGCGTCGATTGCGTTTTCCCTCCGTCGGTTGCCGTCCGCGAGGGCCTGCGTGGCCGCCGTCGATGCGGCGTCTCGCGCCGGCGGATTGATGATGGAAGGCGAGGCGGCGGCTGTTGCCGGCTGGACGTGCCCCGTGCGTGGCATCGTCCCCAAAGTGCGCTGTCATGTCGCCGGTCTGGCCGTCCCCGCCGTGCTTTTCGCCCTTTTCGCCGCCTTCGCGGTGCTGGCGCCGGGGTCTTTTTTCAGGCGCGACGCCGCCCTGATCCCGAACAAGGGACTTGAGGAACTCCTCGAAAAGGAGGCCGAGCGCCTTGAGGAATACGAGGCGCAGGAGATTGTCGAACCTGGAAAGGCGGAGGAAATCCGCGAATGGCTGGAGGCGGGAAGAGACGGTGCGAAGTCCGCCGGCGAAATGCTCGAGGTGATGGATCATGTCGCGGAGGCGCTTGACCAGGCGGTCGAAGACGCCGCGACGCAGGCCGTCGAGGCGAACAACGCCGCCCTCGCCACCGAGGCCCTGGCGGAACTCCTCTCTGAGGAAATCGAGCAAAACACGCTCAACGAAGCTGATCTTGCCCGCGCCGCTGAAATGATGCGCGAGCTGATGGGGGCGTCCGGGCTCTCGCCCGAGACCATCAGCAACCTGTTGGCATCCGCCACGCCCGTCAAGCTCACCAAGGACATGCTCGACAACCTCCTGGACGCCCTTGAGTCTTGCAAGGCGGGCAATGGCGACCGGCTCCGCATGCTGACCGAAGAGGATGTCAAGAACCTCACGCAGTGTGGCGGATGCTGCACGAATGGCGCGTCCGCGCTGGCCCTTTTGGTTGCGCAGAACTCCGCCCAGGGGGCGTGCGCCTCGGAACTGGCTTCAATGTGCGCGGGGGCGAATTCCTCGGGTGGCATTGGCAAGGGCTACGCCCCGGCGGAACTGACATGGAAGGACCCCACGGTGGAGACAGGCGCCGGCTTCAAGGACATGGGCGTTTCGCCCGGGCGGCTTTCCGGCGATGGCGGACTGCGCCTGGAGGGCGTTTCGGCTTCCGCGCCCAAGGCGCAGGGCGCGTCGATGGTGGCGCCGGGCGCACTTGAAGTCGGCGCGGGCAAGTCGGCGGGCAATACGCGCACCCCGCTGGTATTGCCGCGGCATCGCGAAGCCGTCAGGACGTATTTCGGGAATTAGGTTGGTTTTTGGAAAAGGAGAAGTGAAGATGGACGGAGAATTTCTCACCCCTGCGGAAATCGCCACGGTAGGCGAGGCGCTTGACAACGCCCTGGAACAGCTTGACGGCATGTTGCTCGGTCGCCAATCGCTCAACCGGCTCGTGCTTGCCGGCATTCTCGCCCGGGGCCACATCCTGCTCGAAGGCCGCCCGGGGCTGGGCAAAACCGCGCTCGTCAAGGCCGTCGGCGAGGTGATGGGGCTCGACTTCAAGCGCGTCCAGTTCACCCCCGACCTCATGCCCGGCGACATCCTTGGCTCGCACATTCTCCAGACGATGGCGGACGGCCGCCGCGAAATGGTCTTCCAGCCCGGCCCCGTCTTCTGCAACATTCTGCTGGCGGACGAAATCAACCGGGCCTCGCCCAAGACGCAGTCCGCCATGCTTGAGACGATGCAGGAGCGGAGCGTGACCCTCCTGGGGACGACGCGCAAGCTGCCGTCTCCCTTCTTCGTCCTCGCCAGCCAGAACCCGATCGAGCTTGAAGGCACCTATCCTCTGCCCGAGGCGCAACTTGACCGCTTCCTCTTCCGCCTGGCGGTGGGGGGGCTCGACGTCGCCGTCGTGACGGACATCCTCGCCGGGCGGCGCCACGGCCAGGTGCCGTCCGCGACCTGGCACATGACGCCCGAGTTGCTGGCCCGGTGCTTTGACGCCGTCGACCGCGTGAGGCTTCCCCGTCCCGTTGCCTCGTGGATCGCGCGCCTTGTCGATGCGACGCATCCCGCCTCCGCCGGCGCCACGGAGAAGGTCAAGTCCTGCGTGACATACGGCGCGTCGCCGCGCGCGGCGATTGCGATGGCGGAGTCCGCCCGCGCCATGGCTTTGCTTGCGGGGCGCCCCTCCGTCGGTTTCGAGGACGTGCGCGCCGTGGCGGAACCCGTGCTGAACCACCGTCTCATCCTCGGCTACCAGGCGCGCCTCGACCATGTTTCGGCCGCCGATGTCGTCGCGGACGTCCTCGCGCACGTTGATGAAGCCGGGCTTGACTTGCCGGACGGCGTGAGCGTGGGAATGTGAGAATTTTGAAAGCAAGGGAATCCAAGATCATGTCCAGGAAAGACAATTGAGGTATGACAATATAATTTGATTGGAAGCTCATATGGCTATTTACAAGGTAATCAAGAAGCAGACATTTATCACGTCACGCATCATCAAGGCAGATTCAAAGGAAGATGCTCTTGATAAGTTTTGTGCTGTCTCTGCCACCATTGATCCCGTAACAGAAGATGGTAATTTTGACGAGGAAATCGATGTCGAGGAGCGGAATGACTACGATGAAAGTGCTGTGAGTTATTGTGAGAGCGTTATGAAAGGATCAGAGGGTGATATGGACGTAGTTGAACTCGTCAAAAAGAAGAATCTCTTCAATCGCGTCTTCGGCATGAAGTATTCGCTGAAGCTCTTGGAGATGCGGGCATGGGACAACAAGGACGGGCGTGAACTCGCCGAAGTGTCCTTTGTGTTCGGCGAACTGATGACCGCGTTGGACATTCAAGTTGTTTGCGAGAAGATCGCCAAGTGGCTTGGCGGCAAATTGTATGGCACGGTCAATCTTGATTTTTCCGGCGACGAACCTTCGCTTGAAATGATGGTTGAATTTGAATGATCACTTCCGCCTTTACCTGCACTGGGCCGTATGCGATTCTCATCTTGCTTGGAATCAAGCGCGTTGAGAATCGAAGCATGTTGCCCACGCCAAGCAAGGGCCGCTGCGCGATTTCATGCAGCAAGTCATTCACCAAGGAGGAGTACGGCGAGTTTGTTCGGTGGGCGGCGCGGAGTTTGTCCGCCGAGGAGTTCGAGACGATCCCGGCGTGGAATGAGGTCAAGAACTGGCCGGGAAAAATTGTCGGGACTTGCGATTACAGTTCACGGTCGAGAAACGACCTTGTCTTGAGCGATGACAGAGCCCCGAACGGGAAGATCACATGGGACGAGGGGTATGATTGTTGGTGGGACTTGTCCGAGGTGGTCTGTTTTGAGCGTCCGATCCCCTGCCGTGGCAATGTTGGCATGTGGCAAATGCCGCCCGCGTTGGCCGCCCAGGTGGACGCGGCGGATTTCCTTTCGCGGCAAATCGGCGAACGCATCGCCGCAGCCGAGGATGCGGCAAGGATATTTCGTGCCGCGCTTCCGATTGTGCGAGAGAGCGAGGGCTTTTTCGTGTTGCCGCTCGATGAAAACCGCCGCGTCCTTGCCGAGCCCGTTCTCGTCTCGCTCGGCACATCGTCCGTGGCAACTACGGTGCTGCCCGGCGAAGTCTTTAGCGCGGCATTGACGGTTGGCGCGAAGTCGATCATCGTCGCCCACAATCATCCGAGCGGTGATCTTACACCGAGTTTACAGGATCGGCAATTGACAACTGCTCTTGCATCCCTGGGGGAACAACTTGGCGTCAAATTGCTCGACCACCTCGTCATTGGTAAAAACGGTGAGTATGAACGTATTTCATTGGCGACGAATGGCATGGCCGCACAACCGCGAGTTTTTTAGCTTCTGGCGATTGCCTCCGGAGGGGAGGCCCCGTTAATCGGGGAAAATTCCCATTTCACGAAATTCCTTGCGCAAAATTACAAGATTTGCAAGAATTGTTGTGCCGCCCAAACCATCCCCGTCGGCCGGGTGGCCGAATCGGACCTTTGTTTTTGACGGGCAACTTGGCAATGCCTGCAATTGAGGCTCGTGAGAGCGTCAGCCGGGGCAATTACCTCTTTCGAATTTGCAAGCTTGGGCTTGCTGCTAAAATGGAGGAAGTTCAAAATGCGTAAGTCAATGGTTTTCATCGCCGTTTGTCTGGCGGCGTCGGTGTTGTCCGCCGCCACGGACGTGACGGTTTGGCGCGCGGGGCTCAGGTGCGGCGTCATCGACGGCGCGGCGACGCTGAACGAGACCGACTGGCCGGACGAGGCGCATACGTTTGCCGAACCGGCGTTGGGGCCGGCCGCGGCCACGGTGCGCGTGACCAACGCGGCGAACCCGCCGGCGGACGACCCGCTTTCCGTCCTGTGGGCGAAGAAGCGCACGATTGTCTACTGGGGCGAGATGTGGTTCGACGGCAAGTGCTACCGAATTGCTTCGCTGATGATGGATCCCGTGCTGGTCAAGATCGACGGCGAAGAGGTCTTCCGCCAGAAGAACGGCATGCGCAACAACAACCAGAACGACTATCCTTCGACCTCGGACCTGCTGATGCCGTCCCGTGGCTGGCATGCGGTTGAATTTCGTTTCCATGCCCGTGACAACCAGAATGCCGGCCCGACGTGTGCGACCGACTTCGACAGGGGCTGGGACGCGACCCACGGCTTCGGCATCGCCACAACCGGCGCGTCCGGCAACAGTTTCCTCGGTTTCGAGTATCCGTATCCCGAAGACGACGGCACGGGCTCGTTGTTCCGTTACGATGCGGGCGCGGAGGCGACGTCGAATTTGACATACGACCATGAGACTGTCGCCTACGAGAACCATACGCTCGTGTTTGCCGCGGGCGAAGGCGGCAGTGTCTCGTCCGCCGGATGCACCTGCGCGGCGAACGAATATGTCGAGGTGACGGCGACGCCTGATTCCGGCTACCGCTTTGTCCGCTGGGAAGGTGACGTCGCCGAGGGCCAGACCTTCGACCATTCGCCCTTGTTTGGCATCCCGGGCAACCGTGACCGTTCCTTGACTGCCGTCTTCGAGCCGGACGTGGCGCTTTCGGAGAAGACCTTCAGCGGCGCGAGCGGCGGAAAGTGGAGCGCGGACGGCAACTGGACGCCGGGTGGCGCACCGGGTCCGTCGGATGCCGTCGTCATCCCGAATGGCAAGAACGTCGAGCTCGATGTCTTTGCGGACGTTGGTTCGCTGACGCTCGAGGGCACTGCCTGCCTTTCGGCGAACTTCGCCAGCGGCAAGATCACAACGCGGCAGCGCACGGCGCTCGACCAGACGTCGACGGCGACAATCGGCCTCGATATCCGCGGCGACCTGACGCTCGGCGGCACATCGAAGCTCTATCTCGGCGGCTACCGGCAGGCGTCCGCAGCGCGCCTGGCGGTGAAGGGAAACCTGACGCTCAACGGCACGGCGGCTGAACTCGCGGTCTACGCGGGCCCGACGAACGGCACGGACCGCGCCTATCAGGCGTTCCAGCGCGGCGGCGCGAAGGTCGTCGTCGGCGGCAAGACGACGGTGGCGTCCGGCTGCTGGATCTATCCGTTCAGCCACAACGACAACGCCTGCGGTTCGACTGCCGACTCGCCGAAATACAACACGGGCAACCCCGTCATCTTCGACCTGCGCGACCTCTCTGTCGCCGCAGGCGGCGGCTTCAACGCCGACGGCCTCGGCTATGCAAAGCGCTACTGCGACGCGCCGATCTGCGCACATACCGGGAATGCGGTTACGGCGCCCAATGAAGCCGATTCCTCCGGCGGCGGCTATGGTGGTCGGGGCGGAAGCAAATCGCCCTCGACGCCCGAGCTCGGCATCCGCGCCTATGGCTATCCAATGGCGCCGTTCTACCCCGGCATCGCGGGCGGCGGCGAGGGCATCGTTGGCGGCGGGGCCATCCGCATCTACGCGGCGAACGTCATTCTCGACGGCACGCTTTCGGCGATGTCCGCGACGGGCGACCACAACCTCGGTTCGGGCGGCGGCATCTGGCTCACCTGCGACTATTTCGACGGCGACGGCGGCGTCCTGACGGCGGACTCCCGCTACCACGCCTACAAGTACTACCGCATTTCGGATTACAGCAACCCGCGTGGCGGCGGCGGTGGCGGACGCATCGCCATTGGCATGGCGTTGTCACCCTACGACATCGACCAGCTCTATGCCCGCGGCGCGACAGATTCGTATGTGGCGGGTTCCGTGGAGGACATCCTCGGCCCGGGCGTCGCCACGATGTCCGCCAAGGCCTCCACCGGCAACTACAGGACGGCCTACGCCGACGGCGAGGATGGGTCGGCCGTGATGTATGCCGCGGTTCCGCAAGGCTGGGGACTCCTCACGATTGTCGTCCCGTCTTGGGCGGCGAAAGTCGAGGGCTTCTATCCGGGTCTCTACCCGCTGAGTCCCGATTCGAACAACATTCAGGGTGAATCGGCCCCCGAAATGCTCGTTTCGGCCGACGGCACGCACCGCGCCTCCTGCGAAGGCTATTGGATTTCCTCGACGAGCGGAACCAGCAGCGGCACGGGCAACACGGTTTGCGAATCCTACTTTGTCACCACGCCGACCAGGCTCAACTGGATCTACGGCGAGGACGAATACCGGGCGGACTGCTCCGCGCTCGGCGACGCCGGGGCGGAGGTCGCCTGCGACTGGACGGCGGAGGGCGGGACATTCACCATTACGGCGACATCGGACGACGAGACAAAGGAGTTCCAGTACTGGCTCGGCGACGTGCCGTTCGCGCAGCGCTTTCAGAATCCGCTCGTCGTGCCGGCGCAGGCGGGCTTCAAGGCTGTCGCGTTCTTCGGCAACAAGGCGGAGAACGCCGCGACCTACACGAGTCGCGACGCGGACGCGATCGAGTGGTTCACGGCGACGGATTGGACGCCGAACGGCATCCCCGGCACGAACGACACGGCCAACGTGAAAGGTGTCGGCAACTCGCGCGGCATGGTTGCACCCGCCTACGTCGCGGTGAAAGACCTGGTCGTCGACAAGTGCTATTGCTTTATCGGTGGCACGCGCGGCAAGTTCGACAACCCGAACGCGCTCAACCGTGACGGCATCAGCTCCATTACCTTGCCGCGGCACAGCGCGTACGATCCCGAGCGACTGGAGCCCATCGGCATGGATGTCTTTGGCGACGTGACGATCAAGAACAACGGTTGCCTCTACTTCGGCGGCATGGACCAGAACAGTCCGCTGAAGGTGAAGATCGGAGGCCGTCTGGACGTCCAGGGCGGCTTCATCGTGCCGACGGCGGGCTACGACCTGCACGAGATTCCGGCGCGGGATGCGGCGCAGTACATTGAGATTCCGAAGCTCGACTATCTCTATGGCGAGAATGTCTTCGAGGTCGTCGGCAAGACCACGCTTGCGTCCGGCGGCTGGATGCGTCCAATCTGCGACAACCGCTCGGGCGTGCCGGTCCGGTTCGTGATGTCCGACGTCGAGGTCGCCGCGGGCGGCGGATTTGACGCGCGCGAGGGCGGCTTCGAGCGCAGCTACTACCTCGGCACGCGGCAGTACTATTCGTGCCCGGGCGGGATGGCGAGCGGAGACAACAGAGCGGGCGGGTCGTACGCCGGCCTTGGCGGCGGCACGAAGCCGGATACCACGACGACCTACATCATGACCTACGGCTTTGAGAATGCGCCGATTTATCCCGGCTCGGCGAGCGGCACCAACCGCGACGGTCATCGTGGCGCGGGCATGATCCGCATCGACGCCGATTCGCTGACGCTGGACGGCACGCTCACGGCGGTGCCGACGATGCCGGGCCAGAAGGGCGCCTCGGCGGGTGGCGGCATTCTCGT
>JAZQOA010000128.1:0-14390 GCA_045627605.1 Kiritimatiellia bacterium | reverse complement strand
GCTTCCGCACGACGTCGAGCTGGTGGTAGCGCGGGAAGATGAGCTTCTGGCCCTTGCCCTTCCCCTGCAGGCTGATGAACTTCTGGACGATCTCCATCATCCTGTCCGCCGGGAAGACGCTCTTCCAGAGGTATTCCGTGGGGTAGCCGCCCGCCTCGGCCGGCGGGTTGCCCTTGCCGCCGTCGTTGCCCGCGCCCTTCGAGCCCTGGTTGAAGGGGAGGAAGACGGTCTTGCCCTTGTCGAGCTTCGTCGTCATGCACGCTTCGGTGAGGTCGACGCAGAAGAAGGCGAGGACGCGCCGGTTGAACTGGAAGGCCGCCTCGCGCGGGTCGCGGTCGGTCTTCCACTGGTGCATCGCGTCCGCGACGCTCTGGCCCGTGAACTGGTTCTTCAGCTCGAAGGCGAAGAGCGGGATGCCGTTCACCGCGAGGAGCATGTCCACGGAATTGCTGTTCGATGCGCTGTAGTGCCACTGGCGGATGCAATGAAAAATGTTTTTGCCGTAGTTCGCCGCGTCCGTCTCGTTCAGCGACGACTCGGGCATGAAATAGCAGACCCGGAAGGCGACGCCCCGGTGCTTGAAGCCGTGGCGCAGCACCTCGAGTTCCCCGTCCATGTCGCAGGCGTTGTTGAAGGCGACGCAGAACCGCCGCACCGGGTCCGCCGCGTTCATGGCGACGAAGCGCTTCCACGCCTTCGGCTGCGACGCCTCGACGAACCGCGCCAGCGCCGCCGGGTAGAGCCCCAGCTTCGCGTCGTATTCATCCTCGCAACGGCTGTAGCCGCCCGCGGGCGAAAGGAAAAAGGCCTCGATATCGCTCTCGAAACGCTTTTCGGAAATGTCCACTACCGGCATGACGGCGCCTCCTTCTTGCCCGTGACGTATTCGTAGATGACCGACTTCTTGTAGGTCGCAAGCTCCGCGAGAAGGTCCTGCTTCGCGGCAACCAGACGGTCGATTTCCGCGCACTTCGCATCAAGGTAATCGGCAATTTCGCGCTGCTCTGGAAGACCATAGAAAAGGAAAGGTGTGTTTGCTATGGCATCAGCACTCATGCCTTCACGGTTACCACCTGTTTGATATATGTTGATGGATGTTTTGCCGATAGAGGACATCCAAAAATAATGCATTATTTCTGGAAGAACTGTTTTTGAAATCACCCTTATTATGCTGACATGCTGATTCACATTTGCAGGCAGAGATTCTTTTGGCATAATGCAAGAGCGACCAATAGAACCTCCTGTGATGTTCAAAAGGACATCATTTTCATTTACCCGTGTTCCAGCCATTTCGGCGTCGACTTCATCGGTAATATATGTTGGATCCTCCAAATGCAGCCCCTCGTCGTAAACATTTTGACTGCGGATAAAAAGAATCCCTGAATCAGCATATACATCCGCTCCGCCTTTTGGAGTTTTGCCACTTCCAATTTTAGTTGTGCAATACTTAATTTTGCCGACCTTCCACTCTTCCGGTATCTCGCCAATCCACTCGATTCCGCTGTCCTTCATCTTTCTTTTTCCGCGGACGCCTTTGGTGACGGCTTCGGTGATGATCGACTGCTTGAGGACTTTGTATTCCTCGATCGTCTTCTCCGTCTCGGCGGCCACGCGGTCGATCTCCGCGCACTTGCGGTCAAGGTAGTCGGCGATGCGTTGTTGCTCGGGAAGTGGGGGAAGAAGGACAGGTTGTTTTTTGAATTCTTTCCAGCCAAGCGTAAGTCGGATACCTGCTCCCATGTTGTGAAGAGCCATTTTTGTTTCATAGCCCTTGAAAAGATAGGTGGAATATTCCGGCGTAATCAAATCTCTTTTCGGCCAAAGTGCAAGATACGCCGAAGTTATCACGCCAGTTTCACGTACAAGGGCGGTTCTTTGAGACTTCAAGTCGTAGTTCAAGTTCAAGCCATTGATCATGACTGTTCCGGGTTCAACGACTGTGTACGATGTGATAGTATCAGCAACATACACGTCATCATCCGCATCAAAGTTTTCCTTTGGAATAATAGTGCCGAACTTGAATTTCAAAGCATTTTGTACCAGACCGTCCGTATTTTTCCTTTTGACTTCTGTAAAGCATCTTTGGACTGGTACAAATTGCCAGCTTTCCGGTATCTCGCCGATCCACTCGATTCCGCTGTCCTTCATCTTCCGTGCGGTCATGTTCACTCTCCGAAGAGGTTTTTGAGGGAGGCGGAGATGGAGTCTTCGAGGGCGGTGATGCGGGCGAGGACGGCGTCGCTGGACTCGGGCTTCTGGTATTCGTAGAAGTAGCGGGTCATGGGGATTTCGTAGCCGAGCTTCGTCTTGGACTTGTCGATCCAGGCGTCGGGGGCGTACGGGAGGACCTCGCGGGCGAAGTAGGCGTCGATGTCCTCGGCGAGTGGGACGTTCTCGGTGTCGCGGAGGGCGGCGTCGGCGACGGGTTTGCCCTTTTTGCGGACGATGTCGCCGTTCTCGTCGCGCAGCGGGCGTTCGACGGTGATCTTGTTGTAGCCGAATGCGGAGGCGTCGAGGACCTTGCTTTCGCAGTGGACGCCCGCCTTGTCGCCGTAGACGCCGTCGGCGAAGGCGCGGTAGGCATCTAGTATGAGGGCGCGGTCGGCGTCGGCGATGTCGTTGCGCTTGGTGCCGATCGACTTGCGGCGCGGGGTGAAGCAATGGGAGGCGTCGATGAGCTGGACCTTTCCGGCGCGGGCGGCGGGCTTGTCCTTGTCCAGCACCCAGATGTAGGTGGAGATGCCGGTGTTCATGAACATGTCCGTCGAGAGCTGGATGATGCAGTCGAGCCAGTCGTTCTCGAGGATATAGCGGCGGATTTCGGAGGGGCCGCTCCCGGCGTCGCCGGAGAAGAGGGGCGAGCCGTTCTGGATGATCGCCATCTTGCCGCGGGCGTCGAGCTTCTTGAGACCGTTGAGGACGAAGAGCTGCTGGCCGTCGGAGATCTTGGGGAGGCCGGGGGCGAAGCGGCCGGACTCGCCGAGGGCGGCCTCGGCCTCGACGGCCTTCTGCTCGCGCTTCCAGTCGATGCCGAAGGGCGGGTTGGAGATGATGTAGCGGAAGGTGTAGTCGGGGAAACGGTCCTCGCTGAGGGTGTCGCCGAAGCGCATGTTGTCGGGGTTGCCGCCGCGGATCATCATGTCGGCCTTGGCGATGGCGAAGGTGGAGGGGTTGAACTCCTGGCCGAAGCAGGTCACCTCCATCTCGGGGTTGATGTCGCGGATGCGCTCCTGCATGCAGGAGAGCATCTGGCTGGTGCCCATGGCCATGTCGTAGACCGTGATGTTCTGCTGGCGCGACATGTCGGCGCCGGCGACGAGGAAGTCGGTCATGAGGTAGATGATGTCGCGGCTGGTGAAGTGGGCCCCGGCCTCCTCGCCGAAGGATTCGGAGAAGCGGCGGACGAGGTCCTCGAAGATGTAGCCGCAGTCGACCGCGCTGATCTTGTCGGGGCCGAGGTAGCCCTTCTGGGAGGCGAACTCGCGGATGACGAGGTAGAGGGTATTGCTCTCGACGAGGCGGTGGATGACGGTGTCGAAGTCGAACTTGGAGAGGACGTCCTGGACGTTGGCGGAGAAGCCGTTCAAGTAGTCGCGGAAATTGCTCTCGACGTTGTCGGGGTCGGCGAGGAGCTTCTCGAAGGTGAACTTGCTGGTGTTGTAGAACTGGTAGCCCGAGGCGTTGCGGAGGAAGCCGTCCGTGACGGCGAGGTGCTTCACCTTCCCGTAGGTGTCGAGGACGGCCTGGTGGGTGGCGAGGAGGCAGTCGTGGAAGCGCTTGACGACCGTCATGGGGAGGATGACGAGGCCGTACTCGTGTGGCTTGAACGGACCGCGGAGGAGGTCGGCGACATTCCAGATGACGGTCGCCTTTTCGGAGATGTTCGTGCCGACGGCGGAGATCTTGTCGGAAGAAGATTGGGGAAGAGTGGTATTTTCCATGAGAGTATTATAGCAATTATGGCGAATTGCAACAGAGGGGCGCGGCGATCACGCGAGGTCTGGCGCGGGCGAGATGTGGCAATGCGTCGTTACCCAGAACGGCGCGGCGGTAAGTGCGGTAAGCGTCGATGTTTTGCGGGGCGGTACCGACGCCTATCGACCTTATACTCCTGCCGATGCCTACGGAGTTATTGTCGTTTGCCACTCCCGGCGTTTCCCTTGCAGAAGTAGCCGCCGGCCTTCTTGCTGCCGCGGTGTTCGATTTCCGGTACCTGCGCGAGGACGCGGCCGATGGTCCGGACGTTGACCTTGAGAATATCCGCCATTTTGGCGCGATTGATGCCGGGGGTCTTTTTGACAAGTTCCAGAACGACGTTTTTTATCGGGACATTTATCGGGACATTTATCGGGACATCCGTTTCGGTTCCCTTTTCACGAATGGTCTCCAAAATGCGTTCGAGCATGAAGGTGACGAAGGGCGCGGAATCGTTTTGGGCCGTCGCGGCATTGATGGCCTTGTAGTATTCCGCCTGGTTTTCAAAGACGATGTTCTCGACCGGGGCCGCGTAAAACAGGTCGTTCCATTCGCCCAGCATGGCCGTCTGGAGAAAACGCCCCATACGCCCGTTGCCATCGGGAAACGGGTGGATGAATTCAAATTCGCAATGAAACACGCTCGTTTTCACGAGCGGATGCGCCGGGGACGTCTTCACCCAGTCCAGAATGTCCGCGACAAGCCCCGGAACGCGATCCGCCGGGGGCGCGACATGCAGGACGTTGCCGGCCCCATCGACCACGCCGACGCCCGAGGTCCGGAAATGCCCGGCGTTTTCGACGAGGTTTTCCATCATCACGGCGTGGACCCGCAACAGGGCTTCCACGGAATACGGATCGATGGAGCCGAGAAGTTCGTATGCCTTGTGTGCGCCTTTGATTTCCTCGATCTCGCGCCGGGGCGCGACCACCCGGCGGCCTTCGAGCACGGCGGTGATCTGCTCCTCCGAGAGCGAATTTCCCTCGATGGCCGTGGTGCCGCGAAGGGTCTTGACGTGGTTGATTCTGCGGAGGCGGACGCTTTCCGGCCCTTCCATCGCGATTTTGTAGCGCTCCAGCGCCGCGGAAATCTCGCCGACGAGCGAAACGATGGCGTCGGTCACGGTGTAGGGGGGGGCATATTCGCTCGCCTTTTCGGCGGATTTTTTCTTTCGGGGGTTCGCCATGATTTCATCAGCCTGACGTCAAATGGAAGATAAGGACATAAAATTCAAACGCGACACATATATTGTACAATAAAAGCACTTCCCGTTTCAAAAAGCCATCACCAGAGGTCTGAGGTCTGAGGGGGGGGGAGCGTGCCCCTGACTTGTCCCTGCGCCTCAGTCCTTGCCCGTGGCGGCGGCGTCCGAGGCTCAGGGCGCACACCTTTCGCGTCTCGTGTCTCTTGTCTCGCGTCCTCCTGTGATGAGCGAGGGCGTGAGACAGGAGACGCGAGACGAAAAGCAGCCGGCGCACCCGGCGCGTCCGCCGAGCAGGACTCGAGCAAGACGCTGGTGCAGGACTCTCCATTTCCGCACCTCTACACGGCTCAAAATCAAATGCGGGGGCAGTACCGACGCCTATCGACCTTATCCTCCTGCCGATGCCTAAAACTTGCGCACAAGCCCGCATTTTGCCACAATTATTGTGTGCTTATGAATTGCGATTTAACCAGACAGACCATCGACACCGGGACGCCGCCGGACTTGCGGGTGGGCCTAACGAGCGACATCCATCTTCCCGTGGCTGGATTCGAACGCTTCCGCCGCGTGCTGGCCGCGTTCGATGCGCGGCGGGTTGACGCCGTGCTCGTCTGCGGGGATCTTACCAATTACGGGCTGGTACGGGAACTCGCGCTTTTCCGCGACGAATGGCAACGGGCTTTCCCGGGAAACCGACGTTCCGACGGCGGCACGGTCGTTCCCTTGTTCATCTTCGGCGATCACGACACCGGCGGTTACATGCACCGGTTTGACGACGGCGTCCCGCCCTGCACCCTGCATGGCCTGGACAAGGACGCCGTGGCGCGGGAGATTATCCCGGCTGTCGGCAGTGCCGCGGTCTGGAAAAGCGTTTTCGGGACGGAATGGGATTACGTCCAGGTCCGCGACGTGAAAGGCTACCGGTTCATCCTTTCGCACTATTACGGGACGATCCACCAGGAGACGCCGCCGGGGCTTGAATCCGCATTCGACGAAGCAACAAGGGGACAGAATCCCGCACGGCCCTTCTTCTTCGTCCAGCACCGGGTTTTCCCGGAGACGGTTGACGCCTTCCCCTACGAGCGGGAATGGTGGTGCGCGGACAACGCCGTTTCAAAGGAATTGCTTTCACGCCATCCCAACGCCATCGGCATTTGCGGCCATGCGCACTCCAATCTGCGCAACGACGGCAACCTGTGGAGAGGCGCGTTCTCCGCCGTCGAGGTGCCGTCCCTTCACGAGCTGGGGTTGCCGCGTTCAACGGGGGAGCGCCGGAAATTCGACAACCAGAGCGCACAATGCCTTGTGATGGACGCATGGCCCGGCAGAGTCGTTTTCAAACGGCTGGACGCCATGGAAGACAAGCCCGTCGCGCCGGACTGGGTGATCACCTTGCCGTTTACGCCCCCGCCTCAAAGCCCGACGCGCCAGGCCTTGCCGTCGCCGTCCCCGACGTAAAGGGCGCCGTCCTTGAAAACGACTTCCCGGGCGAAGACCTGGACGTAGCCGTCCTCGCCGCGCGGAAGTTCCGAGAGGAAAGCGCCGTCAGGGGCGCAGAAGACAACGCCGGCCTCGCCATAGGCGACGGCGAAGCGTCCGTCCGGGAGCGCGACGTAGTCGTAGACGGAGGCGCCGAAGTAGTTGCCGAAGCGCCCGGCCTTGAAGCGAAGCGTGTCGGCGGGCGTGGCGCAGGGAACGTGCCCGGCGAAGACCGAGTCGTCGACGGGCGTGAGGAGGCCCTTTGCGACGCCGCGTATTCCGAGGTCGTTCGGGACATTTCCGGTCCGGGCGGAATCGTCGAGGGCGAAAACGTCGAGCGAGGCGTGGGCGAGCGCGTAGAGTTTGCCGTCGTCGACCGTGAAGTCGTCGTAGCTCGGCGCCTCCGTGCCGGGGCCGCGTTCGTAGAGGTGGGCCGCCTGCGGCGCGGCGGGGTCCGCAACGTCGAGTTCGACGATGCGATGGCCGTTGAGCAAGAAGACGCGCCCGTCGAAATTCTTGATCTTGTAGCCGTCGCCGTCAAGAAGGTCGTCGCGGACGCCGGCGACGCGCAGGGCCTCGGGACGCGAGGCGTCCACGATGGTGAACTTGCCCTTGCGGCCGGTCACGTAGAGAAAGTCGCCGACGCGGAGCATGTCAACGCACGGCGCAATCTCGACGACCGAAGCCGTCTCAAAGGGCTTTTCGAGATTGACAGACGCGACGTAGCCCCTGGACGGGAACTTGTAGATGAAGTCCTGGCCTTTTTCCTCGACGAGGGTGAAGGCGATGAAAAGGCTGTTGTCCCGGAGCGAACAGCCCGTGATGTGGAGGGGCTTCTCCATCGCCGGGGACACATCGACGACCTTGACGTTGGCCAAGTCCGCGAAATCCACGACGCGGCAACGCGAGCATTGCGCCAGGGCCATGCGCGTCCCGTCGAGCGACGAGTTGGAGACCGGTTTCGTGCGCGCGAGAACCGTCTCGAAGCCGCCGGCGCGGGTGCGGCGCATGATGCCGTCGTCCGTGAAGAAAAGGTCGCCGACGCGCGTCACGTACCCCGCCGTCTGCATGCCCATCGTGTGATAGCCGAACCCCTTGGGCAACGGCGCCGCCGATACGGCGGAATTGAAAAGGCGGAGTCCGCCGCTTCGGGCGTCGAGCGCGAGCAACCGCGCCCCGCGGCAACCGTCGTGCTGGGCGTAGACGTAGGCCGTCCCCTTCTCCGCCGCCACGGACGCCAGGCAATAGACGAAGGGCACCTCGGCCTTGTCCGTGACAAGCAGCGCGTCGCGCAGCGTGACGGACTTCTCTCCGGCCTCCCGCACGGCGGGCGGCGTCTTGTCGGTCTTCGCGAAGGTGAAGCCATCGGCCCCGACCTTGTAGCAGCCGTCGTGTGCGCGGAAATAGAGGTCGCCGTCCGCGACCCAGAGTTCGCTGCAGCCATTCCGGGGGAATGAAGGATTGAGATAGCCTTCGAGCACTGGCTTCGCGGGGTCCGAGAGGTCGATTACGGTCGCCGAAAAGCCATTCGGGACGTAGCAGCGCCTCCCAAAGAATACAGGGGGCGAACAAGAGTAGCCCTTCGCCGGGAAGCGGGCGACGAACTTGACGGACGCCGGATCCGAAATGTCGAAAACGCCCGCGGAATCCTCGCGGCTCCACCCGGCGCAAGCGACGGCAAGATTGCCCGAGGTCTCAACATGCCCGTAGTTGCCGCCGGGGAAGCGAACGGTATGACTGGGCTTCGTGCAAGGCAGCGTGGCGGGCGCTTCGGCGGCAAGAATCGAAAAACCGGCTAACGCGGCGAAAAACGCAGCTTCGATGTAGTGGCGAGGTGTATCCATGCGATGCAATTTCCCTGATTAGCGGACGATGAGCCTTGTCGAGCCCGGATAGGCGTTGACGGCGCCGAGCGAAATCCGCGCCTCACGACGCGGCTGCCCCCAGGCGTCGGCCGGCGGCGGATCATTCGCCGTCAGCCCCGACGGCAACCCCGTCGAGGAGGCCTTCGACAGGCACAGGTATTTTTTCGACGCCGGGTTGTAGGCGTAGGCAAACCCCGTCGCCGCGTTGTACCAGGTTTTGCAGCCGGACTTGCGGAAGATCGTCGAGCCATTGAGCGGACGCGCCAACACGCCGTTGTCCCCTGCCCTGACGGTTTGCGCGAGCACGGGGTCGGCGTCCGCGACCAAGTTGGTGCAGACCACCAGCTTGACATACTGATCGGTGTCCATGTTCTTCACCACCGCGTTCTGCACCCAAAGCGGAATGTCCTTCCCGGCGACGTCGACGGGATTGTAGTCCGCCGCCTCGTTCCAGAGAATCGTGTTGACAAACGACAAGGCGCAGTTCTGGTAGCTCGTCGCGTCCGTCCCGTGGCAGTCGATTTCGGCGCAGCCCGTCGGCAGGACCGTGTCGGCAATCGTGCAGTGCGCGAGGGCGACGCCCTGGTTGTGCCCGAAAAACTGCATGAGCGCCGTGACACCGGTATCGCCCTCCGCGCGCTCGACCACGTTGCGGTCGAAGGTGCAGTTCAGGCAGACGACCTGGTTCGCGCCGATGTAGAAGACGCTGCGGTACGAGGCCGCCGCCGGCGTGGAGACGACGTTTTGCCCGAAATAGCAGTCCTTCACCGTCGTGCGCTGGCTGCCTGTATGGATGGTCGCGGAATGAGAGGTGCCGCTGTTGTTCTTGGCCGCCAATCGATTCCCGATGAAATTACAGCGTTCGAAAGTCGCCGAGCTGTTCATAAGAACATTGGCCTGGCAAGTCCCGGCCACCACATTGCTGACGAACATGCAGTCCTCAACGAGATTGGGCCCATCCGTCCAGATCGTCATCGTCGCCGATCCGCTGCAATTATGCGTCGTGTTGGTGTTTGCCTCGAAGCACGTGTTGCGCACCGTCAGCGCCCCCTTGCTTTCGGCGTAAACGCACGTGCCGTAATTCTGTCCGTCGTTGCCGACGAAACGGCATCCGTCCACCGTCATCGTCATCCCGGCGGTCGTGCCTGTCGAGTAAACGCAATGATATGAATTGATGAAGTCGCAGTCCTTCAGCGTCACGGCGCACGCCTTGACGCCGACCGGGCCGAAATCCGACGCCTTGGCGGTGTTGCACTTCTCGAAGACGCACTTCTCGATTTCAAGACCCGTTACCGTTGCGCCGTTCACCCGGATTGCGCTGTTCTTCACGTCCTTAAAATGAATGCCGTAGAACTTCGCGTCTTCAACCGTGCCGGAATCGGCGTAGAACGCCGCGCCCTGGATGGTGACGACCGTGTCGTTCGCCGCGGGATCAGCCTCGTCCGCCGAGGTCTCGCCGCCCGCGAAGCCGCCGATCACCTTGACGCGCGAAAGCATCGGGATGGATGCCGCAAGCGTGTATGAACCCGCCATCAGCCACACTTCGCCCTGGTAAGCCGCAGCATCGCGGTAGGCCGCGCCGATGTCGGTGTAGGCCGTTTCCCAGGAAAGGCCGTCCTCCGAAACCGGCCCGTCGTGCGACGGCACCACACGGATCTGGCGAAGCTGCCTGGTGACATACCGGGCCGAGAAAGACATGCCCGTTCCCGGCATGACAGTCGGAACCTCCTTGTCCCAGCCCTGGAAAACCCAGTTGTCCGTGTCGATGCGGTACTCGGGAATGCCGGGGAAGGCCTCGCCGACGCTGGCGATGACAGACGCCTGGGGCGTGCCGCTTTCCGCGAAGGTTCCGCATTGACCGAGGTCGAAGGTGAACTCGACGCGCGGCATGCCAAACTTCACCGTCACGACCTTGTCGGCCGCCAGGGTCTGCGCCGGCAGTGTCGCATTCTCCGTGACAAGCCGGTCCTCCTCGTCGTACCAGCCGAGCACGGATGCCCCGCCCGCCACGGCGGCGGCGACGGGAACCGTCTGCCCGCCGGAGGGAACGGCCTGCGTCGACGGCGAGGAGAGGACGGCGTTGCCGACCGGCGCGGCCCGAACCGTGAGCGTGTAGCCGTTTTCCGCGACCTCGGTCAGCGCGTTCACCGCGCCGCGCACTGAGCCGTCGGTCGTCGCGCGGATGCCCGGGACACGCGCCGCGGGCGTGTAGTCCGCCGCCAGCGGGATGTCGTCGAAGCCGAGGCCAGACGAGACATCGACGTCCTGCGGCCAGTAGACTTCGGTCAGGTTCTTGATCGTGCAGCTTCTTACGTCCCAGAGCGCCGGCTGGTCGGCGTAGAAACCATCCTGATGGACCCAGTCTGACGAGGTGAAGATCGAGTTCCAGACCGTGAGCGCCTGGGCGTGTCCGCCGCCGAGCTGCACGATGTCGTACGTCCCGGGCTGCCGCGCCCCGGTCACCGTGTTGTTGACGAAGGTCAGCTTCGACTGCGAGTTCGCCGCCGTCGCGAGCGTGAACGCCGAACGGGCAACAAGCGGGGCCACCCCGTCCACAGGCACCCAGCCGAACGTATTGCCGTCGAAGATGCAATTCTTCACGATGGTGGACTGCCCGTTGAAGCCGTTGCCCACCACGCCCATCACGTAGTTGCATCCTTCCGTCGTCTGCGGCGTGGCGAAGACGGCGTTGCCGACGAACGAGCAACCGAGAACATTCAGCGTGTGCGCACCGGTCTGCGAAGGCGCAATCAATCCGTAAACACCGTTCTTCGCCGCATACGCCGTCGTGCGGCAGCCGGCAAACGTGCAGTTGGTCATCGTTCCCCCGCCAAGCAAAGTGAACAGCGAGGGATTGTTCTGCACGCCGACAGCACTCGGCGCCGTGTGGCAATGGTCAAACGTGCAGCCGTCGAAGACGACATCGCCAGAAGCCATGTAGCAAATGTTCGCCGACGTGGCGAAACCGCCCGGGAAAACTGCGGACAGGCGGCGGAAGGTGCAGTTCTTGACGAGGTTGTCCGTGCCGGAGAGAACGAGGCAATGGCCCGTCTTCGCCGCGGAGCTGGAGTCGGACGAGAACGTGCAGTCCGTCATCTCCAGTCCGCCCGCCGCAGAAACGACAGGCGTCCAGTTGTGGGCGTTGCCGAAGAACGTGCAGCCCGTGATGCGGCGCAAGGCCCCGTTCGCCGCGCTCATCTTCACCTCGCTGCGGCTGTCGCCGATGTTGTAGGCGAACGTGCAGTTCGAGATGGTGACATCGCCTGCGCCGGTGTCGACAAAGATCCCCGCACCCGCATTCTGATTCATGCCGCAAAGGACAATGCCGTCAATCGTGCCGCTTGCCCCGGGATCCACGACCAGGAAGTAGTACACCGTGTTTTTGCCGCCCTGGTTGAAAAGGATGTACGCGCCATAGTCGCCCGTATCGGGATACGGCTCCTCCGGCATATTCACCTTGCCGTTGACGACCACGTTAATGTTGTTGATCGCCGGCTGGGACGAAGCATATGGGTCAACACGGACGGGGCGCACATGGTCGTTCGCATCGGTGTCAGGCGTGAAAATCGACTGGTACTCGGCGGGATCGCGCTCAAGGTCCCCGTCTTCCGCGGCGCGGTAGCCGCCCTGGATCAGAAAGCCGGCGACGCTGACCGAGTTGGACTTCGTCAGCACGTACGTGCCCTGCGCGACCAAAAGCGTCCGGTCTCCTTCCGCGGCGACGTTCAGCTTCTCGATCGCCGCATCGAACGTCGTGCAGGCATTCGCCCAGCTCGAACCCGAACCATCGCCCGCTGCCCCGGCCTTCAGGTAGAGGGGTGCCGAATGCGCGGCAAGCGCATGCGCCGCAACCGCCAGGAACGTCCAGAAAACACACTTCATGTTGTCATTCTCCTTTGCATTGCCTAACATACAATTTATCATTTCCAACCTAAAGCTGTCAAAATCCGCGAAGACGGGAGCGGGAGGATTCCGTGCATGGATCTCGGCTTTGTGGTAATATAGATAGAACCACTTTCAAGGAGAAAAACCATGGCACTTACACTTGAGACTCTCAAGGGAATGAAAGTCGGCGTCTGCGTTTCCGGCGGACTCGACAGCAAGACAATCGCAAAGCGCTTCACCGAGGCGGGCATCGACACCGTCGCCTTCACGGCGGACGTCGGCCAGCCCGACGAGAAGGACATCAACGACGTCGCGAAGCGCATGGCGCCCTGCGGCGTCGACACCGTCATCGTCGACCTCAAGAACGAGATGGCGGACGCCTGCTTCGAGGTGATCGAAGCGCAGGCCATGTATGACGGCGGCTATTGGAACTCGACCGGCATCGCCCGCGCCGTCACGGTCAAGGGCCTCATCCCCGAGCTCCGCAAGCGCGGCTGCAACGTCCTCTCGCACGGTGCCACCGGCCGCGGCAACGACCAGATGCGCTTCGAACGCTACACCAACGTCCTCGCGCCCGACATGAAGGTCTTCGCCCCCTGGCGCGACCCCGAGCTCCTCAAGCAGTTTCCCGGCCGCACCCAGATGGTCGACTACCTCGCCAAGTTCGGCATCATCGCCTTCGCCGGCGGCAAGAAGAAGTACTCGACCGACTGCAACCTCGCCGGCCTCTCGCACGAAGCCGAAGACCTCGAAAGCATGGGGACCGAGATGACGATTGTCGTCCCCACGATGGGCGTGTGGCCCTTTGAGGCGCCCGACAAGCCCGAAATCTTCAAGGTCCGCTTCGAGAAGGCGCGGTGCGTCGCCATCAACGGCAAGGACGTCACGCCGCTCGAGGCCATGCACCTCGTCAACGAAATCGGCGGCCGCAACGGCATCGGCATGAAGCACGCGCTTGAAAACCGCATCATCGGCACGAAGTCGCGCGGCGTCTACGAGGCCCCCGGCATGGAACTTCTCGCGTGGTGCCTCCGCTACCTCTACCAGGCGACGATGGACCGTCGCGCCACCCTGCTCTTCCAGCAGCTCTCCAAGCTCGTCGCCGACCAGATCTACGACGGCCGCTACTACGACCCGGCGACCCAGGCCGCCCGCGCCGCGATCGGCGTCTTCGCCGAGAAGGCGACCGGCACGGTCGAAGTCATCCTCTACAAGGGCAACATCTTCTTCAAGTCCCTTGAGGGCTGCAAGGCCACGATCTACAACGAGGCGGACTCCTCGATGGAGGCTTCGGCGGGGCTCAACCCCGTCAGCTCGCAGGGCTTCGCCGAGATCCAGTCGGTCGAGGCGATTTCGCTCGCCAAGGCCGGGCAGATCGTCGACAAGTAGGCGTACCTAACCGCCCGCACTTCCGCAACCGCTTCTACGGAGACCGCACCATGGCCTATCAGGAATTCAACGGCAAGCTCGAGGCTTCGGGCATTGCGTTCGCAATCGTCATCAGCCGCTTCAACAGCTTCATCACCGAGCAGCTTCTCAAGGGCGCGCTCGACTGCATCGAGCGCCACGGCGGCAACCTCGACCAGGTGACCGTCGCCCGCGTGCCCGGCGCCAACGAACTCCCGATGATCGCCGACAAACTCGCCGCAACGGGCAAGTTCGACGCCATCATCGCCATGGGCGCGGTCATCCGGGGCGCGACGCCCCACGCCGACCTCATCAACAGCCAGGTCTCGAAATCCCTCGCGCAAGTCGCCATCGGGCGCGGCGTGCCGGTGATCAACAGCGTCATCTGCGCCGACAACATCGAGCAGGCCATTGAGCGCGCCGGCACCAAGGCCGGGAACAAGGGCTGGGACGGCGCCCAGGCGGCCATGGAAATGGCCACGCTCTACAAGCAGCTGGGCTGAGGCGATGGAGACGCCCGAACACGAAGGCGGCGCGGCGGGAATGCCGCAGCCGCCGCAGCCGCAAGGTGCGCA
>JAZQOA010000127.1:0-17790 GCA_045627605.1 Kiritimatiellia bacterium | reverse complement strand
GCGGACGACGCTCGCCGCGCCAAGGCCGCGAGGAGCGTTCTGCCCGCCTTCGACCCCGCTGAAGCGGAAGTCTCCGAGGCCGCGGAATTTGGCGCCTTCGTCCTGCGCAAACGTTCCACGGGCGAATTCATGGGCGCCTCGATTGAGGGTGCCTCCCCTCATGGCTACGCCGGCGAGGTGCGCCTGGCCGTGGGCTTCGACGCCGAAGGAAAAGTCGTTGACTTCGCCGTTGTCGCCGCGCACGAGACGCCGGGGCTTGGCGCGAAAATCGGCCAGGACAAGTTCCGCGCCGGGGTGAGGGGACGCCCATTCGACAGCCTCTGGAAAGTTTCCGGGGACGGTGGCGACATCGACGCCGTGACGTCCGCGACGATTTCCTCCCGCGCGGCCGTCGAAGCCGTCGCGGACGCATCCGCGAAATTCAAGACCGTGGCGGCGTTGGCTGCCGCCCGGAAAAACGGGGGGCTGCAATGAGCGCGTTTTCGCATTTGACGCGGGGCCTCTTCAAGGAGAACCCGACCTTCCGCCTGGTCCTCGGCATGTGCCCGACGCTGGCCACGACGACATCGCTTGAGAACGCCCTCGGCATGGGCGCGGCGACAACCTTCGTGCTGTGCGGCTCCAATGCCGTGATCTCGCTTCTTCGCAAGGTCATTCCCGACAAGGTGCGCATCCCGTGCTTCATCGTGATTGTCGCCACGTTCGTCACGATCGTCGACTTGCTGATGCAGGCCTATGCCCCGTTGCTCACGGAGAAGCTCGGCATCTTCATCCCGCTGATCGTCGTCAACTGCATTGTCTTCGCCCGGGCGGAGTCGTTCGCCAGCAGGAACCCGGTGGGCTCCAGCCTGCTTGACGGCCTTGGCATGGGGCTTGGTTTCACGGGTTCGCTTTCGCTCATCGCCTCCCTGCGCGAACTGCTCGGAACGGGCGGCGTGACAGTCTGGGGCGGCCTGCGCCTCGCGCTTCCCGAGTCAATGTCGCCCGGCATCGTCCTTTTTGTCCTGCCAGCCGGCGGATTCCTGACGCTGGGCTGCCTGCTGGCGGCCATCAACCACTTGCAGAAACGCGCCGCGATCAAGGCTGGCAGGGAACTGCCCGAACCGCTGCAGCTTGATTGCCGGTCGTGCGCCGTCTGCCATTTGGGCAAGTCCATTACTAAAGGAGAAAAGCAATGAGCGCCGTCACTTCACCTGAAATCAGCGGTTTCGAGGGTTTCACGCTCGTCAAGGATCGGTCGGACTTCACCTACTGGCAGGCTACGCAGCTTGAACCCCGGCGCATGGTCGAGATTGCCGTGGCGCGTCCCGACGCCTCGCCGGCGGTCTTGGCGCGCGCCTTGGCCGTTTACACGCACATTGCCGGCGCATCGTCGCAGTACGTCCAGCGCATCTACGAAATCAATGCCGAGGCCCCCGCGCCGTATGTCGTCGCCGAACACATCACGGGGCGTTCGCTTTATGAAGCCGTCAAGCACAACGGCCCCTTCGACGTGCCGCACACGCTTCGCTTCGCCAAGCAGATCGGCCATGCGCTTGCAATCCTCAACGAACAGCGTCCTTTCGCCGTCCGCAACTTGAAGCCCGACAACATCCGCATCGACGTCGCGGGCAACGCCAAGATCTGCGACTTCTCCCTGGCGATGCTGCCGGGGACTCAGTATGGCGTCGCCGCGGACGAAGGCAATGTGGTGGGGACGCCGCAGTATATCTCGCCCGAGCAGGCGGACGCCTTGCCGACCGTTGATTTCAGAACCGACTTCTACTCCCTGGGTGCCGTGCTTTACTTTGCCTGCACGGGGGTCGTCCCCTTCGACGACGACGATGTCTACAAGGTGCTTGAACTCCAGAAGACCGGCACGTTGCCCGACCCGCGCACGCTTCGCCCCGCGATCACCTACCGCCTCGCCCGCCTGATTTCCCTGTTGATGGTCAAGGACCCCGCCAATCGCTACGCCACGTGGGAGGACATGATTTCGGACGTCGGAAATGCCGAGGCGGGCAAGCCGCTCGCCCTGCTTGTGCCGGACGGCGCCGCGACGACGGTGCCGGTTGCCTTCGAGGAGGAACTGGCGGCAACGGTCGAGACGCCGCATGCCGCCCCTGCGCAAAAAGCCCCTGACCATCTCCGCAAGCTGGCCGGCAAAGATTCCGGTCCCTTGCCCAGCGCCAAGGCCTCGCTCGGCCACTTCGCCCTTTGGGTGTTGCTTGTCGCGTGGTTCGTCTGGTTCGCCGACCTCCGCATCGGCAATCCCCTGGGGTTGCCCGCCCCCGATCCCATGCCCGCCTGGCTTTACGAGCCGCCGGCCCCGCCGCCCGGCAAGGTCGCGGTGACCATCCCCGGCGCTGTGAGACCGCCCGTGGCGGAACAGCCCGAAGTCCCCCCTCCGGCGTCCCCGTCTGCAAGGCCGCAGACCGGTGCCTCTCCCACCGCCTCCGTGGCGCCGGAAGGCAAATCCGATGCCCCGGTCGAAGACAAGGCCGCCGCCTTTTCGGAGGCCGCCACCCGAGTCGAACCCGAACTTTCAACGTGGGCGCCGTCCGTCATGGAGCAGGTGCGCAAGGGCAACTTCGCCGCCGCGAAAAAACTCGCCGAAGAGTCGAAATCGACGCTGGGCGCGAAAGTCGCGGCGCAACTTGTTCGCGTCCCGGACTTGAACAAGACCATCGTCCAGGAAATCATGAAAAAGGAAGGACGCGACGTCACGCTCACCTACATGGGCAAGGCGCGCGAGCTTGTGCCGATGTCTGCCGAGGGCAATGTCGTGACCACGTCGTTCAACGGCCGCACCGTCAAGATCGACGTCTCGCAACATTCCCCGGAGGATAACCTCCGCTGGCTTGACGACGCCGAAGGCGACGGAGCCCATATCCTGGGCGTTTCGCTGGCGCTGCAGCTGGCGGACGACGAGGCGCTGGCCCGCCACGCCGCGTTTGCCGGGGCGCTGCGCGGACTCCTTGAAGGCAAGTGACACATTCCCGCCGTGAAGCACCTTGGCGTCAACACGCTTTTCCTCATCCCGGGCGAGGTCGGTGGGTCCGAGACCTACTTGAAGGAGACTCTTGCCGAGTTGCTTCCGCTTTTACCCTGTCCGTGCACGCTTTTCACGAACCGCGAGAACGACGCGGCCTTGCGGGATTTCCTCGCCGCCGTGCGGGCTCCGCACGGGGTGTCCTTCTCGTGCCTTGGCTTTTCCGCGCGGAACCGGTATGCCCGGATTGTCCGCGAGCAAACCCAGCTTGCCCTGCGCGTCCGCCAGGCCGGTTGCGACAGGCTTTGGTCCCCGGGCTACACGGCCTGCCTTTTTCCGGGGTGTCCGCAGGTGGTCTCCGTCCTCGACATGCAATACCGCCGCTTCCGCGAAGACCTGTCGCCGCTTGCCTGGCTCGCCACGCACACGTTGGTTTCGCTTGGCGTCAGGCGATGCCGCCGCGTCATTGCGATTTCGGAATTTTCGCGCCGCGAAGTCGTTGAACTGGCGGGTGTCCCGGCGGGAAAGACGGATGTGACGCCACTTGGCGTGAAGACCGATTTCGCGGAGGTTGTCCCCGCGCGTTTTGACGAGCCCTACTTGCTTTCTGTCGCGGCCTCCTACCCGCACAAGAACCTCCCGCAGCTCGTGCGGGCCTTCGACCTTGTCGCCGACAAGATTCCCCACCGGCTCAAGTTGGCCGGGGGCAGGGGACTTGGCGAAGGCAGTCTTGAGGCCGCCATAGCCGGTGCGCGCTTCAAGGCCCGCATCGACCGCGTCCCCCATCTGCCGATGGCGGAACTCCGGTCGCTCTACAAGGGGGCTGACGTCTTTGTGCTGCCTTCGCTTTACGAGGGATTCGGCATTCCCGTGGTCGAGGCCCAACGGGCGCAGGTGCCGGTGGTCGCGACCAATTGCGCCTCGCTGCCAGAGGTTGGCGGTGATGGCGTCGTCGTCTACGACCACGTCCGCGACGAGTTTTTGGCGGAGGCGATCCTGCGAGTCGTCCGGTTGCCGAAGGAGGAACGCGCCGCCCTTGTCGCGCGCGGCGTTGCCAACGCGGAACGCTTCACCTGGCGTGAATGCGCGCGCCTGACGCTTGATTCGCTCATGCGGGCTGGGGATGTTGAATCAGGGCGAAGGAATTGAGGAGGAATTTGGAATGGCGACGCCTAAGGTAAACATTTTGCTTTCGACCTACAATGGCGAGGCCTTCCTCGCCTGCCAGCTCGACAGCTTGCTTGCGCAGGATTACCCGAACATCGAAATCTACGTCCGCGACGACGGCTCGAAGGACGCCACGCGCGACATCATCAGGGACTACGCCGCCCGGTCGGGGGAGGGACGCCGCGTCGTCTTCATCAACGACCCCGCGTCGTCACCGCCGGAAAAGTTGAAAAACCTCCGACACAATCTAAGTTTCTGGACGCTTTTGGGCGAGTCGGGCGAGGCCGACTACTATGCCTTCTGCGATCAGGACGACTACTGGGAGGCGGACAAGGTCTCGCGTGGCGTGGCGGCGCTCGAGGCGAAGGGCGGTGAAAAGCCGCTGATGTACTCCTCGTCGTTCGACTACTACGATGAAAACCTCGTGCGGACGGGAAGCCCCGCGCAACCGCCGCTCCCCATCGGCTTCAAGGACGTCGTCTTCTACGCCCCCGCCTTTGGCTTCACGATCCTGATGAACCGCAAGTTGAGGGATCTCGCGCTTTCCGCCTCCGATCTCACGGGGATGCCGCACGATTGCTGGACGGAGATGCTCGCCGCGCTGTTCGGCGAGTTCGTCTACGACCCCGCGAAGACGGCGCGCTACCGCCGCCATTCCAAGACCGTCACCTATGTCAGCGCCAGCCGTCTCCGGCTTTTGAAGATGTGGCTTGAACACGATGTTTTCGGCACGGTGATGCCGGAATACCGCCATGTCGTGGAGCGGCTTTGCGAGGAATACGGTTCGCTTCCGGGCATTTCGCCCGCGGACCGCAGGTGCCTGGAGCTCTTCCGCGAGAAAAAAGTCACGCCCGCCGTCTATTTCGGCCGTCTTTTCTACCCCCGTCGTCTTCGTCCGACCCTTGGTGGTGAACTTGCCCTGCGCCTGTGCTTTTTCCTGAACCGTTAGCATTGAACCGCGGGCGACGCGAAGGCGAGGCGCCTTCTCCAGGCGTTGCCGTGGTGAAGGCTGGAGTCGGATTTCGGCACCTATGGCTTTTGATGAAACAACGGTGGGCTTTTTGACTTCGCGGTAGGCGACGACATGGCGCGGGGCAAGATTTTCGGTGAACGCAATGCGCCCCGGCGTTACGACAGCGGCCGCCGGTTACCGCACGGCGGCCTTGAGGCTTTTCACCAGTGTGCCTTCGTCGCCGGGCTTGTTGGCGAGCGAGAGGAGATGCAGGTAGTTCAGGCCGCAGTCGGATTTGTTCTTCAGTTTCGCCGTGGCAAAAGGCGCGCCATCGGCCGAGACGGCGAGGGTGCCGGCATCAAGGTCGAAATCAAGTTTCAGCAAGGTCCACTTGTCGCCGGGCAGGTCCTTGACTTCGCACGTGAAGGCCGCGTAGTAGGGCGCGAAGGCGTCGGAGGGGTTCATCCAGCGGTCGAGGAGCGACAGTGCCACGCCTGATCCCGGTGTGCGGATTTCGATTTCAAGCGTCCCCTGGCGCGCGGCGGGGAAGTTCCACGCGACACCCTCGGTCGCCGAAACGAGGTCGGCGTTGCCGTTGCAGGAGATTTTGAGGACCTCGTGGAAGTCGCCGTCGGGCGAGGGGACGGCGTGGGCGCCGCTCATCCTGTTCCAGGCGCAGTGCCCGCCGAAGCTCCAGTCGCGGATGTTGCCCGTGAGGCTCCTGTAGTAGAGGTGGGTGGAGACGGAGTCGAGCCCGTCCGAGAAGTTGGTTTCGCGTGTCTTTTCGTAGAGCCAGGAGACGTCGAAGACGAGGATGCGGCGGGCGGCCTCGTTTTGCCCGAGGGCGACGAGCACCTTGCCGCCGGGGAGCTCGACCGCCTGGAACTGGTGGACGCTCTTGTCGATGCCGGTCGCGCGGCGGGTGACGCGGAAGTCGGCGTTGTTGCGGACGGGGTTGAGGAGGATTTCGCGGAAGCCCGTCCAGCCGGAGAAGTCGCCGTTGGCAATGGCTGCGTGGGCGGCGTCGCGGTTGGTGAAGACATCCTCGCTGTCGCCGCGCCGTTCGCCGGCGTTGAGGTAGGGTTCGTCGTGGGGGAGCTCCGGGAGGGGCTGCGTGTCGCACCAGAAGAGGATGTGGCGGCCGTCCGCGAGCCTCAGGAAGCAGGGCATGGTGATCGTGCCGTGGAAAATCGAGGGTTCGGGCCTCGACCAGGTTTCCCCGCCGTCATGCGAGACATACTGGTAGTGGAAGTCCTGCGAGGTGCGGGCGACGACGACAAGCGTGCCGTCGTCGAGCTCGGTGAGCGTCGGTTCGCAGGCGTCCTCCTGCCAGCGCACGCCCTTGTGGGGGTAGGCGACTTCAAAACGCGGCGCGGGCTCGAGGTCGACGACGTGCCACGCGACTTCGTCGTCGCTGAAGAAAAAGACCGGGTGCTTGGGCTTTTTACCGCAGGTCTGGCCCACGGTGGCGAGACGCCGCCGGGTGCGCAGGGCGTAGGGCTGGCGGACGTTGGCGTAGTCTTCGCCCGAGATTTTCCTGAATTCAAGGTCTGTCCCGCCGGGGCCCGTCGGCGAGAAAATCGCGTAGGTGCCGTGCGGCTCCATCGCGTCGGAAAAGGCCGCGAAGGGCTTTGAAAACTCGGCGCGGGAAGCGACGGTCAGCCACAGGCCCGAGTAGGGCGAGGGGACGCAGGCACCGATTTCGCGGTCGTCGCGGACAATGTGCAGGGTCCAGTCAAGCCCGCCGTTGCATGATTCGATGTAGACGCGGCGCGATTCGCCTCCGATGGTTTTGCGCCCGTAGTGGCGGATGCGTCCGTCGGGGAGGACGCAGAGGTCGCGGTAGGCGTTTTCGGGTGGAATGGCGACTTCCGCCGGGGCATGGATGTCCGCGAGGCGGAGTTTGTCGTCTTCGGAGAGGCGCGCCTCGATGGCGCGAATGGTGTCGTTTGCCTTGGTCATGTTTTCGGTCGCCTGTTGAAGAGGAGTTGCTTTCAAAAATCATACCACATCCATTTGCCACGGGCAATGGCTTGTGGTATCATTTTAAGAGAATGTCGGCTATGCAAAAAAAGGAACGAATCGCGTTGGTCAATCTCCACCACGGGCTGGGGATGTGCCGGAAGTCCGCCTGGGATGCGATGCCCGCTTTTTTCAAGGAACGCGCCCAGGAACTGAGCTTCCGGGAGGTTTCGACAATCCAGTCGATCTACCGCTATGTGCTGACGTCGGGCACCTCCCTTAGCCTGACGGAGCTTGCGGAGCGCATCCACTTGAAAAAGGCGGTGACCTCGCTCCTGGTCTCCAGCCTTGTCGACAAGGGAATGGTCATCAGGAAGGACGCCGTGGACAACCGCCGCAAAGTGACCATTTCCCTGACCGAGGACGGGTTGGAAATGGCCGAGGGCATCGCCGCGGTCGCGGACAAGTACCTCGACGCCTACCTTTCGCCGCTCACGGACGCCGAGCGCAAGGCGCTTGTCGACATCGCGGAGAAGTTGAACCCGGAGCATCCGTTTTGATTCCCGCGCCGCGAAATCGTCGCCGGCGTTTTTTCCGCCGCCTTTTGCCGTTCCTTTTCACGGGAGTTTCCATGGCCCTGTTCTCGTCCTGCGCGACGGCGTCCCGCGCCCTTGACGCCCCTTCGCCGAATTTTTCGGAGCGGAAGCTGCCGGTGGGCATGCTTGTCCTCCACTACACGGCGGGGGATTCCGACGCCCAGGATCTGCAATGCCTCACGGATGGCGCGGCCGCGAACCCCGTCAGCGCCCACTACCTCGTCGGGCGGGGCGGGCGTGTCTACGCGCTTGTCGACGAGCGCAACCGCGCCTGGCACGCCGGCGTTTCGTTCTGGCATGGCGTGACGGACGTCAACAGCGCCTCGATCGGCATTGAAATCTCCAACAGCGGGCACGACGCCAGGGGACGGGCGCGTCCCTTCACGGAGGCGGAGATCGAGGCGGTCGTCGCCCTTTGCACAAACATCTGCTCGCGCTACGAAATCGCGCCGCGTGACGTCGTCGGGCATTCGGATGTCGCCCCGCGCCGGAAAATCGACCCCGGCGAACTTTTCCCATGGCGTCGCCTTGCCGAAAACGGCGTGGGATTCTGGACGGACGGTTTCGCCGAGCCGAAACTCCCCGTTGAGCAAATGCTCGCCGGGATCGGCTATGAAACCGTGGATGTCGGGGCCTCGCTCCGCGCCTTCGAGATGCACTACTATCCCGAGGCCGTCACCAGCGGCGCGACGCGCACGCTGGAACGCCTGGCGGCGGTTTACAACGCCTTGGCGAAGTAGCCGCGCGGGGAAGCCAGTCAGCCGGCGACCTGCCAGGCTCCGCCCTCGCCGCGACGGAGGGGTTCGCCGTTGAAGGTCGCCTCGCGCACCTCGAAACCGAGGCGGAGCACCTTGAGCCCGAGGCGGCCGTGCAGGACTTCCAGGGCGCACGTGCGCCCTGGGCCGGAGACGGTGAAGGTCCCCCAGGCGGAGCCGACCGACCAAAAGGTCCTGAAGTCGCCCTCGGTGCGCGGCGAGAAGCCAACTTCGCCCTTCGCCATGTCGAAGGTGAAGCCGCTCCAGGCGGGGATGAGCGCGTAGGCGGCCATGCTGCGGGCGTAGTTGCTGCCGCACTCGATCTCGTTCCAGGGATTGCGCTTTTCGCCGTCGTAGCGGTTGCGGATGGCGTCCGCGACGGCGGTGGCCTTTTCCGTGAGGCCGACGAGGGCGAGGTGCGCGGCGTAGGCCCACTCGAAGCCGTTCATCGTCTCGGTGTTGTAGGGGATGGGGATGGCGGGGCGGGTGGCGTCGTCCCACGTGCAGATTGCCACGCCGCCTTCGTCGTTGACGGTGTAGTTGCGCCAGGGGTTGAAGAAGTCGCGCATGTGCGGGATGAAGTTCCGCTCGAAAACCGAGAGGAGGTGGGCCTTGACCTTGGCGGGGTCGAGGACGTCTCCGATTCCGTAGAGCGAGGCGTAGAACTGCCCGAGTGCGCCGTCGATGCCGCAGCCGGCGCCGATCTGGTACTTGATTTCGCCGGCCTCGTCGTTCCAGTAGTCGCGCGAGGCGTCGAAGGCGTCCGTGACGGATTTGTCCGCGAGGTTGACGCGCTGGATGAAGTGGCCGTCCTCGAAGAGGTTTTTGTCGGCGTAGTCGGCCCCTTTTTCGAAAATCGCCTCGCACTTCGCCGCAAAGGCTTCGTCGCCGGCGGCGCGCGCCATTTCGGCGCCGGCCCTGAGTGCGCCGAGGTAGTGCGCGGTGAGCCAGGCGTTGGGGCCGAAGAGCTCCATGTCGAGCGTGTGGTGCTGGCGGCCCGTGAGGACGCCCGCCTGCTCCGGGTCCCACTTGTCGGGATTCTTCGGCGACCAGGCGTATTCGATCATTGCGCGTAGCGAGGGCCACCACCGCCTGAGCCAGGCGTCGTCACCGGAGATCTTCCAGTCGCGGTAGCTCTTCATCACGTCGCCGAACTGCCCGTCGGCGCAGGCGCGGAACATCTCGGGCGTCGCCTTGATGCCGAGCGGCAGGTTGACGCGGAAGTGGCTGGCGCCGTTTTCGTCGAGCCCGAAGCGCAGGTTGGCTTCGCGCATGGAGCGTTCGAGGTCGGGGAAGAGGAAGGGGAGCGTCTGCTGGTAGTTCCAGACATGGGTGCAGGAGCCCTCGCACGAGCCCCAGCCCTGGCCGACGCCTTCCCAGCCGTAGAAGGTGCCGTCCTCAAGGCGGAGGCACGTGGGGGTGGCGAGCGTCGAGAGGTTGGCGGAGACGCCGTCGATGACGGCGGGCGGCAGCGTCGAGGAGAAGAGCGCGTCGCGGAAGGCGAAGGTCTTGGCGCGGAGCTCGCCGAAATGGGCCGCGAGTTCGGCGGCGGAGGCGCGCGAATCGGCCCACTGCGTGGCGTAGTAGTTGCGCCAGCGGTTGGGGATGCCGAGTTCGGCGGCCCGCTTGGCCGCCCATTCGTTCCAGTCGTTTTTACGTTCGGGGATGTTCCAGGTGAGCGTGAAGCGCGTAATGCGGCGTTCCCCGGGGGCGAGGGGAAAGCGCAGGCAGACGAGCCCGTGGTCGGCGAATCCAGATTCGCCTTCGTAGCGGCGGTCGTTGAAGTCGCCGCCGCGCATCGCGTCGCGGAAGTAGGTTTCGCGCGCGTCGCACCAGCCGCCGCGGTACCAGTAGGTCTGGCATGAAAAATCACCTTCGCCGTCGATGACGGAAAGCGAGAGGTCGCCGCGCGCCAAGTCGTCGGCGCCGAGGCCGCTGAAGCAGGTGAGGGTGCGTCCTTCGACTTGGTTGAAGTGCGTTTTCTGCGCCCAGGGGTTGGCGAGGACGCCGATGCAGGAGTAGCAAAGTTCCTCCCCGGTTGTGTTGGCGATTTCGATTTCGAAGCAGGCGGCGGGCATCGACGAGGCGCGTGACTCGCCTGGGATGAAGGGGCTCCAGGCCGTGAGTTTCGCCTGTCCGGGGAAACGGGGGTCGGCGAAGTCGAGGGTGGCGACGGGGTATTCGCCGTTGAAGGCGCTCTCGCGGAAATGGGGCCAGCCGCACATCAGGGAGTAGTCGGGGCCGAAGCCGACGCCCCTGAACTTGCCGGTGAAGCCCTCGGCGGTGACGCCCTGGTAGGGCGGGGGAAGATCGCCGTTGAGGACGCGGAAATCGATGACTTTGCCGTCCTTTTCGGCGCGTACGGCGAAGTGGGTGTTGCCATTCGCCGACCCTTTGGAGGCGTGGTTGTAGATTTCCCAGTCGATGAGGCGGCCCGTGCCGGAAAGCCCAATGCAGCCGGCGCCAATGCCGCCGAGCGGAAACGAGATTTGAGAAGTTTTTGAACCTTTGTATTTCATGGCGTCATTCCCCAAGGAGTTCGAGAAGGGCCTCGTCAAGCGAGAAGAAGGCAATGCCGCGGCAGGAGGATGCGGCGTCGATTTCCGCTTCGGTGGCGGCGGCGTTGGTCTGGCTCTCGTCGGCGCCGGTGCCGATGCCGGGCATGAGCTTCGAGGCGTCCGCGACGGCGAGACAGGCGTCAAGTTGCTCCTTGAAGGAGGCGGGCGAGACCGTGTAGATCATCGGCGAGACGAAGTCGACGAAGCCTTCGCGCACCCACGTTGGCCAGTCCTGGTTGCGGTGCGAGGCGGCGAGCGGCGTCGGGAAAACGGCGGCCGAGACGGCGGTGCCGGGCGTGGCCTTGCGGATCGCCGCCGAGGCCTTCCTGACGAATTCGGTGATGGATTTGGTCGCCTGGGGGGTGACGGGGGTGTCGTCGGAGGTGCGCGTGTAGTCGAGGTGGACGCCGTCGACGCCGCGCTTGGCGAGCGCCGCGAGGGCCGGGACGATGAGGTCGTGGTTTTGGACAAGCGACGGGTCAAGCCAGTCCTTGTTTCCGGGGAGGGTGCGCTTTTCGGCGGCGAACTTGCGGCGCTTCTCGGCCGGGACGCCGTCGAGCGAGAAGCACGAGACCCAGGCGTGGAGCTTGATGCCGTTCTTTTTGCATTCGGCGATGGCTTCGGAAAGGTTGTCGGTCCCGGAAGTCGTGACGGAGGGCAGAAGGGTGTCCGCCGCCTGGAAATGGACGAAAAGCGTGTTGATGCCGAGCTCCTTCAGCTTGGGCGCGGTGGCCTTCCAGCCGCCCTTGTCGCGTGGAAATGGGGTGTTGAGCCAGGCGGCGACGGGTTTGCCCTTCGGGAGGTTCGAAAGGGGCTTCTGGCGTTTGCCTGCGGTTTGGACATTGCCCTTGACAAGGTCCGAGACCAGATCCGCCGCCGCGGGATAGGCGCGTGGCGGGACGTGCGCGAACCAGGCGCCGGCCTTCGAGACGACGACTGCGGGGCGCGACGTCTTGCGCCCGACGTTGTCGAGGAGCCAGCCGGCGACCTTGGCGTCGGAACCCGGTGCCGGGTGCGGGGGGATGGCGTTTTCGGTGTAGTAGGGGATGCGGCGGCCCGCGCCGAAGTCTCCGGCAAGCTCGATTGCGGACCAGGGAAACTGACCCTGTTCCCACGGGCCGGCAGTCATGCCCATGGCTTTGGCGAGGGCGGGCGACGCATTGTAGAAGACCAGCAGTTTCCCGCCGGCCTTGACGAAGGCCGCGAAAGTGAGGGTTGTCTTGACCGGGGGCTTCGGGGAGTAGGGAAGGAGCAATGTCTTGAAGGCCTTGGCGGATTCCAGGGAAAGGTCGTCCGAGACGACGTCGTAGTCGATCTTCGCGGCGGCAAGCAACGCCTCGGCGCGTTCCGCCATCTTTCCCGCAAACCAGGACTCGCCCGGCGCGGTTTTGTCGGTGGCGCGGATGACGGCGACCTGCGCGGCCTTCGCGAAAGTGGCTGCCGCCAGGGTGATGGTCCCGGCGGCGGGGGCGTTCATCCAGGCCGAAATGCGGATTTGCGTGGCGTCGCCAAGCTTGCCGGGGGAGCCTTCGGGGGCGAAGGCCGAGACCGGGATGCGCAGTGATACGGGGGCGGTGAGGTCGGGGTTGAACCGCGCGATGTCCGCCGAATACCAGCCGTCGCCCGACTTCAGGTGGAGTGTCACCGCGCGAACGGGCGACGGAAAGTCCAGGGCAAAGGAAATCTTAAGCGCGGCGGGGGCGTCGCCAGCCGTGTTTGCGCCCAACTTGAAATCCTCGTAGACGCGGCTTTCGTCGATGGTGGGGGCGGCCAACGCGGCACAGGTGGCGGAAATCGCCGAAATCAACGCGGTATAAATTTTCATTTCGATTCTTTCAGGTTCTTCGTGGGGCATCCGGGAGTTGCCGAACCGCATGGTGGCGGCGTTGAAAAACGGCGAACTACATTCTGCTACTATGATACCGAAGACGCGGTGAAGATACAAGCGAAACAGAAAGTTGCCACCATCAACCATCCGGGCGGCAACGGTCCGTTCGGCACGGCGGTCGACATCGCCGCCGGTTGCGCGACGATGCTGTTGCTGCGGAAGCAAGGGGCGCGGCGTGTGCCGCGCCCTTCGCCGTGTTGGATGGGGGGCTTCAGCCCTTGAGAGAGGGTGCGAGGATCGGGGCGAGGCAGTCGGCCATGTGGGCGAAGGCCTGGTCGTTCGGGTGGATGCCGTCGAGCGACACGTCGTCGCTGCCGTAGAAACCCTCGCCGGGGATGAAGTGGAAGTTCGGGAACCGCCGTTCGAGGGGGGCGCTGATCTCTGCGAAAAGGCGGTTCTTTTCGTCTTCGTCGGCCTGGATGCCGGGGTAGAGCCAGGCGTTGAGCACGGGCGGTGCGCCGAGCACGAAAAGAGGCGTGTCGGGGCGGAGGGTGCAGAGGCGGACGATGAACTTCTCCGCGTTGTCGCGGACAAGCTGCGGAGTCATGTTGTGGTAGGCGTCGCACACGTAGAGGCCGGCGTCGATCTCCGACAGGAACGAAGCCATGTCCTCTTCCATCCGGGCGGCGCCTGAAAAGCCGAGGTTGACGACCGGGACGTTGAGCTTGCGCCCGAGAATCTGCGGTACGCCGAGTCCGGCGCGGGTGCAGAACGCGCCGTGGATGATGCTTGTCCCGTAATAGACGAGCGGCGGCGTTTTACGCGGCGGGACCAGTTGCAGGGTTGCGTCCTCGTCGTAGCCGACGGCGAGGGAAAGCACCTGGTTGCGGAAGGGAAGGTACATCCGGTACCGGCGCGTTTCGGGAGAAAGGTCCCAGAGGAGCGGATATTCCGTGATTGGCGCAAAATTTAGGAAATGCTGCGCGGCGGAAGCCCAGCGCCAGCGCGCCTGGCGGTCGTCCCAGACGTAGAGGTCGACGCCGGAATGCGCCGTGGCGTTGAAGTTCTTTTCGCCATAGGCGCTTTCGCCGAGTTCGGTGCGCACCGCGACGGCCGTCGAGTCCGTGGTGAACTCAAAGCACATTCCTGAAGTCGAGTGGCAGTTGCCCCACACGCCGGGGAGTCGTTTTTCGGCGCGCGCGGGCATCCTGTCGAACGGGGCTGCGGTGTCCTTCCAGCCGCGTCCTTCCACGTCGGCGGGGGTGACGTCTTTCCAGGAGAGTCCTGAGATTTTCGGTGGACTGAAACACGGCGCGGCCTTGGGCAAGTCTTTTCTGTACATGTTGACCTTTCTTTCGTTGGATGGATTTCCAAGCACTGGGAAAACTTATCACTTTCCCGTCTTTTCGTCCAGTTTCGCTGCCTCGTGTTTTATCCTCGCGCGAAATGTGGTAATATGGTTTTGACATCCCAATGGAGTAATGAATATGAACCCCTTTCGTGAAAAACTCGCCTCCGGCAAGCGTTTGCTCGGCACCCACGTGAACCTCGTCGACCACCGCGTCTGCGAAATCCTCGGTTCCATCGGCTTCGACTACCTCTGGATCGACATGGAGCATGTCTCGACAAGCTTCGCGCAGATGGAAACGCACCTTATCGCCGCGCGTGCCGCGGGGACGCCGACGCTTGTCCGCATCTGCTGGAACGACATTCCCCATGCGAAGCGCGTCCTCGAGGCGGGGCCGGACGCCGTCCTCTTCCCGATGATCAACACCGTCGAGGAGGCGCGGCGCGCCATCGACACCTGCATTTACCCGCCTGAGGGCAAGCGCGGCTTCGGGCCTTTCCGCGCCGTCAACTACGGCATGTCCAGCACCGAGGAGTACATCCGCCAGGGACACAAGGACCAGATGCGCTTCATCCAGGTCGAGAGCAAAAACGCCGTCAAGATCATGGAGGAGACCGCAAAAATCCCGTATATGGACGGCTACGTGATTGGCCCGATGGATCTTAGCGGCAGCGTCGGCCGCCTGGGTGATTTCTCTGGCGAGACGAGCGACCTGGTTGACGAGGCCGTTGCCAAGGCGCATGCGGCGGGAAAGCCCATCGGCCTTTCGATTGGCTCCGACACGGAGGAGGAGCTTCAGCGGTGGTTTGAGAAAGGCGTGGATTTTATTTCGGCCGGGCTTGACGCCTGGAGCTTGATTCGCGGCGGGCGCGAAGTTCTCTCCGCCCTGCGCAACCTTGACAGGCGCTTCCCGCGGCAGACTCCCGGAAAATAACGTCGCATTTTTCCGCGGCGAAATTTGGTGCCCCGAGCGCGATTCGAACGCGCGACCCACGGCTTAGAAGGCCGTTGCTCTATCCTGCTGAGCTACCGGGGCAAAAAACAAGTGCAAATATTATACCATTTTAGTAAAATTAGTGTATCGCTTTTCAATCCTAAGTCGAGGTCCTTCATGAAGAAAAATCTTCTCACTCCCGCCTTTGCCGTTCTGCTGGCCGCATTCGCAGGCGCCGGCCCCGCTGCCGTCTCCCAGGTTCCCGCCTCGTCGTCGATCGCGGCGCATGTCGATTTCGAGCAGGCGAAGTCGCTTCCGGCCTGCTCAACCATCGTCAACTGGGTTTTCGGCAATGTCGGTTTTGTCAAGAAGGAGGGGCTGGTTCTCCGAAAGAGCTTCGGTGTGAACGTCCCCGGAGATCTTTCCGACCTCCTGCTTTTCGCCGATGGTTTTTCAATCGACAGGTTGGGCGACACCGATGTGATGTCCGCCGCGTCATACGTGTCCGGCAAAATCGACACGGCGCGTCTGGCCGGGGCAATCAAGAAGGCCAAGGGCTGCAAGGTGACGGCAAGCGGCGCGCACGAGATATACCAGGCCGACTTTTCAGGCGGCGTCAACATGAGTTTCCCGTCGGACGGGGTGGCGCTGCTTGCCGCCTCCCCCGAATCAGCCACCGCCGCCTTGTCCGTCTACGACAAGAAGGCCCCGTCGATTTCCCCGACTTCCGAAATTGCGAAGGAGTTCGCCCTTGGCGCCCCGGTTTCGGTCGTTGTCAAGGCCCGTCCCGGCGAGAAGAATCTTTCGGTTCTTTCCGGCGAATTCATCCGGACGGACGCCGAGTTGATTGTTGCGCGCGTGACCGAGGCGACGCCCGGCACGGCGACGTTGCTTGTCGAAATGACCTTCGACAAGCCCGAGACGGCGGCGCAAATCGCCGCCACGATCAACGGGCTCAAGTTGATCAGCGCCTTCAAGCACGATCCCGCCACGCCCGACGGCATCATCCAGTCGTTCCTCGCCGCGAATGTCGCCGTCGACGGCAAAAAGGTGTCTGTTTCCCTCTCGCTCTCCGAGAAGGACTTGGCGCTCCTGAAGAAATGAGCGCAGTCCTCGAAATTGACGGCCTCTGCCAGGCGTATGGCCGTCACCAGGTGTTGAAGAACCTCTCGCTCAAGCTGGGAAAGGGCGAGATTCTTGGCGTCATCGGTGAAAACGGAGCGGGAAAATCCACCCTCGTCAAGTGCATCCTCGGCATGCTTCAGCCCACGGCGGGAACCGTCTCGCTTTCGGTTTCCGCCGCGGCGATCCACCAGGAACTGAACCTGGCCGACGATCTTCCCGCCTATGCGAATTTCTTTCTCGGGCGCGAATTGACAAACCGCTTCGGACTTCTCGACATTCCGAAAATGGCGGAGCGCGTCCGCGAGGGCCTGTCCCGTCTCGGCGTGCGCATCGATCCCTTTGCCGAGACGGCGTCGCTTTCGGTTTCGGAAAAGCAGATGCTTGAAATCGGCCGCGCCCTCGACGTCGACGCGGGGCTTCTGATCCTCGACGAGCCGAGCGCCCTCCTCAACACGGAGGAGACCGAACGCCTTTTCGTCCTCATGCGCAAGCTTAGGGAGGCGGGGACGTCGATGATCTACATCTCCCACAAGCTTGGCGAAGTCCACGAAATCTGCGACTCCGTTGCCGTCCTGCGCGACGGCGAGCTTGTCGGCGCCGGCAAGGCCTCCGAACTTTCGCCACGCGAAATGGCCGAGATGATGGTTGGCCGTTCGCTGGCCGACATCTACCCTTCGGTTCCTCCCTGCCGGGATGAGGTCGCCCTTTCGTTTTCCTCCGCCTCGATGGGCGGACTGCAACTCCGCAAGGGGGAGATTCTCGGCGTCGCCGGCCTGGCCGATTCGGGACAGGCGGAGCTTGGCGAAACAATCGCGGGGTTCCGCGCGTTGGCGGACGGTTCCATCGCCGTCGGCGGCCGGGACGTCAAATTCCGTTCGCCCGCCGAGGCTCGTCGCGCGGGCATCGGGTTCCTGACGCCCGACAGGTTGGCCAGCGGCATTTGGCGCGACTTCACCATTTCCGAAAACATCGCGCTCGGCGCACTTGATCGCATGACGGGGCGGGGAATGGTTTCCACCGCCGCCGTAGAAGGCGCCGCCCGGCGCTACGTCCGCGACTTCAACATCCGCTGCCAGGGGATTGACGACACGGCCGGGTCGCTTTCCGGCGGCAACCAGCAGAAGGTCTCGATGGCGAAAGTGCTGGCGGACGCCCCCTCGGTCGTCGTCCTGAATGAACCTACGCAAGGCGTGGATGTCGGCGCCCGCCAGGAAATCTACGCCTGCATCGGCAAACTTGCCGCCGCGGGGCTGGCGATTCTTCTCGTCTCCTCGGACTTGGCCGAACTGCTGGGGCTTTGCCGCCGCATCCTCGTCATGCGCGAAGGCCGCATCGCCGGCGAAGTCACGGGCGGCGACCTCTGCGAAAAGTCCATCATCCGCATCGCCACCGGCACGGAGTAGGGCGTCTATCGCGATTCGGAGAGGTCGAATTTGGTGATGTATTCGCCGAGGGCCTCGATGGAGCCCTTGAGCAACCAGGAGACGTCTGAGACCGCGCTGTAGTAAACGAGCGGGTCGCGGACGTCCAGCGTCACGGTGAGCGCCACGCGGTTTTTCTTCGTCGCCTCGCCGATGACGTCCGAGACGGCTTT
>JAZQOA010000126.1:0-13459 GCA_045627605.1 Kiritimatiellia bacterium | reverse complement strand
GCACGACCGCTTCGGGTCGTGCGGCGAGTTCGTCGACGCGCTTGAGGGGAAGTCTTCGTTGCCGCCCCCCGCGTCCGCTCCGGCGCGAGAAACGCCGCGGTCGCCTACATTGGCGCAGAAGCAGGTCGAGGTCGTGAAGCGCAAGCGGGCGCTCGACCGCCGCCTCCGGGAGCTGCCCTCCGTCGCCGCGGACGACGCGGAGCTGTCGGCGCTCGCGGGCAAGGCGCGCGAGCAGTTCTCGCTTGCCGAGGAACTTTTGAAATCCGGCGGCGTCGATGCCGCCGTTCTTTGCCTGGACGCATGCGAGACGGCGCTTGGGGGGTTCGAGGCGCTTGCCGCCCCGCGCCGGGAGGAGGCGGCGCGGCGCGAGGCGGAGGAAAAATGTAAACGGCGCAGGGATGAATTGGGGCGGCGCCTTGGGAAAATTCCCGTGATAGGCGGGGACGACGCGGAGGCCTCGGGCCTTGCGGGCGAGGCGCGAGGGCAGCTTGACGGTGCGGAGTCGCATCTTGGCGCCGGGCGGCTTGCCGAGTCGGGAAAGTGCCTGGACGGGTGCGAGGCTGCGCTTGACAAGCTCGACGCGGTTCTTGAGCGGCGGAAGGCCGAGGAGACGGCGCGGCGCGAGGCGGAGGCGAACCTTGGGCGGCGCAGGGATGCGCTCGAAGAGCGCCTTGCCGGACTTCCCGCGATAGGCGAGGATGATGCGGAGGCTTCGGGCCTTGCGGGCGAGGCGCGCGGGCAGCTTGACGGGGCGGAGTCGCATCTTGGCGCCGGGCGGCTTGCCGAGTCGGGGAAGTGCCTGGACGGGTGCGAGGCTGCGCTTGACAAGCTCGACGCGGTTCTTGAGCGGCGGAAGAGCGAGGAGGAGGTTGTCCGGCGTCGGGATGGACTTCTCAGGCGCGTCAAGGCCTTCCCCTCGTTTGAGGCGAATACGCCGGAAATGGCGAGATGGGCGGACGAAGTGCGAAAACAACTCCCCCTTGCAGACGGGTACTTGCGCGCGGGGGAGCTTGGCGCGGCCCAGGAGTGCCTCGACCGGTGCGAAGCCGCGCTCGACGGCTTGCAGTCCCTTTTCGGGCGTCGCAGGAAGATGCGCAAGGCGAAACGGATCGCGGGTATGGCCGTGGCGCTTGCCGTTGGCGTTGTCGCGGTTGTTTCCTGGGTGCGGCAAGCCGCGGAGCGTGAGATCGAAATCGCGCCGGGCGTGAAGATGGCGTTCGTGTGGGTCGCGCCGGGAAGCTTCAAGATGGGGGCGGATGACAGCGACGCGTATGATGCCGAAAAGCCCGTTCACGAGGTGACGCTGACGAAAGGGTACTGGATCGGGAAGTACGGGGTGACGCAGAAGGAATGGGAGGCCGTGATGAAGTCGAATCCGTCGAGTTTCGAAGGCGGCAGTTTACCCGTGGAGAGTGTCTCCTGGAACGACTGTCAGGAGTATGTGAAGAAGGTGAACGACTACCTTGCGCAGCGGGGTGAGGTTCTCCGCGTTCGTTTGCCGACGGAGGCGGAGTGGGAATTCGCGGCGCGCGGCGGGACGAAGAGCAAGGGCTACAAGTACAGCGGAAGCGACAATTTGGACGATGTGGCTTGGTACGATGACTACAGCGGGGACGGGACGCACGAGGTCGGGACGAAGGCGGCGAACGAGCTTGGCATCCACGACATGAGCGGAAATGTCTGGGAGTGGTGCGCGGACTGGTACGGGGACTACTCTTCCGGTGCCGTCACCGATCCAATCGGACCGGGCTCGGGCGGCAACCGCGTGATCCGCGGCGGCGGCTGGCACAACTCCGCCGGGCGCTGCCGTTCGGCTGCCCGCGGCAGGTACGGGCCGTACGACCCCGGCAACTCCCTCGGCTTCCGCCTGGCCTCAGGACAATAATCCCCCTCTCTCAGGCGGCGGGGACGGCGAGCGAATGCGAACACGGCCCGATGCCGCCCCGCGGAGCGGGCGCGCGGATGCGCGAGGCAGGGCCGTGGAGCGCATGGGCGAGTTGAGAGTGGCGAGTTTGGAGAGAAAAATAAACAAATATAAATAAAGCATAAAACTTGACAATGTTTTGAAAATGGTATAAGATGGTTTTATCAAAAGATGACAAAGGAGCTTTTGTAAAATGGGTGATAAAGAATACATGAGCCTTGAAGATGTCGCCGACATGCTCGGCGTCACCTACCAGCTTGTCTATAAGCTTGTGCGCGGCGGGGAACTTCCCGCCGTGCGTCTCGGCAAGCTTTACCGTGTTTCGCGTACCGACCTCAACGCCTATCTGGAAGAGAACAAGCGGGAGAATGCCGGCGGCGGAACCTGCTCGGTCTGCGGCGAGGTTTACCGCAGCAGGCATTCCCTGGGGCACGTCTGCGGGGAAGACGGCTGCGAGGAGCTGATCTGCAACGACTGCTGGACGCGCCGCGGCGTGCGCAAATGCGCGAAGCACGCGGACGGCCACAAGTGATTTCCGATGTTTCGTCCTTAACAACAAAACGGAGTAAAACGATGGGACTCTTTCATGACAAATGCATGGCGATTGTCGACGCGGTAACCGGCGAAGCCCTGAGGGACGGGGAACTGCTCGAGGCAAAAGAGCAGCAGCAGAAATTCTTCAGCGGGCACACGCTTTCCTCCGGCCGCAAGTGGCGAATCTGCGGCAACAGCGTCTCGAAGAAGGCGCGCGTCTGCAGCCAGTGCGGGACGCGGGCGCCGGGCGGCTGGATCAAGTGCCCCGCCTGCCACGAGTGGATCGGCAATGACGCGCGTTTCTGCCCGCACTGCAACCATCCGCTTCACCCCGGGGAGCGCATAGACTTCGCCGGCGGCATCTGGGATCACGACGCGGGCAAGTTCGCGCAGCGCTTTGAAATCGAGGACGGCGCCAAGATTCTCAAGCAGGGCATCCACGTCCAGGAAGGCACTGTCGCCGTCCTTCTTGATTCCGGCAAGGAAAGCGGCGTCCTCGGTCCCGGCCGCCATGATCCGGCCGGTTCCCTCCGCAATATCAACTGGTTCGGCAATCCTCCGCCCCGTTCGGTCCTCATGGTCGACAACGGCGACGTCGTCTTCAAGCTGGATTTCCCCGGCCTTCGTTCGGCGGACGAACTTCCCGTCAGCCTGGTCGCGGATGTGACGCTTCATTTCGCCCCGTCGCACGTCGGCGACTTCATCGCCAACGTCCTCAAGAATGAACGCTCGATTTCCTACGAGGCGATCGGGAACTGGCTGAAGGACGAATGCCTCTATGCGGCGAAGAACCTTTGCCTGAAGACGACGGTCGAGGACCTCGTCAAGGATCCTGAGCGCCGGACGATGTTCGAGGACGAGCTCGGCCGTGCGATCAGGGAGCTTCTCAAGCGGACCGGGCTTGAACTTGTGCGCGTCGGCGCGGTTGACTTCATCAGCGCCGATTTCGAGAAGATGCGCGTGCAGTATGGCGAGTTCGACGCCCGCCGCAGGCAGTTTGAATTCGACCAGAAGGTCATGGAGTTCGCGGCCTCGCAGGAGGTCGCGGCGCTGGCCGACGCCCACGGCAAGATCGACCGTTCCAACGGGGATGCCGAATTTATCGCGAAGAAGGAGCAGGAACTCTCCGAATACCTCGACCAGCTGGCCCAGGAAAAGGGCATCGCCGCCATCGACCGCGCCGAGGAGATGGAGGTTGTCAAGCTCGTTTCCCGCGGCAGGATTTCGGCCAAGGAGGCCGAGGAGAGGCTGGCGCGCCTCCAGGAAGACCACGCTGAAAAGATGGCCGCGCTCGGCGACAAGCTTGAACTTGACCTGGCGGTTTCCAACTATGACCGCGAAGAGCAGATTCGCAAGGCCGAGCACAACGCCAGGCTGGCCGACGTCGCCCGGGCCGAGGCTCTTAAAGACGCGGAAAACACCGTCGTCATCTACGGGACGAAGGTCGTCGGCGAAGCCAAGGCCGACGCCGAAGCCGAGGTCTACAAGACGAAGCAGGTGATATCGCAGCAGGAAGCCCGCAAGGCGACTGTTGAAACGGATATCTTCGAGGCCCAGGAATGGGTGAAGGTCCAGGCCGCGAAGCAGGATGTCGAACTCAAGGCCGAGAAGGAACGGGCGAACATCGTCAAGGGCATGTCCGCCGTCGAACTCGCCGCCATCGCGGACGACCCCTCGGCACGGGCGGACTTCCTCAGGCACGCCGGGCAGCTCCTTCAGAAGGAGATGTCGCCCGAGCAGATTCTCGCGACGCTTGCCGGGTCTTCAAGCAGCGCGGCGGACGCGCTGAAGACGATGTATGCCGCCAAGGAAGGCGCCGCCAGCCAGTTGCTTGGGGAAATGAAGAAGATCTACGACAACTCCCTCAACCGCGAGGACAAGCAGTCCGAGCGCTACGCCCAGCTCGTCGAGCGGCTTGCCGGCATGATGTCCGAGACGGCTTCTGTCGCCGCCAAGCGCGTCGATCCCGCTCCTGCCGTTCCCTCGCAGCAGATCATCAAGTAGGGTGGGGCGGCAAGCCCGGAGTAAACGGAAATGGCCGAAGACGCATCTATGATTGAATGCCCGGGATGTCATCAGCTCGTGAATGCTGGCAAATTTTGCGAGTTTTGCGGCTGTCGCCTCCCCGACGTCGCCACGTCTCCGGCAGCGGAGGGCGCCGGCGTCGACCATGAGGAAGCTCCAGTTGCCGCACCTTGCATCCCCGCGCCAGGCGAACTCCCCGATGAGGACGGGGCTTCTTGCCAGCCTGACGGGCCAAGGCCCGCGAGTGTCACCGTTGTCACGCCCCCGTGGGGGCGGCCCCCCGTTCGGGAGACCGCTGAGCGGGCCTTGCCTCCCCGTGCCGAATCCCGGCCGTTTGCTGGGTACGGGGCGCTCTTCGCCGACGTCGGCGGGCGAAATGCCGAAGCAGACGATCTTCAGATTAGCCTGAAAGGGACGTTGCCTTCCGAGTTCCTCGAGGGGTTCGTTGCCGCGCTTTCCTTCCACGTGCTGACGACGGGCGTCGATTACGAATCTGTGCAACTCTCCATTTGCAGGGATGGAAAGGTTTTGGCGTCTGCGGAGCCTGTTTCCGTCGTCGGTCCCGGCGGAAGCGGCGTTTCACTGAACCATGCCCCGACGCAGACCGGCCGGATGAATGTCCGTGTTCGCCTGGTCTGCCGCCGTTCCCATGAAAGGGACGAGGAAGTCTATGAAAGCGATGACTTCAGCGTCTCGGTTTGGCCGAAGGAAAACGAGGCCCAAAGGCAAATCACGGTCAATTACGCCCCGACGATTAGCAATGTCAATGTGGATCGGGCCGCCGATTTGAAAATCAACGGCTTTGGCCTGAATCACGATGGGGCGTCGCCAGTCGTGGGCGAGACGCTTGAGCAGAGGGTTCGCCGTCTTGCCGCGACTGTGGCCGAGAAGACGCTCCCGCTTCACATCGTCAGTCTTCCGCGTCGGCTTACCTTGTGGGAGGAGGATTCCGGAAAGTTCGTCCATGTCCTGACTGGCGACAAACTTCGTTTCGGCCGTCATAAGGCCAACGATGTTGTTCTTCGTGTTTTCGATGAGGACAGAAGTCTGAAGCGCGAAGACTCGCTGGCCATTTCCAAAATCCACTTTACCGTCGAGAATGACCAGGATGTCTGCAGGGTTTGCGATGGCGGCTTGGTTGGCGACGGGGAATTGAAGGACACTCCCGGAGGGACGCGGATTCACGCCTCATACGGAACGGCCGTTTCCGGGAAAAAGCTTTCCCGCGGGGGAAGTGCCCTGCTTGAACCTGACCGCCCTGCCGATCTGGCATTGGCGCCGGATGTTGGGAAAACCGTTCTCGGCTTGTCGGCCAGCGTGAAAAAATGCAGATCGTGCAGTCGTCGCGATGCGAAGTGCCCCGCGTATGCCGTGTCGTCCCTGCTCCTGACCCGGAGTGATGATTTGGAGGTTTATCTCGCCGTCTGGCAATGCGCCGATTTAGGCGACGTCCTTCCGGAACTGAAGGGGTATTTTATCAAGTGGGACCGCAACAGGTTTGTCTTGTGCGATCCCGATGGTGTAACGCGGACGCTTTGGCCCGGTATTCAGATTGGAAATCGGAGAAAAGTCCGGGTGCGTTCATTCAGGCAGAATCTTTTGTAGTCGTTAATTTACCAACCAAACAAAACAGAAAGGACAGCAAAAATGAATGTCAAGTCTCGGGTGTGTTTGTTCGGAACCTTTGCGGTGGTCTGTGCCGCCGGACTCTTCTCGACGGGCTGCCGCACCGAGGGGCAGGTGGCGCCGGTCGTCCCCGCGCCGGTCGTTCCCGCGCCGGTCGTTCCCGCCCCGAATGCCGTTGCTCCGCTGCCTGAATCTTCGGTTCAGAAGCAAGAGCCGGCGGCCAAGGAGTCTTCCCCCAAGGTAAAAACTGTTTCGACTTCCAACGGAAAAGGCGGGACCAGGCTCGCCAAGGCGCAGGTGAAGCCGGTCGTTCCCGCCCCGAATGCCGTTGCTCCGCTGCCGGTATCATCGGTTCAGAAGTATGAACCGGAGGCCATTGAGTCTTTCCTCAAGGTGAAAGCGGTTTCAACTTTCAACGGGAAAGACGGGGCCAGGCTCAACGAGGAGCTCCTAAAAGCCGCCAACGCCGTCTTTGTCGAGCGCGGTTTCAAAGTTTCGGATGACGTGCCCGATGTGATCGTGACCCTTTCGCCGGGTGTTTCGGTTTTCGACAAGACCGGCGAATATTTTCTCATGGAAGGCAAGGCGGACGCCTCGGCGGCGTTGGCCAATGCGAATAATCGTCTGGTCGCGACCAAGTCGTTTGCCGTGAAGGGCGAGCGGAAGCTTGGCGCCGAAAAGGCCGAGCAGGACGTCGCGGACAAGCTGGCCGACCAGTTCAAGGCCTGGGCCAGGAACGAAATCACGGTTGAAAAAACCGGGCTTGTCGCCAAGAAGATCAGCGTGAAATGCAAGTACCACGACGACGTGGCCGACCCCGCCTACATTTCCCGTTTCATCGACGCCGTCAAGTCGATGGAGGGGGTGTCCGATTGCTCGCTCGTCAGCCAGGACAATGGCGCCCGCCGCTTCGAGTTCCGTACGGTTTACAGGAAAGCCGCCTATCCCGGCGGACTCCTCAACGCTCTCGTCGTCCGGCATCCCGAACTCAATCTTGTCCTCAGCAAGTAAAAGTTTCAACAGAAAGGTCTGTCCATTATGAAAAAAACAACACTCGTCACTCTTGCGGCCATTGCCGCGATGACTTTTTCCGCTGCGGCGGCATCCTTTGACGACGCGATGCGCCAGGCGATTCAAGGTGCGGTTGACCAGGCCAAGGTCGCCCTTGCCCAGTCTTCCATCCCGAAGACCAGCGCAATTTCCGCGCTCCCCATTTCGGGCGACCGCGAGGAATATGCCGAAGGGCTTCTCAAGATCGCCGTTACCGATGCCGGAAAGACTTTTGTCGCCCGCAATGCCGAGGACGGCGTTTTCAATGAAATCCTCAAGGAAATGGCCTGGGACGAGCGCAAGTCGGATATGCTTGATCCCGCGACCATCGACAAATTCGGAGCGCTGAAGAGCACGCAGATTCTCCTGTCGGGCACTCTCCGCGTGATTGAAAGCGCCTCGACGCATGTCTTCGCCGAAATCGAACTCCACGCCTTTTCAATCAAGACGAAAGAGCATGTCTGGGGCGGGGTCTTCGCCAAGCGCTACTACATCCCCGGCGACAAGATGGCCAAGGGCCTTTCCGAAATCCCCGTTCAAATCCGCAGTGTCATGCAGGAGAAGCTGACGTCCCTTGCGGTGAAGTCCCTCCAGGCCCAGGACAAGCTCGCCGCCGTCAAGACCGTGGCCTATGTCCCGTTCTCCGGCGATGTCGATTTCTATTCGACCTACATCTTCCGCGACGCGGTGACGAAAACGGACCTTGCCATGAGGAACCTCGGCCTCAATACGGTTGGCGAAGCGCGGGTTCTCCTGCGCGACAAGCCGTTGGAGGCCGACGCCCTTGCAACCGGCGCCCTTCGCGACATCTCGATTGAGCCGGTTGTCGAAAAATCAACCCCGAATTCAACCGTCTGGCGCGTCAATGTCGAATTTCAGGCGGCCATTGAAAATGCCGCGACGGGCGATATCCTCTGGAGCGACACCGTGCTCGCCTCGTCGGAATTCACCGAAAAACTCGGTCTCTGGGGCTGGGTTTGCGCCAATCTCCCCTGGATCGCCGAGCACCAGGGACTTGCAGTCGCGGGGGGAATTGTTGCTATAATAGTTCTTGCCGTTCTTTTCCGCATGATCGCCGCCGCGACCCGCGTGAGGTAACGGTGTGCCGCCTTCCCGCGGGGCGCAGGGGGTGTCTCGCGGGAAAACGAGGTTTAAACAATGTTGCAATGCTCGATTTGCGGTCGTCCGCTTCCAAATAGATACGCCGTTGCCGGCAAGTGCGCGCATGACGGATGCGATGCCGTTTTCTGCGCGCTTCACTGGCACAACGGGAACCGCCTGTGCGGAGATCACGGGTGGAAACCGGGCGGCTTGCTTGAGAGCGCGCCGGAACCTGAAGGGGAAGCCGGCGTAATTTGCGAAGGACAGCCCGCCAGAGAAAAGGGCGAGGAGGTAAAAGTGGTTACCGAAGAGCAGAAAGCCGGGGAAAATGCGCCCTCGGAAAACGAGATTCGCGCAAAAGCGCAAAAGCTCCTGACCAGGGAGCAGGCCGCCGGGATTTTGCATTCCGTCGCGGAATTCGCCGGCAAGCTCGGCAAGTCCGCCGCTTCGCTCGTCCTGAAGATCAAAAACGCCCATTCCCCGGAGACTGTCCTGTCTTCGATTGATTCCTCGCTTGAGGCCAACCGAACGGCCCGCGCCCCGCTGATGGCCCGCGCGGACAAGCTCTACGCGGAAATCGTCGCGAAGAAAAAGGCCTATCAGGTGGCCGCGCCCGCGCGGAAGAAACTTCTGGAGCTTGAACTCAAGTCGCTTCTTTCCGAGTACAAGGGCATTGAACGCCAGATGACGGCCTTCTTCGAGAACGAGAACACGCTCAACACCGTCCGAGGCCGGGTGCTTGAGCTGATGGCCCTTGGCATGCGCAAGGTCGATGAGGCGACCATTGACCGGCTGACCGACGACATCGAGGATGCCGTCGGCGAGGCGGAGGATGTCGCCGGCGCCGTCCGCGATCTCGACAAGGCCGGCAAGCGCCACGAGAACGAGGACGACCGGGAGAGCTTTGACGCGGCTTTGGCCGGCTTCGAAGACGAAGGGCTGGAACCGGCCGCCGAAGCCGGCGAAACGGATTCTTTCGCAATCGACACGCCCGTGCGGTCTGCCGGCGACGTAGGCGAATCCCAGGCGAAATCGCCTGTTGCCGACGAGCCTTGAATGGCTTGGGGTGGAAAACGGAATCCATGACACGCCTGGAAGAATTTGGCAAGTGCATCGAGGGACTGGCAAGAGAGGAATTTGAACAATGAAGATTCTCGACATTTTTAAGTCAAAATCCACGCGCGAACGCGAGGCTCGCCGTGAGCGGCGCCATGCGTTTCGCAACGCGGAGAACGCGATCGATTCGGTCAGGGATCGCCAGAAGGAACTTGAGAAAGAAGCGAAGAAGCGCTGGGCCGAGGCGCGCGAGGCGCTGAAGAACGGCGAGAAAGCCGCCGCGCAACGGGCGCTTGTGAGCTACCGCGCCGCGCAGGCGATGGCCGTCAAGCTCGAGCAGAAACGCTGGGTTTTCGAACAGTATGTCACCAAGATGCAGGTCGCGGGGAGCGATGCGCAGTTCGCGAGTGCGCTGGCCGCCGTCAACAAAGTCATGGCGATCGATCCTGAAACCGTCGAGGATGTGTTTGCGGATGCCCAGGAAAAACTGGGGGAATCGGTCGGCGGCGACAAGTTCTGGGAACGCCTCTACGGCAAGGAGATGGAAGGGGCCGTCGGCACGGCCGAAGACCACATCCCGTCGCTTGACGACATGAACGCGCAGCTTGAGCAGGAAGTCGCCGCGGAGGTTGGCGGCGGAGCTGAGCCTGCGGCGGCGGGCAGGGAAATCGATTCCCGCATTGCGGCCGGCCAGGAGCGCGTCAAAAACATGCTGGAAGGCAAGTAACGGTTTAGTGACCATCATCAAAGGGAGGTCGTTATGGCTGAGGAAGGGAAAAAAGAGAACGAGTGCTGCCGTTGCAAAAAATCAAGCGTAAAAAAAGCGTTTCTTGCGGGAGGCGTGCTGTTGCTGGTCATCGCCGTCGGCGCCGTTTGCGCGGTGCATGCCCAAAGGGTCCGGGCCGAGAAGGAGGCCGCCGCCGCCGAGGCGGCGCGTATCGAGGCAATCACGAAAAAGCCGCTTCTGGAGTGGACGGAGGCGGAAAAAGCCGAGCTGGCCGATGTGTACGAGGCCCGTCGCCAGGAAGAGCGCAAGACGAATCCGGAACTCTGGACGGAGGCCGAGAAGAAGGCCGAATGGTGGAGCTACACGAAGCTCCAGACCTCGAAGGTCACCAAGGAGGCTGTCGAGGCTACCAAGGAGGCCGTTGACAAAGCCGTCGAGGCCGTGAAGAAAATCGGCGAGTAGCGCTGCCGGAGATGGAGGGCGCCATGAGACAGATCTGCCTGTTGTCCGCGCTTGCGATTTGCAGCGGGCTTGCCTTCGCCGGGAATCCTGCGGCCGGTGATTCGGAAAAGTTCGTCACGGAGAACTGGGACCGGATCGCCCAAATGGCCTCGTCCGGTTCCGATCTTCGCGACGAGGCGAAGGACTTGCCTTTGGTGTCGCTCTTTTCGAAGTCGAAACGGAGCCAGAACAAGGTCATTGCGCGCCATTTGGCTGAGGGGCGGTCACTCCTGCTTTCGACGGATGCACGGAAAATCCTGGCTGATTATGACAGGTTTGAGGCGAAGATCGCCGATTTGTCGGGCCGCATGGAGAAGCTCCGGGCTGAAAGTGTCGTGAATCCGGAGAAGGGCCGCAAACTTGAAAAAGAAATCTCGAAGTTGAAGTCCCAGTTGGCTAAACTTGAGAAAAACAAGGAAAAGGCACGGAATGCGGCGGCGGCGGATATCCGTGCGCTGGGCCTGAATGTCAATGACGCTTCGATGGATGTTTTCCTTTCGAATGTCGGTTCGGCCTCGCTGATCGACAATACCGTTGTCGCCGGGAATGTCCGCGCGGCGGTCGATAAGCTCCTGTTGCTCATGAAGGACGGCGACATCGAATCTTCCCGTCGCTATTTCGGCATGTACCTCGTCCTGGTCGATGTCCAGCTCGAATGCTTCCGCCAGTTCCTTGAGGAAAACGACGAGAAGTGGCTGCCGCGCGTGGACAAGATTATCAAAGAGGCCAAGGACGCGAAGAGAACTGCGGAAAAGAACGCTGCGGACAAGGCATTTACCGAACGGCAACGCGAGATTTTCATCGCCAACGCGGCCTCGAACGAAGCCGTTCTCGCCGCTGCGGCGGCCTATCGGAAGATGCTGGAGAGCCAGGCGGCTACTGTCGTTTCGAAAAAGGATGCGGCGGAGAAGATTCGTGCGACCGCGCAGAACTCATACGACACCGTGCGCATCGCCGGCGACCTGGCGGGCGTTGTCCGGTCGGGGCGTACCGCGTTTGACGCCGTCGCCGGCATGGAACTCCCGGAATTGTCCGTTCCCGCAGATTCAACTCTTATTGCCGAGTTTGAAAAGATCGCAAAGAGCATCAAGGGTGAACAATGAGCTTTCTTTCCGACAAGAAGGGCGAGCACGAGGCCGCCTGCGAGGCCGCGATCAAGGCCGGTGACAACGCGAAGGCGATTTTCCATGCCGCAAAGGCCGCGGAGTTCTGCTTTGCGCTGGCGCAGCAGACAACCGGCCCCGTGTCGTCCAGCTATGTCTCCACGGCCGAGGGCTGGCTTGAAATCGCGGAGAAGCTCAAGACGGCGAAACTCCCGGCCCGGCAGACCGTTGCGGACTCTGCGGCCGGTTCTGCCCCCGCCGCCGCGGGCGAGGCGGATTCCGAGTTCCAGGTGACCGCCGACACGGGCGTGAGCTTCGACGATATCGACGGTATGGCCGCAGCGAAGGCGGCCATCTACGACATGGTCATCAATCCGATGCTCCAGCCCGAGAAGGCGAAGGCGCTGAATATCAGGCCCGGCGGCGGCGTTTTGCTTTACGGTCCCCCCGGCAACGGCAAGACGATGTTCGGCAAGGCGATCGCGCATGAAATCAAGGCACCGTTCTATTACGCTTCAGGGGCGCAGATCCGCTCCAAGTGGCACGGCGAAAGCGAGCAGAAGCTCTCCCGGCTCATTCACGCCGCGCAGGGCAAGGAAGTCGCCGTGCTTTTCCTGGATGAAATCGACGGTCTTCTGCCGCGACGCACGGAAAACTCGTCGGCGGTGGACAATCGCCTCGTCACGCAGTTCCTCTCCGACGTCGGCGGTTTCAAGGACAGCCCCAACACGCTTCTGATCCTCGGCGCGACGAACAAGCCCTGGGAAATCGACGAGGCCGTTTTCCGTACCGGCCGTTTCGACGAGAAGCTTTATATCGGCGTCCCTGATGTCGAGGCCCGCCTCGGCATGCTGAACCGCGCCTTCAAGGGCGTTGCGCTCGACGGGAGTGTCAGCCTTGAACAGTGGGCGGAGAAGCTCGAGATGTATTCCGGCAGCGATGTCGTCGGGTTGGCCCGGAAGGCCTGCCAGATCGCCTTCCGCCGGAGCATTGATACCGGTACCGATCCCGTTGTCGTCTCGGATGACATCGAAGGGGCGCGTCGCGTCATCCCGTCCTCCATCACGGATGCCATGCTCCGCCAGTTCGAGGAATTCAACGCCCGTCGGTTCGGATAAGCGAGGACGATCCCGCCATGAATGAGGACAGCTTTGGCTCAATGGAGACGATGGGACAGGGCAGTGCGCGGTCTTCGGGCGACGTCTACGACCTCGGCTCCGCGCCGACGATGCGGCCGGGCGCCGCGCCCGCGGATCGCCGTCTGAAGGCGGGGGACTCGATCCTCGGCCGCTACACGGTGGTCGCGGAGCTCGGGCAGGGCGGCATGGGCGTCGTCTACAAGTGCCTTGACACCGTGGGCGGGGTCGAGGTGGCCGTGAAGTGCCTTCCGCCCGAGCTTTCGCACAACACGCTGGAAATGGAGGACATCCGCGACAACTACCAGCTTGTGTGTGGACTTCGCCACCCCGGCATCGTCGGTTTGCGGACCCTCGAGAAAAATCCGCAGACAGGCGACTACTTCCTCGTGATGGACCTCGCCGAAGGCGTCGAGTTGCGGCGCTGGCTCCGGCAGAACAGGGACGCGCCCGTTTCCGAGAAGCTGCGGCTCCTCGGTGAAATCGCCTCCGCGCTCGACTACGCGCACGAGCGCAAAATCGTCCACCGCGACGTGAAGCCCGGCAACGTGATGGTCGCCCCGGACGGTTCCGCGCATGTCCTCGACTTCGGCCTCGCGGCGCAGATCCGGACCTCCATGAGCCGCGTCAGCATGGCCTACCGGGGGACGAGCGGGACGGGCCCGTACATGGCGCC
>JAZQOA010000125.1:0-2059 GCA_045627605.1 Kiritimatiellia bacterium | reverse complement strand
CCCCCGGCGGACGGCAAGGAGCGTCGCAAGGCGGAGAAGAGGACCCGGAAAAACGATGTCGACCGCATCGAGGTCGAGCGCTTCTTCAGCGTCGAGAAGCGCTGCTGCGGTGCAGGACTCATCATGACGAAGCTCTCGGAGCCCACGCTTTCCAGCATCGCGCTCGCGGTTCTTGTGGCGAACCTGTTCGGAGTCCAGCTCCCGCCGTTTTTTTTGTTCTATTTCATGGATGCGCCCGACGGCGTGTCCGCATGTCACATGCTGGAAATCGAAGACGGGGAGGCAGGACGAGCGGAGTCATAGACGCACGGAGGCGGCCCGGTGCCGACGGAAGCCGAGTAAGTCCGCACTTCGCGCCGAATCGACGCCTTTATGGGCAGACACTAATTGAGCCGATTTGGTGCTATGTGATTATGCCTGATCACATTCACTTTTTGATCAAGTTGGCGGGTGGCGAGAAACGGCTGGCCCTCGGCACGGTGGTCCATCAACTGATGCGGGCGTTAGCGCAGGCGTATTGGGAGAACGCCCCGACGGAGCGGGGCGACGCAAGACAAGGAGCATGTGTTGCTCCGGGGCGCTCTGTCGCCCCGATCTTTGCGCGCGATTGGCATGATTGGATTGTGAAGCGGAATGGTCAGCTCGATGCCTTCATCACCTACATTCGCGAGAATCCCGCGCGCAACTGGCTTCGCAAGAGCCATCGCGAGTTTTTTCAGCGTGTGAGCGAAATCGATTTTCTCGGGCGCAAGTGGTATGGATACGGCAATGCAAACCTCATCGTCTTGCCTGTGTTGGAGCCGTTCCGCTGTTCGCGCACGTGGGTCGAGAGCGGCGAAGAATGGCGTGAGGCGGTGGCGCGCGCGTCGCGCATCGGGCCGGGCGGCGCGGGTGTCTCCACTTTCATGAGCCCGTGCGAGAAGGCGTGCGGCCATGCCATCGGCCTCACGGGCGGGCGTTGGATCGTGCTTTCGCCTGAAGGATTCGGCGAACGATGGCACCCGGGGCGGCAGGTTGAGAAGTTCTGCGCCGATGGGCGTATGCTCTTCCTCTCGCTCTGGCCCGCAATGACCCGCGAGCCAACCAAGGCCGAGCTTTATGATCGTTGCCATCAGATGGGCGACCTTGTCGCCGTCGGACTGCATGAGCGTCGTATAGGCGGTTAACGCTTATGGAAATTCGGGACGGATTCCGAGGTCTTTGGAGATAGACGCATGGAATACACGTTGCGAACTCCCGCTTTCGCGCCGCGCGGCGTTCATTGACTTACCACGCCTCTTTTGCAATAATTCCGGCAAAACTTGTTTTCATATGCCCCTTCCCTCCACCAAACTCCACGGCGCGATGGCGACCAAGCAGTCCGCCGCGAAAAAGTACCTCTTCCTGACCTACGGCCCGATTTCCCTCGCCAAGGCGCTTTGGGAGGAGTTCGTCGTATTCTGCCTCCAAGGAATGCCCGGGGCGCTCGGCATCGCGCTCCGGGGACTCCTCTACCGGCCCTTTTTCGCGGAATGCGGGAAGAAACTCGTCATCGGCCGCAACGTGATGTTCCGCCACGCGTGCAAAATCCATATCGGCGACAACGTCGTGCTCGACGACAACTCCGTGGTCGACGCCAAGGGCGAGGGGAACGACGGCGTCTTCCTGGGCGACGGGGTCTACATCGGACGGAACACCATCGTCTACTGCAAAGGCGGTACCATCCGCCTCGGGAAGGGCGTCAACTTCAGCTCCAACTGCATCGCGTTCTCCTCCAACCTCCTCGAGATCGGGGACGGCGCGATGATCGGCGCGTACAGCTATTTCCTGAGCGGCGGCGAATACGACCCGCGCGACCCCGCGCCGTTCGCGGAGCAGGACGGGATGCGCACCCGCGGTCCCCTCTCCATCGGCCCCGACTGCTGGTTCGGCGCGCGCGTCACCGTCCTCGACGCGGCGCAGGAAATCGGCGCGCGCTGCTCCTTCGGCGCCGGAACCGTCGTGACGAAGCCCGTGCCGGACAACTCCCTCGTCGTCGGTGTCCCGGGCAGAGCCCGTCCCCTTCCCCCGGTCTCCGAGG
>JAZQOA010000124.1:0-51579 GCA_045627605.1 Kiritimatiellia bacterium | reverse complement strand
GCCCACCCCGAGGATGCTGCCGGCCACTTCGAAGGGCACGACGGCGCTGTCCTGATGCGCGGTCCTTGCCCGCGCAACTCCCGGCGTCCGAAAGCCTCTTGCGCATTTCCTTGCAAGAGGCTATAATTTTTAATTATGGCTAATAATACCCTATCGCTTTTTTCGCGCGCACGTGAGTGCGCGGGCATAGTTGCTTTTGCCTGTTTCGCCGCGCTGAGCGCGGCGGCGTCCGTGACGCTGACCACCACGCCGGGGGCGACGCTGCCCGTGAGCGACGCGGCCACGGTCGAGGCGACCGTGACCGGCGACGCAGAGTCGGTCACGCTCTGGTTCTTCGACGCCTCGATGACCGTGGGGCTGGCCACCAACGGCAATACCGTCGCAATGTCGTCGCTTGACGGCACAACCTACACGACGCCCTTCCCCTTCCTCCCGGCCGGTACTTTCAAGTGGTATGTCGAGGCCCGCTTCTTTGATGGCACCAGCGAGCGGTCGGCAACGCAGTCGATCACGATCGACCCGAATATGTCGTATGACCGAGCGCACGAGGGAAAACTGAACTATATTGTTGAAACCACTGTTTACACTAAGAAGTCAGGCTGGCAGCAGCCTTCTTCCAAGGAAACTGAGTTTTATGCCGAGGCTCCCAATGGAAGCCGCTGGATCGCCCACGGGTGCGGCTGGGCGCAGAATTTGAAAGGCAATACGCACAAGCCCTCGCTCTCCTCCTACGACTCGTATTACCTTGAAGATGACACCGTGGGCATTACCTTTCCCGTCATCTACTTCTACAACCTCGATCCCGCCGAGAAACCCTATATCCGGACGCCGAAACTGGAGGGAGGCGTGGGGTCGTTCACCTTCTGCGCAAAGGCGATTGTCGACGACAACAGCAAGGTCAAGGTCCAGATTTCGCGGTCGCCAAGCGACGACCCCCCGGAATCGTCGTGGGAGGACGTCCAGGAATACGCCCTTGGGAAGCGCGAAACGGCCTGGGCTTTCACCAATGTCCTCAACGACGCCTCGGTGACCTACGTGCGCATCCTGCGTACGGAGCGCAACCTAATCAGCACAAACCCCAAGGTTGGCTTCGTCGCGATCGACAACATTTCCGTTTCGCGGCCGTCGCCCGACGTGACGCTGGGCGAGTACCAGTTCAACCCGGGGTACCCCGCCGTCAACGAGCCGGTCAAGGTGCGCTGCAAGGTGACCACCAACGACCGCACGACGCCGGCCTACGGGCGCAAGCTCAACGTCTTCTACAAGTGGAACAAGGAGGCGAGCGCCGCGATCGGCAACTGGGCCTCGACCAACATGACGCTTCTCCGCGTCGACGGCGAGACGGAGATCTACGAGGCGGAGCTGCCCGCCGCCGCCTCGACGCTGGCCGGCTTCATGCACTACTACTTCCAGTGCGACTTCGACGGCTACAAGGTCACGCCCGCGCAGGTCATCGGCACCGAATACTACAACGCCTACGAGACCACCCGCGTCAAACCCTCCGGGAAAGACCACCTCACCTACAACGTCCGCTCCTTCAAGTCGCGGTACGGGACGCTCGAGGTCATGACCTACGAAAACGGGAGGACCGTCTCCTACCCGATGGATTTGAGCGGCGACAACGAGTGGCAGGTCACCGTGCCGGTTTCGTCCGGCGTTCCCGTCACCGCGCATTTCGTCGGGCGCGAAGGCTACGAAGCCGACGCCGCCGACTACACGCACACGCCGAACTACTACGGCGACAACTACCAGACGCGTTTCCTCACGCCGACGGGAGGGCGTCCCGCCTGCGAGCCGGGCAAGGCCGGCGGCGGCGCCCCCGACGACCTTACGAAGGTCCGTGTCGAGCCTTCGGTTTCGGGCTACCTCCTCTACCGTCTCAACGACTCGCTCGACGCCTCGGAGCTCGACTACGTCGTCAAGCAGGGCGTGTACCAGACCTTCGACAACTGGGACGCCGACCCCGACCACTACGCCGACAGCTGGGGCCTTGCCGGAACGCAGACGCTGACGGAAGATTTCGACGACTGGACGGCCGATCTCCGGGGCCTGATGGAAACCAACTGCGAGGATTTCGCCCGGGACACGGCCGACTTCACCGACGCGACCCAGCATACGCGGGACGACACCTACTCGGCCTCCGACGTCCTGACGGCCAACGGCTGGTTCCGCAACCGCGCGCGCATCATCCCCGAGCGCCTCGCCGGGACCAACGTCCTCATCGCGCCCCACCAGGCCGTCGTCTACAACGGCGGCCGCCTCGGCAACACCGGGACGGCGATGACCCCCGGTCTCGAAAGCGTCACCTTCAGGGCGCGCGCCTCGGTGGCGGACCGCCGCTTCGCGCTTTATTCGGGCGCCGCGCTTGCCGACTGGAAGCCCTCCTCCTCTTCGGCGATCACGATCAGCCCCACCTTCAACGTGCAGGTCGAAGACCGCGCGGCCTCGCAATACTATTTCTCGCTGATTTTCTGCTATTACCAGCCGCTGGGCTGCGTGACGCCCGCCTACTACGAGGCGCGTTTCGTCCAGTCCGACAGCACCGCGTACAGCGGCACCACGCCGAGCGACAACGGCACCCGTGTCGAAGTCTGGCGCCACAACCTCGACGCGCCCGAAGACGAGTTCGTCCCGGTTGGCCTGTGGGTGAGCAACGCCCGCCAGCCCTACAACTACGCCAATGGAAACGCCCGCGCCTTCAAGGACGCGCAATCGGTGAACGTCCGCATCAAAACCGCAACCTACAATATCAACGGCAACAGGGACACAGTTGAAATCTACATTACCGGCAACTTCGGGAATTTCACCTTCGTCGACCCCAAGGACGAGGGGGCCCTGGTCGATGGCGGCACCTTTGGCTTTGGCTGCTTCGACTGCCTGCCGCGCGTCCAGAAGGTCAACGTGACGGGCGCGGTCACCTTCTCCGACTACAGCTCGAAGTTTCCCGCGACGAAGCCCACCGACTGGACTTACGGCGGCGTCAACGCCGTGGGCGGCGGCAAGCTGGAGCGCTGGGGCATCGACACAAGTTCGGGCGGCAACCCCGTGCTCAAGCGCCGCGTCCAGGCGCAAATCGTCACCGTCTATTCCGCGCCGCGCGCAGACGGGGCGACGCGGGCGTTTGACGGCGAACTCCAGCTCAAGGACAGCAAAACGGTCAATTCCCTCAAGTTCGGCACCTTCACGGTTCCCGTCAAGGCGTGGAACGAGTCGTTCGCCGAGTTGCGCGTCAACGCCGGCGACGGCGCCGTCGCCTTTGGAGACGTCACCATCAACTCCTGGCGCGGGACGACGCGCATGGGGGCCGAGACCGACGTCCCCTACCAGGAGTGGACGACCAAGGAAGACCAGGCCCAGTGGTATGACGACGGCGGGCACAACAGCTGGATCGTGATGGAAGGCTGGGTCACCAACAGCGCGGCGGGCAACCTTGCCGCCGAGCTTGAAAGATCGAGGGCGAACCCGGCCCTCGACCAGTGCGTCATCGGGCCGCGCTTCGACAACGGCCTCGGCGTCGTGAGCTTCGACTACAAGACGAGCGGCGGCAAGGCGATTTACGCGATCGAGCGCTCAAGCGAGATCGACCCCCGCATCTGGGAGACCGAGGCCGTCTACACCAACACGGCCAACCAGACGGGCAGCCGCTACTGCAACGTGGCGACCAACTACCCGACGCAGACCCCGGTCCGCGCGCGCATCCGCCTGCTGCCGGAGAGCGATCCCGGCGCGAAACTCGTCCTCGACAATCTTCTCACGAGGGACTACCCGCAGCCCGACAGCCGGTCGTGGCGCGGCTACAACATCTGCGTCTCCTCCAATCTTGTCGCGGGGGCGGTCTTCAGCGGCAAGTCGTGCGTCCTCAACGACAACTACCACGACGGGCTCAACCCCGGCGCCGAGGACCTGGCAGACGACACCCCCTACGTGCAGTCTCCCTACATGCCGGCGGGCATTGGTGAAATCGCCTTCGTGTACCGTCCGCTTGACAGCGCCCATACGGGAACCGTTTCGATTGCGCTCTCCGCCACCGGCGGGGAAGACCCCGGCGAATGGGAGTATGTCGTCACGAACCTTCTCCTTGGGGCGACGTCCTACGTCAAGTTCTGCGACCCGAAGATCTACGAAAAGGGCTACCACTACATGAGGATCTACAGTTCGGTCAACGACGAGGAGCCCTTCAAGCACCTGCCGTCGAAAAGCCGCAGGGCGTGCATCGACAACATCCTCGTCACCGAGCCGATGAAGGCCGACTACATGATCAGCCGCGTCGTGCTGCTTCCCGCGCAGCCCGTGGTCGGGACAAACGTCACGGTCGAGGCGAGCATCTCCAACGAGCTTCTCAACCCCAAGGACAAGGTCCTCTACGTCAGCTGGCACGTGGGCGAGGAAAGCTGGGGCTACACCAACTGGTGGTCGTGGAGCAGCCCGAGGCTGCAGCTCTTCAAGGTCGGAAACGCCGATTCGCGCACCTACCGCACCCAGGAAGGCGAGGGCATTCCCGCCACGGAGGCGGGAGCCGTCGTGCAGTATGTGGTCTGGGGCATCCACGCGGACATTAGCGTGGGCTCGCCCGACGTGATCTTCGAAAACGACAACTGCTTCACCAACCCGGCGTGGTACGGTTCCGTCAACAAGAACGAGGAACATGTCGAGGAAGGCTTCTCGCCCTACTTCCTCATCTATTCCTGCCCGCCCGGCGCGGTCTGGATCAACGAGGTGTGGTATTATGGCGCGAGCACGGAGCACAGTCACGAGTTCATTGAGATCTGCGGTCCGGCCGGCACGGACATTGGCGGGTGGGAAGTCAATTCATATCCCTACTCAAACGGCAACACGCCGCGCACGAAGAATGTCATCCCCGAAGGCACGAGACTGCCGTCTGACTACAACGGCTGGGGCTTCTACGTCGTCGGCGACTCGGAGACGCCCAACGTCGACCTTGTCGTGAAATACTCGAACAAGGACTGCGTCCCGACAAAGCAGGATGTCTTCGCCTCGCAGCGCGGCGGCGTGGAACTGGCCCGCAACGGCGGCATCGTCGAGCAGCGGGTGGCGATGGCGACCCAGGCGTCATACGTGCCGAACCTCACGAAGGCGGGCTTTACCTACATCGGGTCGCGCGCCAACAAGGGCACGGGCAACTCGCTGTCACTTGTCGACTCCCCGGCCAACGACTACTCCTTCAGGAACTTCTTCGATTCGACGTTCTACTGGAACGCCGCCGAAAGGACCCCGGGCGCCGTCAACATGGGCCAGACGCTCAAGCAGCAGGGCGAAGAGCCCACGACCTTCTGGTTCACGGCGGTGATCAATTCGCTCAAGCGCCACGGCACGCAGAACGGCAAGACCGAGACGATCCACGTCGAGGTCGACGCCGGCGCATCGACGTCGGTGGTTTACGTGGCGGACAGCTGGTACAAGATCGAGGCCGTGCGCTCGAACGGCGACAACATCGCCGCGGCCGCAGGCAAGCGCACCTACACCTGGGCCCTCGACAACATCCAGGCGGACGTCTCCAACGAAGTCTGGTTTGCCGAGATGACGGCTTCCGACACCGACAGCCACGGCCACAAGTGGTCCGCCGCGCTTCTCGACTGGTTCCGCTCGAAGGGCTGGAGCGAGGACGAGATCGACGCCGGCGACAACGACGCGCTGACCATCGAGCAGGAGTACTTGCTCAACACGAGCCCGATCCTCGACACCGAGGTCGCCTTGGGCACGACGGACATCGTGGTCGATGGCGACGGCTTCGTGACGCTTACACTCGGCCTCACGCGCGCCGACGACGGCAAGGCCGTCACGGACGGTCTCAACGGCCAAGTCGGCGTCTACGGCCAGGCAACGCTCGATCCCGACGGGACGTGGACGCGCATCGGCGCCGCCTCGCTCCCTGCGGGCGCGTTCGATGGCAAGACATCCGAGACGACGCCGTCCTTCGACGCGGCGACGCCGGGACTCCGCTTCTTCCAGTGGCAGGTCGAGTAGGCGGGACGGCGTCATGAACATCCTCGACGCCGCGGAACAGGTACTCCTCGAAAGGGGAGTGCCCATGCCCATCGACAGAATCGCCGAGATCGTGCTGAAAGCCGGGCTGTGGCGTTCCGCGGGCAAGACGCCGAAGGTCTCGATCGCGTCGCGCCTCTACACCGACATGAAGCGGCAGGGGGCCAAATCGCGCTTCGTCAAGACGCGCGCCGGCACCATCGACCTCCGCAATGCGGATTCGCTCTTTTCATCGGGGGACTTCGCGGCGGATGGCCTGTCGCCGCAGGAACGGGCGGCGCTCAAGAAATTTGTCGCGGGCGTCGACGCCTTGCCCGCGGAGGAGTTCGAGGCCGTCCTCCGCAAGATACTTGAAGGCGCCGGCATCCGCGAGGTCAAGCGCCTGAGGCGCGACGACCATGGCGGCGCGGACGTCAACCTGGAGGGGTTCATCACGGTGCTGGGGGCGGTTTCGATCCGGGTGCTCGTGCTGGCCGTGAGATGGCCGCGCGGCGTGTCCTCGACGACGGTTGACCGCGTGAGGCGCGACATCGTCCCCGGAGACCGCGCGGTCATTTTCTCGACACACGGCTTTTCCCCCGAGGCGGTGCTGGCCGCGGAGTCGGATGGCGAGCCGCCCATCGCGCTCTTCTCCGGAGAGGAGCTGGAGAAGATGCTCAAATAGCGCGGCGGCGCGCACCTCCCATTTTTTAATTTTTTAATTTTTTAACTATTTAACTTTTAACTCACCCGCCTCCCCGCTTTTAACCATTTAATCATTTAACCATTTAACTCTCCATGCCTCGTTCCCCTTTCAAAACCTGGACCATGCGGCTGTGCCTCGCGCTGCTGGCGGCCTACACGGCGCTGGCGGTTTTCGGCGAGGTGCAGTACCGCGTCGCGAAGGCGAGGGGCGTCACGGCGGCCTACAACGAGGTCTGCGAGCAACGCCGCTACGAGCCGCCGTCGCTCACGCCCGGCGGGTACATCCTCGGCAGCGACAACCTTGGCCGCAGCGTGCTCCTGCGCCTTGTGCAGGGGACGCGCATCGCCTTCCACGTGGGGGTGATGACGTCGCTCATGGCGATTCCGCTCGGCGTGTTGCTGGGTTGCCTGGGCGGGTATTTCGGCGGCAAGACCGACGACTTCGTCGTCTGGCTCTGCGCGACCGTTTCGGCCGTGCCGTCGTTGCTTCTCATCCTGGCGGTCGCGATGGTGGTGGGCAAGGGACTCGCCGGCATCTACTGGGGGATCGGGCTCACGACATGGGTTGGCGTCTGCCGCAACGTCCGCGCCGAGGTCATCAAGCACAAGAACCGGTCCTACGTGCAGGCGGCGCGGGTGCTGGGCTACTCGCCGTTTCGCATCTTGTTCCTCCATATCCTGCCCAACGTGGCGCACATCGTGCTGGTCTCGTTCTCGATTCGCTTCCCGGCGGCGATCGGCACGGAAGTCTTCGTCAGCTTCCTCGGCATCGGGGTGCAGGGCGAGCCCTCCTGGGGCGTGATGCTCAACAACGCGCGCATGCGCCTCTGGCAGGGCGTGTGGTGGGAGATGACCTTCGTCACGCTCGCCGTCTTCGGCCTGGTGCTCGTTTTCAACGTGATTTCCGACAAGTTGCGGGATGAGCTGGCGTAGCGGTTGCGCGATGGGTCATCGCGCATCAGGACACCGCTTCGCATCGTTTGCGACTGGGGTGTGAGGCGGGTGCGAAGCGCTGTCCTGCTTCGGCCTGGTGCTCGTTTTCAACGTGATCTCCGACAAGTTGCGGGATGAGCTGGCGTAGCGGTTGCGCGATGGGTCATCGCGCATCATGACACCGCTTCGCACACAGCTCGCACCCACCGCGCAGCGCTGTCCTGATGCGCGATGGGTCATCGCGCAATTTGCGCACTTGCGCCAAAACGCGAAATGGAATATAATTTGAAAGTTGCGTTTTTGCACAGGTCGTTAGCTCAGGAGGTAGAGCATGTGCCTTTTAAGCACAGGGTCGCGGGTTCGAATCCCGCACGACCTACCAGTTTGCGGGGTGTAGCGCAGCCTGGTAGCGCACTTGCTTTGGGAGCAAGCCGTCGTGGGTTCGAATCCCGCCACCCCGACCACCTTCAATGAGCATCCTTGGTTTAACCGTCATCTTTCTTTCGGGCCTCATCGGCGGTCTCGCCCCGTTGCCCCTCAAGTTCATGAGGCGCTACGACTACGAGCACTGGGGGTTGATCGTGTGTCTCGTGGGCTATCTTGCGATTCCGTGGGCGGCGGTTTTCGCCGTCTGCCCCGACACCCTCGGCGCCTTGCGCGACATCCCGGCGCACGACTTCCTCCTGGGCAACCTCTTTTCCATGGCGTGGGGCGTGGCCAACGTCCTCTACTTCCTCTGCCTCATGCGCATCGGCTTCAGCCTTGGGCAAAGCATTCTCACGGGCGTCGCGATTCCGGCGGGCGTCGTGATTCCGATGGTGCTGAAGGCCTCTGGAAAATTCGCCGACTCGCCAGGGCCGCTTTCCCCGAGCGGTCTGGTGATTTTGGCGGGCGTCGTCCTTATGCTTGCGGGCGTCGTTCTCATTTCAAAGGCGGGGTTTGGCCGGGAGGCCGCGCAGGGCGACGCGCGAAAGAATCGCGACGGCGGTTTTCTGGCCGGGCTCGTGATGAGCGTGGTCGCGGGCGTCCTCAGCGTCGGCATCAGTTTTTCCTTCGTCTACACGCAGGATTCGATCGGGGCCGCCTTCATCGCCCATGGCGCGGGCCGCGACGCCGCGCCCACGGCGGTGCGGGCCGTGACGCTGCTGGGCGGCGCCTTCGTCAATCTCGCTTACCCCGTGTGGCTCCTCTGCAAAAACAGGTCGTGGGGTCGGTTTTCAGGACCGGGCAGTTTGCGCGATTTCGCGCTGTCGCTTCCCATCGGGGCCGTCACCATCGCCTCGTTCGCGATGGGCAGCACCGGGATGGTGCTGCTCGGCGCGCTTGGCGCTTCGGTCGGCTTCGGCATCAACCAGGCGATGCAGATTGCCGCCTCGCAGGCGGTGGGCTACTTCAGCGGCGAATGGCACGGCGTGCCGCGCCGGTACACGCGCACCATGGGCGTGGCCGTCGCCTTGCTGCTGGCGGCCGTGGCGATCATCGCGGCGGCACGGTGCTAACGCGATTGCGCGGTTGATAACCGCGCATCATGACAGCGCCATTGCGCGATGGCTCATCGCGCATCATGACAGCGCCATTGCGCGATGGCTCATCGCGCATCATGACAGCGCTCCGCACCCGCCTCGCCCCCAGTCGCAACCGATGCGAAGCGTTGTCCTGATGCGCGGCCATTGCCCGCGCAATTTTGATCCCCTCACCGCTGCGCCTCTGGCGCATTTGCCTGAATTGGCCGGGAAGCGTAAAATAGAAAGGTCGTTTTCTTTCACACGCACCACAAGGAAGTAAAGCATGGAAATCATCATCTGCAAAGACAAGGAGCAGGCCGCCTACATGGTCGCCGCCTACATCGACCGCGAAATCCGCCGCAAGCCCGACATCGTTCTCGGCCTCGCGACTGGCTCGACGCCCGTCCTCATGTACAAGGAGCTCATCCGCCGCCACAAGGAATGCGGCCTCGACTTCTCCAAGGTCCGCTCCTGGAACCTCGACGAGTACGTCGGCCTCGAGCCCACGCACCCCGCCTCCTACCGCTACTTCATGAACGACCAGCTCTTCGACCATGTCAACATCGACAAGGCGAAGACCCACGTCCCCAACGGCCTCGCCAAGGACTTCAACGCGGCGGCCGAGGAATACGAGGCCGGCATCAAGGCCGACGGCGGCATCGACATCCAGGTGCTCGGCATTGGCTCCGACGGCCACATCGGTTTCAACGAGCCCGCGACCTCACTCGTCTCCCGCACGCACGTGCAGACGCTCATGCTCCAGACCCGCCTCGACAACGCCCGCCTCTTCTTCGGCGGCAAGCTCGACGAGGTTCCGACGCGCGCCATCACGATGGGCACCGGCACGGTGCTTGACAGCCGCACCGCCATCCTCATGGCCTTCGGCAAGGGCAAGGCGCCCGCCATCGCCGGCGCCGTCGAGGGCGCGATCTCGCACATGAACCAGGCCTCCGCCCTGCAGATGCACCGCGATGCCAAGTTCTTCATCGACGAGGACGCCGCCTCGCTCCTCAAGAACATCGACTTCTACAAGGCCGTCTACGCCGACAGCGACCTCAAGTCGCTTGAGGCCTAAGCCTCCGCAAGCCTCATATTACACGGCTTCGGCAAAAAAGAGCGGCGCACCCGGCAACGGGCGCGCCGCTCCTTTTTTCAGCGCGAATATCACGGAAGCCGCATAAAACAAGGGCCGCGCCGATGTCGCGGCCGTCTTCGCCGCGTCAATATTGGCGATGGCGATTTGCGCCTCTGAAAATTTTTCTTGCGCGAAAAATAAAAAAAGGGGATTATATTCACAACTTCCGGGGAGTTCCGGACAACAACAACAACAACACGGAGACAATTCAAAAATGGCTAAGAAAGCAGCAGTCGCCGCCAAGGCGGCCAAGCCCGCAGCAAAGCCCGCGGCCAAGCCCGCGGCCAAGAAAATCGACAAGACCAAGGCCGGTCTTCTCGACACCATTGCCGACGCCGCAGGGATCTCGAAGGCCCAGGCCAAGGCCGCCTACGATGCGTTCCTCGCCGTCGCCTACAAGGGCGCGAAGGATAAGGACGGCTATGTCGTTCCGGGTCTCGGCAAGCTCATTCTTGGCGAGCGCAAGGCGCGCAAGGGCCACAATCCCAAGACTGGCGAAGAGATCAAGATCCCGAAGGCCAAGGTCCTGAAGTTCCGCGTCGCCAAGGCCGCCAAGGACGCCGTCATCGGCAAGAAGTAATTGCCTCTTTCGCAATTAGACGAAAAGACGCCTCCCAGTGGGAGGCGTGTTTTTTTTAGGCGGGGACAACGCGCAATGAGGTCATTGCGCGTCAGGACAGCGCTTCGCATTTGGCTTGCCCCATGGAAGGCGGGGGTCGGGGCCCGACGGCACAGTGCCGATGCGCCGTTTCGCGCAACAGCGCCTCCGGCGCTGTTTCTACCGGCACTCGCCGATGACGGCCTTGAGCGTCGGGAAGTGGATTGGTTTCGCGATGTGGGCGTTCATCCCGGCTTCAAGTGTGGCGCGCTTGTCCTCGTCGAAGGCGTTGGCCGTCATCGCGATGATCGGGATCGACTTGGCGTCTGGGCGTTCGAGGGCGCGGATCGCGCGCGTCGCCTCAAGGCCGTTCATCTCCGGCATCATGACGTCCATCAGGATGATGTCGAAGTCGCCGGGTTTTGAATCCGAGAAAACAGCGACGGCCTCCTTGCCGTTGGCCGCCTCGGTGATGACGGCGCCATCCTCCTCGAGGAGCGTGTGGGCGATTTCCATGTTGAGCTCGTTGTCCTCGACGAGGAGGATGCGCACGCCCTTGATCTCGGGGGTTGCGCTTTCCTTCTTGGCGGCGGACACGGGGGCGTGGTTGATGTCGAAGGGTAACCTCACGGTGAAGGTGCTGCCCTTGCCCTGGACGCTTTCGACGGCGATGGAGCCACCCATCATTTCCACGAGGTTCTTCGTGATCGCCATGCCGAGCCCCGTCCCCTTGTAGTTGGTTCGGTTGCCGCCTTCTTCCTGCGAGAAGGCCTCGAAGAGGTGCTTCTGGAATTCGGGGGACATGCCGATTCCCGTGTCGGCGATCTTGAACTCGATCTCCACGGTGTCGGCGTCGGTGCGCACTTCGCGGATGTCGAAGGCGATGCTCTTGCCGTCGGGCGTGAACTTGATCGCGTTGCCCAGGATGTTGATGAAAACCTGGCGCAGGTGGAGGTCGTCGCCAAAGACGGAGGCATGCTTGACTTCCGTGTACGAGACCTTGAAATCAAGCCTGCGGCAGAGCAACTGCCCCGAGATGATCGAATAGCAGTTGTCGACCACGGTCATGATGTTGATCGGCTCGTGTGCGATTTTCGTCTTGCCGCTTTCAATGCGGCTCATGTCGAGGATGTCGTTGATGAGCGAGAGCAGATGGCGCGAGGCACCCTCGATCTTGCCCAGGCAGTCGTGCGCCTTCGCGGACATTTCCTCCTGCTTGCAGATCGCGAGCATGCCCATGATCCCGTTGATTGGCGTGCGGATGTCGTGCGACATGTTGGAGAGAAAGACCGTTTTGGCGGAGTTCGCCTCCTCCGCGCGTTTAAGCGCCTCCTCGATCCGGTGGCGTGACTTCTCCCTTTCGAGCGCCTCGTAGTAGGCCGCCATGACTTCCTCCTTCTGCGCCGTGACGTTGAAGGCGTAGATGGCGACGGAGACGACTGCGAAGCCAAGCGAGTAGAACGGCATGTCGGGGTAGACCATCTGGAGCCAGCCGAAGACGAGCGGAATCGCCGTGAAGAAAACCACCGCCACGTAGAGGTAGTGGCGCCGACGCGCCTCGCCGTCGCGGGACCGGTTGAAGAGATGGGCGGCGGCGTAGAGCATCAGCGGGATGTAGTGGCAGAACTGCATGTAGAAGGTGACGTGCCGGAGGGGCGTGGAGTGGTAGATGGCGTTCTCGTCGATGGTGAAGGCCGCGTGCGTGACGAGGTTTGAGAAGAGCAGCCCCATCTGCGCCGTCAGGAGCGAGTAGCGGATCGTGTTGACGACCAGCCTGTGCATGCCCTTGATGTCGATGTACTGCATGCAGTAGTAGGAGCACATGAAGGCCGCCAACGCGGACATGAAGTGGAATCCGTATGTGAAGACGGAGTAAACGAGGCGGCTCTCGAAGAGCAACTTCGAGCCGACGATGCCCCAGGTCGCGTCGACGGCGCAGAAAACGAGGAAGAACTTCAGCACCTGGCCGAAGATGGCGTCCATCTTGTCGCGCACCGAAAGACTGCGCATCCGGTTGTAGATGAGCCCGATGATGAAGGCGGAGACAATGCCCACGTAGGTGTAGAGCAGGTAGAGGAGTGCAAGGTTCTTGTCCATGGTTTGGAACGCTTCTTTTCGTGTGGTCTTTCCTGCGTTGCCCCGCGGGGGTGACGAACACCTAAAAGACATACTAAAACTAACATTTTGGATTTTGTTTGTCAATGACCGTACCGCAGGGGGAAAATTCGTTGCCGTTGTAAATTTTAACTTGACAACTTTTATTCTTTTTGCAAGAATTAACATTGTGAAATCGGGGTTCACCCCGCGTGGGGTGGATTGTGTACTTTTGAATGTTACAGCAAGGACAACGAAAAATGAAGTGCTCTTCTCTTCTGGCGCCTGCGTTCGCGTTGGCCGTCGGCCTGGCGGGAACCGCGCTGGCCGCCGACCTCGTTGACGAGACGTTCGACATGCCAGACCAAACGGCAATCAAAGGCGTCACCCATACGAACCTCACTTGGTCCGCGGGCAGCGCCGACCAGTCAAAGGTTGAAAACGGCGCACTCGCCATCAACACCGAAGGCGACACGCTGGCGGCGACGATCGCCACCGATGCCGCCTCAACGCTCAACTCCGCCTTTGGCGCTTCCAAGCCCGAGGGGGCGACTGGCGAAATCTATGTCAACGCCGATGTGGATTTCATCCCCAGCGACGAGCTCGAAACCTTTGACGACACCGCCAATCTCAAGTTCGCGGTCTACGCCTACGATAACGGCACCACGACCAACCTCGTCGTTTACCATGGCGAAAACGGTGGCGGCACCAACGAGGTCACGGGCTATGTCTTCGACGACCTTGCGACGAGGAGGCTTGTCGTCACGATGAAGAACGACAACAACAGGCTGATGTTCCAGGTCAAGCTTGGTGATACAGTCGTCACGGGTGCCAATGACGTGGTGTGGTTCCCGGTTGTCGCCGGCAGTACTGTTTCGGCCCTCAACTTCCAGGGTACCGGCACGGTTGACAACCTCAAGATCGGCTATGCCGAGACGAAGGGCTTCAAGCCGGGCGACAGCGAGTTCTCAAAGGAAGGCTACACGCTCACCCAGGCCGGGGCCGACTTCCTCAACGGCGTCCTTGAGTCTTCCAAGGCCACGAAGGAAGCTGTCGCGGCGAAAGCCGTGGAGCTTGCAAAAGCCGGGAAGCTTGACGCGGCCATGGCCCTCAACATGGATTTCATGAAGGACGAAAACTATGACGGCAGCTACTCCTTCGGCATCACCGGCATCAAGCGCACAGGCGACGACGTTGTCGTGACGATCACGCTTGACCGCAAGGGCTATGGCATGGCGAACGGCATCAAGGGTACGCTCACGCTCCAGTCCTCGACCAACGCCGTAAACTATGGCGTTTTCGGGGAGAAGATCTTCTCCAACGACGATTTCAGCAAAGGCGACACGACGACCGTGACCTTCCCCGCCGGCGAAGCAACCTTCTTCAAGGGCGTCATCTCGACCGACGAGTCCGCCACCAACTAAGCCGGATTGAACGGTTTTCGCAAAAAGGCGACTCGCTCCGCGGGCCGCCTTTTTTGCATCGGGGCTCCTCGCTCCTCGCTCTTCGCTCTCAACTCTTAACTCATAACTCCCCACTCACAACGGCATGACGATCCTCCACGTCGATATGGATGCCTTCTTCGCGTCCGTCGAGCAGCGCGACCATCCGGAATACCGGGGCAAGCCGGTCATCGTGGGCGCACCGCCCGACAGGCGCGGCGTTGTTTCGACATGCTCCTACGAGGCGCGCAAGTTCGGCGTCCACTCGGCGATGCCGTCGCGCGAGGCGGCGCGTCTCTGTCCGCAGGGAATTTTCCTCCGGGGCGACCACGCGAAATACGCCGCCGTGTCGCGGTCGGTGATGGCGGTTCTCGATCGCTTCACGCCGGTGGTGGAACAGGTCTCGATTGACGAGGCCTATCTCGACGTGACGGGCGCGCGGAACCTTTTCGGCGACGGACTCGCCATCGGCAAGGCGATCCGCGCGGCAATCCGGGGCGAACTCGGCCTGGCAGCCTCCGTCGGCGTCGGCCCCAACAAATTCGTCTCGAAGATCTGCAGCGAACTCGCCAAGCCCGACGGCATCAAGGCCGCGCCCTTCGAACCGGACGCGCTCGCCGCCTTCCTCGCCCCGCTTGAGGTCGGGGCGCTCCCGGGCGTGGGCAAGGTGGCGCGCACGGAGCTCGTAAAGCATGGCTACAGGTTTGTCCGCGACCTCCAGCAGGCGTCGCGGACGGCGTTGGCCGCGCTTTTTGGCGAACGCTTCGCGGCCTACCTGGGCGAAGTCGCCTTCGGGCGCGACGACCGCGAGGTCGCGCCGCCGCGCGAGGAGCTGAGTCTTTCGCGCGAACACACCTTCGACACCGACTGCTCAGACCGCGCGGCCGTGAGACTGAAGCTGCACGAACTTTGCGACGACGTGGGGCATCGCCTGCGCGCCTCCGGCAAGTGGGCGACCGAGGCGCGGCTGAAGTTGCGCTGGAGCGATTTCACGACCATCACCCGCCAGCGGCAAATCGCGCATCCCGTCCGCGACGACTTTTCGCTTTTCGCCGAGGCGCTGGCGCTTTTCGACCGCGAAAAGCTTGTCGCCCCGGTGCGGCTCGTCGGCTTTGGCGTCGCCGGCCTCACGGACGGCGAGTCGCAGCAGGAGCTTGACCTCTTCGGGGATGCCCCCGGCGGGTCGCAGGCCGACCTTGAGCGCAAGGGGCGCCTAAGCGACGCCGTCGACGCGCTGCGCGCGAAACTGGGACCGCAGGCGCTCAAGCGGCTTCGGTGAGGGAACTCACAACTCTCACCTCCCCACTCATAACTCCCAACGGTTTTGCTATACTATTGGCCATGAAAACAAAGGCTTGCATTCCCGAGATGAAGACCTCGGTACCGGATCCCTACGACTGGCAGGAGCGCCACCAGTCGATTATCGCGGCAAACAAGGCGCGCAATCCGCAGCTCGTGCTTCTCGGCGACTCGATCATCCACTACTGGGGCGGCGTGCCCGAACACCCCATCAAGCGCGGCGCGGACAGCTGGGAGGCGGTTTTCGGCCCCTACAACGCCGTCAACATGGGCTTCGGCATGGACCAGACGCAGCACATGCTCTGGCGGATCCAGAACGGGGAGTTGGACGGCATCTGCCCGCGCGTCGTCATTCTCGAGGGCGGTTCCAACAACTACCGCACCTGCGAGGACTGGGAGATCGCCGAGGGCATGCGCTGCCTGGTCGACGAGATTTCCGCGCGTCTCCCCGACGCCCAAATCCTCCTCTTTGGCATGACGCCCAACGCGAAGAACGATGCCCGCGCACTTGCGCTCAACGCCGAATACGCCAAGCTTGACGGCGCAAAGGACGGCAAGGTCCGCTACCTCGACGTCGGCGCGGCGTTGCGCGGGGCGGCCGGCGAGTTCATTCCCGGGTTCTTCGAGGACGGCTGCCATCCCAACGCCGAGGGCAACCGCCGCCTGGCGGCGGTCGTCAAGCCCGTGCTCGACGAGATGATGGCGCGGAGCAGGGCAAAGGTCGTCGACGGCGTCTTCGTGATCGACGACGTCGCAAACCTTGGCAAGTACGCGTCGCTTGGGAGAAATTTCCCCAAGGCCATCGACTTCCTCCTCGGCCACGACCTCGCCAAGCTCGCCCCCGGTCGCCACGAAATCGACGGCGACAACTGCTTCGCCACCGTGAGCGACACCGAGCTCGTCCCCGTATCGGAGCGCAAGCCCGAACTGCACCGCAGGTATTTCGACATCCAGCTGCCTGTTTCCGGACCGGAAGTACACGGCGTGGCCGATTTCAATTCGGCGTCGCCGGGCGAATTCGACGAGGCACGCGACATCGGCTTCTACGAGCAGGCCGTGTCCTACTACGGGGTCGGCCCGCGGCAGTTCGCGATTTTCGCGCCGGGGCGCGGCCTGCATGCGCCGGCCTGCACCGACGGCACCCGGCGCCGCACCATCCGCAAGGTCGTCGTGAAGGTGTTGCGCGATTGCTAATCGCGCATCAGGACAGGGCTTCGCGACAAGTGCGCGGTTGCACTCGTAAATCAGGACGGGGCTTCACAATGCGAGGGGGATGTTTTTGACATGACACGCTGGCTCAATGTCGCGCCGTTGCTCGGCGCCCACGAAGAGGAACTCGCCGCCGACATCCGCTGGCTCGGCGACAACACGGTTGTCGATTCCGCGGCGTTCATCTGCACGCTCGTGCCGGAGGGCGACCCCGTCTTCGACAAGGCTGCCGTCCTGGCGGCGCGCTTCCGCAAGATGAAGGCGCTGCTGGCGGGCTCGAAGGTCAAGTGCGGCATCTTGCTGCAGGCCACGATGGGCCACGGCTGGGTGCCGGATTCCCGTTCGCCCTTCCAGAAGTTTGTCGATGAAAAGGGGGAGGAGCGCTACATCTTCTGTCCGCTCGGCGGCGACTTCCTCGGCTACGTGCGCCACCAGATCGCGGCGCTTGCGGCGGAGCGTCCCGACTTCTTCATGCTCGACGACGACACGCGCCTTATCACGGGTCGCAACGGCTGCTTCTGCCCGCTCCACGTGGCGGAGATGTCGCGCCGCACGGGCCGTGCCTTCACGCGCGAAACCCTTGCCGCGGCCGTCCACGGCGAATCCGATGTCGGCGCCGCCTACGACAAGCTGCTTGAAGACTCCATCATCGGGCTTGCCCGCGTCATCCGCGGCGAACTCGACCGCGTCGACCCCGCGATGCCGTGCTCGTTCTGCTGTTGCGCCGCGGACGTCCGCCATGCGGCGCGCGTGGCGGAGGCGCTTGCCGCGCCCGGGCAGGAACTTGCCGTGCGCCTCAACAACGGCCGCTATCTCAGCGAGAAGCAGCGCGACGTGCCGGCCTGGCTCAGGGGGACCGCCGGACAGCTTGCCGTGCTGGGCGACGGCATCGTCGTCCTGGGCGAACCCGACACCTGCCCGCAGAACCGCTACTCGACCAGCGCGTCGATGCTCCACCTGCACGTTTCGATGTCGCTTCTCGAAGGATGCCGCGGCGCCAAGTTCTGGATTACGCGGACGGGCGGTTTCGAGCCGGGCTCCGGGTTGGCCTACCGCAAGGTGCTCGCCGAAAACCGCGGCTTTTACGAGGCGCTTCTCAAGCTTGCGCCCCGGTGGCGTGGCGCGCGCGTGCCCATCTCGCGCACGCCGGACGCCTCCCTCCCGCCGCGTTGGCCGGGGGTTGACTGGGGCTCCGCGATGCTCGGCCGCTTTGGCATCCCCTACGCGAACACGATGGAGGACCGCGCCTTTACCGTGCTTTCCGACGACGCGGACATGCTGGGCGACGACGAAATCCGCGCCGTGCTTTCGCGCGGCGCCGTGCTTGACGGACGCGCCGCCCTTGTGCTTTCAAGGCGCGGTTTCGGTGCGCTGACCGGCGTCACGGCCGAGGAGTGGAGCGGCCCCGTCGCGTCGTTCGAGGCCCTGCCCGACGGGGCGCGGATCAACGCGAAAATCAACGCCGTCAAGCTGGTGTGCGCACCGGGGGCGGAAGTCCTCTCCGAATTGCGCCACCGCAGCGCGGCGCTGTCGCCGGAGTCGGAAGGCGTCGGCCCCGGCTCGGTCTTCTTCGCAAACGAACTTGGCGGCCGCATCGTCACCTTCGCGGAGAAGTTGCCCGACCACCTCGGGCTCGATGTCTTCTCGTCCTACAACGAAACGCGCAAGCGCCAGGTCGTCGATGCCCTGCGGCGCGTCGCGGACGGAGATTTCGCCTACTACCCCGGCGACGCGGAAGTGCTCTTCCGCGAGGGCGTCTCGGCGGCGGGCGAAAAAGTCTACGCCGTGCTGAGCTTGTCGCTCGACACGCTCGACGAAGTGACGCTCGCCGTCCCCGAGGTACCCGCCGCCGTTTCGCGCCTCATGCCCGATGGCGCGAGGAAGCCGGTCGCCGTCCGCGACAACCGCGACGGCACAATCACGCTGGAAGCGTCCGCCACGCCCGCGCACGTCGCGGTCTTCGTGTGCCGATAGCCCATGGTGTATAATTGAATGCGAAAGGATTTCACAAAATGGCACTTGTAGACACCATTCTCACAGACATCAAAGAGGCGATGAAGGCCCGCGACACGGCGGCGGTCACGGCGCTTCGCGGCCTCCACGCCCAGATCAAGGACGCCACCGTCAACGCCGGCAAACCCCTCGACGACCAGGCGGTTGTCGCGTGCGTCAACAAGGCGATCAAGCAGCGCGAGGACTCCATCGACCAGTACGCGAAGGGCAACCGCCCCGACCTCGTCGAGAAGGAGCAGAAGGAGCTTGACCTTATCCGCAAGTACCAGCCCAGGCAGATGACCGAGTCGGAAATCCTCGAAGTCGTGAAGGCCACCATTGCGGAAACCGGCGTCACCTCGCTCAAGGAAAAAGGCAAGCTCATGGGGGCGCTGATGCCCAAGGTCAAGGGCAAGGCCGACGGCAAGCTCGTCAATATGGTCGTCCAGAAGGCGTTTGAATAGCGGCTCCCTCTATTTTTCGCAATCCGCTCAAAGATTTTGCGCCTAAAACCGCCGGCCCACGGTCAGGCCGAGCGTGTCGGAACGCAGATCGCGGAAATGGGTTTCCACGCCGTGGATGTCGCGGTCGGTGCTGTGGATGAAGACGAACATGTAGTCCGCCGAAAACGTCCAGTCTCCATGCGCGTAGGTGAAGCCGACGCCGATTTGGTCGCGGTCGCCCGGGGGGCACATGGTGTTGGCGAAGCCGGCGTCGGTGGGGTCGAGGTCGTGCGTGACGCCGCCCTGGACGGCCCATGAGGCGTTGATCCTGTATTCGGCGCCGACGGACGCCCTCCAGGTGTCGTGCCAGTTGTGCGGGGCCTTCTGGTCGGGGAAGGCGGGCGACTCGAAATCCTGGTCGAGCGACTTGACGACGCTCCAGTCCACATACGTGACGTTGAGGCCGAGGTTGAGCCTTTCCGTACACTGCCAGTTGAAGCCGGCCATGACCGACTGCGGCATCGAGATGTCGCCCTTCACGCCGGTGCCGAGGCCAAGGGGCGACAGCGCGATGTCGCCTTCCTCGTGGAAGTCGGCCTGCGCACGGTAGACGACGCCGAAACGCAGGTCGCGGGTGATTTGCCAGGCGGCGGAGGCGAGGTAGGAGAGCGCCCAGTCTTCGGTGTCCATATGGCAGTGCGAGGCGTAGGCGGGGAGCATGCGGTCTGAAATCAGGTTGAGGTAGAGGAGGCGGAGGCCGGCGCCAAGCGAGAGGGTGTCCGCAACCTGCCAGCCGATGGTCGGACTGAACGTGAAGCTGTACATCGTCGTCTTGGTGCTGTCCGCCGCCAGCGGCCACGTCTTGCCGTTGAGGTAGCGGGTGCCGAGGCCGAACTCGGTGTACTCGCCGAGGCCGAGGAAGAGACCGTCCGCCACCCGTGAGGCGACGTAGAGATGCGGGAGTTCGAAGATGTGCTCGTCCTGGTCTGTGCGGACGCCGCCGACGTAGGTGTTGTAGTCGGGGCGGGCGAAGGTGAGGCCCAGCATCGAGTGGATGCCGTCGCCAAGTTCCGTCAGGTTGGCGGGGTTGAAGTAGGCCGCGGAGGCATCGCGCGTGGAGCCGACAAGCGTACCTTGGAGCGCATTGCCGCGGGCGGACATCTCGTTGAGTCCGAATCCCGCCGCAAGGGCGCCGGTCGCGAAGGACGCGCAGAAGAGAGCAAGTGAAATTTTCATAAGAACCTTTCTCGCACAAGCCGTGCCAAGTTGTAAAAACGGTGTTTTTTCGCCATTTTTAGACAAAATTTGAATAAAATCCACACCCATGATACAATTTTTGTCTAATTTGATGGAGGTGAAATGGATTTTGAATCGGACGAAACGATTGTGACGCTCAAGGGGCTGGCCATGGCGATCATGGAAGGCCGGAGTACCGCGGACCTTCTCGCGCGCCTGATCAAGGTGATGCAGTCGCGCCTGGGGCTTGTTTCGGGCGGGTTTGTGATGCAGCACAATGCGTTTTGGTCGGCGGAGGCGATGCTGGGCTTCGACTTCAAGGATTTGAGCGGGGTCTTTGGCAAGTGGAAGACGACAAGGGTCTTCGAAGGCGAACTTGGCGAGTTGATTTCCGCCGAGGTGCTGTCCGAGCAGGAGATGTCCGCGAGGTTCCCCGACCGCGAACTCGCCTGCGAGACGAAGGGGGGCGTCTCGACAATCCGGATCCCGCTGCGCTACCGGCAGAACTTCATCGGGTTCTTCATCTTCGAGCGGAAGGCGGAGGACGCCGCAGGCCGGGAGTCGCGCCGCATCGCCTCGTTGATGGAGATTATCGGCGGCATCGTGGCGGACGTCGCCGAGACGCGCACCAACCAGAAGATCGAGCGCGAACGCCTGCTGGCGCAGAACCGGCGGCTGAAGTCGCGCCTCGCCCCAGTTTCGGAGGACATGATCGGCGAGAGCGACGCGATGCGCGAGGTCTACTCTCAGGTGCGTCAGGTTGCGCCGACCGACGCCACCGTGCTGATCCGCGGCGCGTCGGGCACGGGCAAGGAACTTGTGGCGCGCTCCATCGTGGGGCTCTCGCCGCGCAAGGGGCGGCCGTTCCTCACGGTCAATTGCGCGGCGTTGCCCGAGACACTCATCGAGAGCGAGCTCTTCGGCCATGAAAAAGGCGCTTTCACCGGGGCGGTCGAGCGCCGCATCGGACGCGCCGAGGCGGCGGATGGCGGGACGCTTTTCCTTGACGAAATCGGCGACCTCACGCCCGCCACGCAGGTGAAGCTCCTGCGTTTCCTCCAGGAGCGGACCTTCTCGCGGCTCGGCTCGAACGAGGAGCGCCGGGCGGATGTCCGCTTCATTGCCGCCACAAGCCGCAACCTCGAGGAGCTCATCGAGAAAAAACTTTTCCGGGAGGACCTCTACTACCGGCTCAACATCTTCTCCATCCAAATGCCGGCGCTGGCCGAAAGACCGGGCGACATTCTTCTGCTGGCCCGTCATTTCGCCGCGAAATTCAACCAGAAGTACGGCAAGCATGTTTCGCGCTATTCGCCCGAGGCGACGGCGGCGCTTATCGACTGGAAGTGGCCGGGCAACGTCCGCGAACTCGAAAACTGCGTCGAGCGCGCCGTGCTGACCTCGGTCGACGCCACGGTGCGGATGCAGAACCTTCCGCCGCAGATGAGGCCGGCGGACTGGTCGCCTTCGGCGGAAGACCTGGCCATGCGGGAGGGTGAACCGGAAGCCCCCGGTGAAGGCGGCGTGCCGTTCGACAAATTGGTCGACGCCTACCGGAAGGCCGTAATTGCCGCGGCGATCAAGAGGCACGGCGGCAACAAAAGCGCCGCCGCGCGTTCGCTCGGCCTCACCCCGCGCATGATGTACTACGAGCTGAAGCGGGCCGACAGTGCCGGGCGTCCGCGGCCTTAGTGCTCGTGGCGGCCCGTCGGACTGTACGGGCAGCCCGAGCCGTATGCGCCGCCGCCGCACCAGATGCAGCGGACGCCATCGCCGCCGTGGCGGTGCTTCTTCGCCGGACTGTACGGACACCCCGAACCATACGAGCTGCCGCCGCAAAACTCGCACGCCGCCGGTACGCCGCGGTGCTCGTGGCGTCCCCCGGGGCCGTAGGGGCAGCCCGAGCCGTATGCGCCGCCGCCGCAATGCCTGCATTTCGACGGGGAGGCCGCTCCTCCCGTGAGGAACGCCGCCGCGCAAAGCGCGGCCAGAATTGCGCAGGGGATTTTCGTTTTCAAGTGCATGAGGCAAATCATACACGAAACGCCCCCGCAAGGCAAGCGGCCCCCGTTGCGCGTGTCGGGGCGCTTTGTTAGAATAGGCGCGCCGACACATGCGGCGGATTCGGAGAAATGCGAAAATGGACAACGGATATTTCAGCGGTTTCACAAAAGGCATGGGCATTGGCGGGTGGCTGACGAACTACAAGCGCTTCCACGTGCTCCAGGAGGAGAGGCGGCTTGTCCTCACCCAGGGCGACTTCGAGCACTTCGACTCGTACATCGCCGAGAGGGACGTCGAATACATCGCTTCGCTGGGCCTCGACCACGTCCGCGTCTGCTTCGACCAACTCGTCGTGGAGGAGGCGGAAGGCATCCTCCGCGAGCGCACCGCCCGCAAACTCGACGAATTCATCGGCTGGTGCGGCAAGCACAAGCTCAACGTCGTCCTCAACATGCACAAGGCGATCGGTAACTATTGCGACGTCCGCGAGCCCGTGCAGTTGCTCGACGACGAAGGCCTGCAACGGCGCTTCATCCGCGTCTGGGAGGCGTTTGAGGACCGTTACGCCGCGATCCCCGGCGTCGCCTTCGAGATCCTCAACGAGATCAAGGACGTCGATCCCGAAAAGTGGAACGACCTCGCCGAACGCACCATCGGGGCGATCCGCGCGAAGAACCCCGAAAGGCTCGTCATTGTCGGCTCGGCCTGCTGGAACAGCCCGCACCGGCTGGCCAGCCTACGTGTCTGGGACGACCCGCGCGTCGCCTACACCTTCCATGTTTACGCGCCCTTCATCTTCACGCACCAGCGCGGCGTCCTTCAGGAATGGCCGCTCTACCACAACCTCGAAATGGCGTACCCGTCGGATGACGTCGCGCGCTACAAGTCCGCGGGCGAGAATTGCGCCGGCCTCCCGCGGATGGACCGGAAGTTCCTCGAGGCCGTCCTGAAGCCCGCCTTCGACTTCGTCGCCGCGCATCCCGACAAGGTGCTCTGGTGCGGGGAGTTTGGCACCATCCGCCACGCGAAAACCGCGTACCGCGAGAACTGGATGCGCGATGTCATCTCGCTCCTCAAGGAGCACGGCATCCCGTATTCCGTCTGGAACTACCTCTCCACGCCGAACGACGGCAACCGCTTTTCGCTGGTCGACGACGACAACCGCCGCATCGTCTCCGAAAACATGGCGCGCATCATCCGCGGAGACATCGAAAACGACGCGGCCGAAATCAAGGTCGATTTCGCCGCCGCCAAAGGACCGGTCAAGCCCGTCAACGGCGTCGGCCAAGGGCCGATCCTCGGCTGGAACGACTGCTCGATGTTCCACTACCTCAAGGAGGCGGGCATTCCCTACGCCCGCCTGCACGATACCGGCGGGGCCTTCGGCAAGAACCTCTTCGTCGACATCCCGAACCTCTTCCGCGACTTCGACGCCGACGAGAACGACCCCGCCAGCTACGACTTCACCTTCACGGACGGCCTTCTCAAGGCGTTCGTCGAAAACGGCGTCGAGCCCTACTTCCGCCTGGGCGTCACGATTGAAAACGTGCACCGCGTCAAGGCCTACCGCGTCTTCCCCCCGAAGGACTACGCCAAGTGGGCGCGCATCTGCGAGCACGTCGTCCGCCACTACAACGATGGCTGGGCCGATGGCTCCAGGCTCGGCATCACCTACTGGGAGATCTGGAACGAGGCCGACAACAGCCCGGAGCCCGAAGGCAACCCGATGTGGAAGGGGTCGTTCGACGAGTACATGAAACTTTACGAGACGACGGCGAAGCATCTCAAGGCGCAGTTCCCCGCCATCAAGGTCGGAGGCTACGCCGGCTGCGGCTTCTACGCCGTTACGGGCGGGTTCGGCTGGGAGGAGGCCCATTGCGATCCGCGCACGAAGTACTTCGTCGAATGCTACCTGCGCTTCCTCGACTTCGTCAAGGCGACGGAGTCGCCGCTCGATTTCTTCTCGTTCCACAGCTACGACACCCCCGATAGGGTCGCCAGGCAAATCGCCTTCGCCGCCCAAAAACTCAGCGAGGCGGGCTTCGCCAAGACAGAGCTCCACTTCAACGAATGGCTGCCAGGCGCGTGGCTGGGCGGGCTGGGTTCCGCGATCCAGGCGGGGCGCATCGCCGCCGAACTCGCCATGCTGCAGGAAAGCCCCGTTGACGTCGCATGCCTCTACGACGCCCGTTGCCAGGCCAGTCCCTACTCCCCGCTCTTCAACGCGATCACGCACGAGCCCTACAGGGCCTACGCCGCGTTCCTCGCCTTCAACGAGCTCCGCAAGCTCGGCACATCCGTGGCGTCTTCCGCGACCTGTGCGGCGGGCGGTGTCTACGCGACGGCGGCGGCCGACGGCAAGGGGCGCGGCGCTATTCTTGTCGCGAATTGCGGCGAAAAGGATGTTCCGCTCCGCCTGGATCTTGGCGACGCGTCCGTTGTCTCCGCGAGGATCATCGACGAACGCAACGCCCTTGCCCCCGTGCCGCTTCCCGACTGGCTTCCCGCCAACACGGTGTTGCTGGCGGAGGCGGAGACGGCGAGTGGCGGGCGGTGAGTTCCAAGACCCGCCGCGCTTTCGCGGCGCATCAAAACAAGTCGGCATAGTTTGTAAATACATTGCGAACACATTGCACAACCTTAATCTCGGCGGCACTTCAGTTGCCTCCGCGAGAATCATCGACAAGCGCAATGCCTTTTTCGCCGTGCCGCTCCTCGGCGGGTTCCCGCTTCACGCATCGCACTTGACGAATTTCCAACAAGATGGTAGATTATTTTTGTTCGTTGAACCAATTTGATAGAGGCGCGGGGCGCAGGGGTTTTTCGGGAAGCAGGACATTGCCCGGAAACGAGGGGCGCTTCGCCGAAGGTCGATGGCCGAAACCTGGAAGGCCGTCTGCCTGGGGCGGCGGGGGAATCCCGCCGGACTGTCACAAAGGTTTTTGTGGAGCGCTATCGTTGCAACTTGCCGTCCGCCAAGGAATCGGGAACATGCATGAGAACCGCTTTTCAAGGCGGTTCTTTTTTTGCAAAAACACAACAAGGCAAGTCACAATGAAGACAATAGCAAGCATCGCGTCGGCACTCGCGCTCGGGTTTTTCCTCGCGCCCGCCGCCCTGGCACAGGATGAGGCGGCCGCGCCCGAAGCGGCGGAAGCCGTCGCCGAAGCCACGGAGGAGGCCCCCGCCGCCGCACCCAACCTGGCGGAATTCGACGCCGCCAAGGAATATGTCGACAACTACGCCGACAATGTCCAGAACGACAAGGAGTTCAAGGCGCGTGAAAAAGAGGCGCTCGCGACCATCCACAAGCAGCTCCCGGCCTACGCGACTTTCTGGGCCGTGTTCCCGCCGCTTCTCGCCATTCTCCTCGCGCTCATCACCAAGGAAGTCTACTCGTCGCTCTTCCTCGGCATTGTTTCGGGCGGCCTCATCTACTCGAAGTTCTCCTTTGAGGGCACCATCACGCACGTGATGCAGGATGGCTTCATCAGTTCGATTGCCGACGCCTACAACATCGGCATCCTCATCTTCCTCGTCCTTCTCGGCGCACTTGTCGCGATGATGAACAAGACAGGCGCCTCGGCGGCCTTCGGGCGCTGGGCCAAGGACCACATCAAGAGCCGCGTCGGCGTGCAGCTCGCGACAATCATCCTCGGCATGCTTATCTTCGTCGACGACTACTTCAACTGCCTTACGGTTGGTTCGGTGATGAAGCCCGTGACGAGCGCCAAGAAGGTTTCGAGCGCCAAGCTCGCCTACCTCATCGACGCCACAGCGGCCCCGATCTGCATCATCGCCCCGATCTCCTCCTGGGCCGCCGCCGTCGCGGGCTTCGCCTCGGGCGCCGGCGCCGCGAGCGGCTTCTCGCTCTTCATCAACGCGATCCCCTACAACTTCTACGCGATCCTCACGATCGTGATGATGTTCTTCCTCGCCATCAGCGGCTTCGACTTCGGCTTGATGAAGAAGCATGAAGAGGCCATCCTCGACGGCAAGGACCTCGGCGCGCTCGACGAGGCGACCAACATGCTCGCGAAGAACGACAAGGGCAGGGTCATCGACCTTCTTCTCCCCGTCTTCGTCCTCATTATGGCCTGCGTCATCGGCATGATCTACTCGGGCGGCTACTTCGGCGAGGACAAGCCCGGCTTCATCAAGGCCTTCTCCGATTCCGACGCCTCGGTCGGCCTCGTGCTCGGCTCGATCGTCGCCATCGTCTTCTCGGTGGTCTTCTACCTCTGCCGCCGGGTCATCTCCTTCAAGGACTGCATGGCCGCCTTCCCCGAGGGCTTCAAGGCGATGGTTCCCGCGATTATGATCCTTTGCTGCGCCTGGACGCTCAAGTCGATGACCGACTCGCTCGGCGCCAAGGTTTTCATCTCGGACCTCATCAACGGCCCGGCCGCCAGCCTCAAGCTCTTCCTCCCGGCGATCATCTTCCTCATCGCCTGCGTCCTCGCCTTTGCCTCGGGCACCTCCTGGGGCACCTTCGGCATCCTCATCCCGATTGTGCTTGCGGCCATTCCCGGCAGCGAGATGACGATCATCGCGGTCTCGGCCTGCATGGCCGGCGCGGTCTGCGGCGACCACTGCTCGCCCATTTCCGATACGACCATCATGGCCTCGGCCGGCGCGCAGTGCAACCACATCGACCATGTCAACACGCAGCTCCCGTACGCCGTGCTTGTGGCCGCGGTGTCCTTCATCGGCTACATCGTTGCGGCGGTTGTCGTGAAGTGGCAGATCGCGCTTCCCATCTCCATCGTGATCATGCTCCTCGTGCTCTTCGCGATGAAGCTCGCCTCAAAGGGCAAGTAACCCGACAACCATAGGTTGCCAAAATCCCGCCGCGGAAACGTGGCGGGATTTTTTTCGTTTTCTTTTTTGTCAGATTCCGCAATGGCGGTGCGTACATATTTTCAAAGGGCGTATTTTCGCCTCTGACGAAAGGAAAGCATGGACTTGTTCAAAATCAACTGCCCGCACTGCGGACAACCTCTGGAAGTACCCGCCGCCATGGCGCGCGATACTGTTGCGTGTCCGACGTGCAATGGCGTGTTGGAATTGGCGAAGCTCATTCCCCAGCCAATTGCGGAATCTATGTGTTCGCAGGGGAGCGGCGCACCGCAGGGCGGGGGAAGACAACGGAAAGCGAAAAAGACGGGATGGTGGATTGCACTTGCTTGCATGGCGGGCTTGGTTGCCGTTGCCGCAATTGTCTTTTTCGTGCTGCCGAAAAACAATGGCGGGGAATCGGAATCGAAAAGTTCTGAGCCTGTCGCGGCGATGGACCAGGAGGAAAGAGAAGCCGAGGCAAGGGCAACATACGAATTGGGGATGGAATACCTTGAGGGGAAAAAGCAGGAGCAAGACTACGACAAGGCCTGCGAGCTTCTTGAGAAGGCTTTTGAACTCGGCTCGCAGGAGGCGATTGAAAAGCTTGTGGAAATCTATTACTACGGGTCGCATGGTCGCCGGGACTTTGACAAGGCGATGGAATATGCGCAATTGGGAATAGAAAAATACAGCAACGAGTTTTGTTGGCAAACCAAGGGGCTGATGCTCCTTGACAAGGGAGATGACGAGGAAGCGTATGGCTGTTTTGAAAAGGCCCAGCATTATTATTGTTCATTGTTTTCCGTGGCCTGCATGAAATATTCCGGAATGGGCACGGAAATAGACCATCGTGGTGCGGTGGTGTATTTTTTACAAGCAAGCAAAAACATTTTGAATCCTCTTGAAAAGAAGGAGGATAATCTCGATAGCGATGCCAAGGAAAAACTACTGGAATTGGTGGGTGAAAAGAGGGCATACGAGATGATTGCGATGGGCGAAAGTGTTGGCTGGTCTCCGGCAGAAGTTTACCAAAATTTATTGAGAAATCTTGCCGCAGTTCAACGGGGAATGGGATTCTCTGGGCAGGTGGCGGATCAGGATGGCGGAACACCTGGTTCAAGTGCCACGCCGACAAAGGACGAAGGTGTCAAGAACTATTCATACGAGGGTGCCGCCGCTATTTGCCTTGGCTATATGCTCTATCATGGCAAGGGCGTGAAGGCCGACAGGGAGCTTGCCTGGAAATACCTCCATGTCGGCATAAGGCATTTTTGTTTCAAACTTGTATCTTTCGCCAGGGAACCCTTGACGAGGGAAGACTACGCAAATTTCAACGAGTATTGTGACGGGGAATGCTCGTCTTTCACACCGTTTTCATTCAAGATGCAGCGTTTGGTAATGATATACGCAGGACAAAATAAATTTCACAGGCCGGTTAAAGGCGAGAATTATGGAAGTGACATCCTTTTGGAAGGCTTGCTGCTTTATTTCAACCCCGACATGTGGCAGATAGGCCGGAGCCGGGGTTACAATGTCAACAATCTGTGAAAGCGAGGCACCTTGGACGCCGAGGTCGCCAATATCCTGTGGGGAATGAGGCAAGGGGGAAGGGGGATAATCTTATGGCAGACGAAACATGTGTGAAAATCAATTGCCCGCAGTGCGGACAGCATCTTGAGGCGCCGTTGTCGATGCTGCACGATGTCGTCGCGTGTCCCGTGTGCAATGCGGAAATCGACATTGCCAAAGTCGTGGAAAGCCAACGCATGTCGCAGTCCACCCCACCTTCGTCCAAGCCGCAGGCGCAAACGAAGGCGCTAAAAGGCCTATGGTTCAAAATCATTTCGTTTTTGCGTGGCCTTTTCCTAAAGGAGCCTCAAGGCGACATCCCCGACCCGGTGGATGCCATGGCGAACGTCCCTCTCTTTTCCATATCCAGGCTTTGCCCTCTTGCGATTGTCTCGCTTGTCATGGGCTGGGTGATTTCCGCTTTCTTTCCCGGGTTTTATGAATTCGATGCCGAATTTGGCAATTCGGCTATTCCCGTCTTGCTCTTGGCGGCGGGAGGCGTGGTCGCCTCGTATTGTGCCTGCCGCCATTTCATTCGCCCCGGAAAGTTGAACATGAAGGTCGTGGTTGGCGTCTTTGTTTTTTCAATGGTGGTGGGGTTGGTCGTTTTGACCCTTTTCCAGTTTGTTGCAGGCTGGGCCTTGCACAGCAATGTAAGGTATGCGAGAGGCAAGGTCGGTCTTTTCTTCTTAATCCTGAAGTGCATTGGCTGGAGCTATGAGGTCGTCGGTGATCCAAGTGCCGGATTTTTGAGCAGGTTTGCCGGGTATGTCTGCGGTGTCGGTTTGTGCGAGGAATTGACGAAAATGCTCCCGCTTATTTTCATCGTGCTAACGCGAAAGGCATTTACCTTCAGGCAGTTTGTGTTCCTGGGTTTTGTTTCCGGCCTGGGCTTTGGCGCCGGCGAAAATTTCGATGTTTATTCGCCGTGGGGGGCAGGTGGCGTGACGGGGGCGGCTGGCAACATCGTGCGGTGGTTTGCCTGCATGCCGTCGCATGGAATTTACGCGATGATAGACGCGATGGTGCTCTGGTATTTGGCCCCGGACATCAGGGAGGAGGACAAGGACGGAAGTTCCGCAGCGGGAATGTGCGCCTTGTCCGTTGCCCTGGCCGCTGTTCTCCACGGAATCTACGATACTGTGAATTCGGGTTCGCTTTGGATTGGCTTGGCTCTTGATGGATTGACCCTTTTGGTTCTTGTCCCGCTTGGCCGCTTCGTTGTGCGAAAAAGCATGGCGAGGGGAAGGGAGGTTGGCGACGCGGACTACTGGGGGTACCAGTTGCAAAGCTACCGGACATTTGGCCCGCATTTCTTCCGCCTTTACTTGTCCATTCTGGTCGTCTTCCTGCTGGCGTTTTGCTTTTCCAAGGAGAACCAACCGACATATTCGCCAAGGCCTACAGTATTGGGCTCTTCGGAACACGACGATCCCGAGGGATACCAGTCGACATATTCGCCCTCGATATCGGGCTTTTCGGTATTTGACGATTTAATCGAGAGGTCTGTTAAGCGGAGCGGTGTCAAGTACCAGGTTCTCACGGTCGTCGAGAGGGGGCGGGCCATCTGCGTTTTCCTTGACTACGACCCGTATGCGGGATGGTACATCACGGATTCGGCATTCTGCCTCAAGTATTCCCCATACGCAAATCCGCATGTCGTCGAGGGGGCAGTTTTCGGCAACGACCTTTACCTAGTGGGCACATATCCCTACCTCTACAATTACAACATGATCGATTTGCCACTCTACTTCGTTGACCGTGACGATGCGATCAGGGAGATTATACGGCAAAACAAAAAAACCGTCGGCTACCCTGGGGTTTATTAGGAAAGGAGAACAACGATGCTTTGCACATTCGTATTGGGCGCAATCCCTCCTCCTCCGGGGGCAGTGCGCCAACTGACGAAATTGGACATCCATCCGTTTCTTTTGCTTTTGATATGCATGGCCTGGTTTTATTTCTCTCAGGATTCAGGCGAGAAGAAGAAAGGGGAGTGGCCTCCCTTGGCTAATGCAATTGTGGTTTGGCTCTTTTGGTTGCTGTTCCGCAGCTGCTAAGCCAAACGCCACTCCCGTCGCCACGTCTGTGAGTGGGGGCCGTTTAATTCGGTCAATTTGGCCGAATCGGTCAAATTTGCGCGGCGTCCGCGAGGGGCGGACGCCGCGCCGCGTCTTTTAGGCGAGGTCGAGGCCGGGACCGACCTTGACGGTTGAGCCTTCCGTGTATTTGCCGGCGATAATCGCCCGCGCAATCGGCGTTTCGAGTTCGCGCTGGATGGTGCGGCGGATCGGGCGCGCGCCATAAACGGGGTCGAAGCCGATTTCGGCGATTTTCGCGATGGCCTCGGGCGGCATTTCAAGTCCGATGCCTTGCACAGAGAGCCTCTGGCGGAGTTCGCCGAGTTGGAGCTCCACGATCTTCGCGATCTCGGCGCGGCCGAGCGGATTGAAGACGATGGTTTCGTCAAGTCGATTGAGGAACTCGGGCCTGAACGAGCGCTTCAGAAGCTCCGTCACCTTTTCGCGGACGTCTTCGCGGTCCCCCCCGCCTTCGGCGATGAATTCGGAGCCGAGGTTGCTCGTGAGGATGAGGATCGTGTTCTTGAAGTCCACGGTCCGCCCGTGGCCGTCCGTGAGGCGGCCGTCGTCGAGCACCTGGAGGAGCACGTTGAAGACGTCGGGGTGCGCCTTCTCGGTTTCATCGAGCAGCACCACGCTGTAGGGTTTGCGGCGCACGGCTTCGGTGAGCTGGCCGCCCTCCTCGTAGCCGACGTAGCCGGGGGGTGCGCCGACGAGGCGCGACACGACGTATTTCTCCATGTATTCCGACATGTCGATGCGCACCATGCAGTCCTCCGAGTCGAAGAGCTCGGCCGCGAGCGATTTCGCAAGTTCCGTCTTCCCGACGCCCGTGGGGCCGAGGAAGAGGAAGGCGCCGATCGGGCGGTGCGCACTGCGGATGCCGGCGCGGGAACGCAGCACGGCGTCCGCGACGACCGAAACGGCATCGTCCTGACCGACGACACGCGCCTGGAGCGCCTTGTCGAGTTCGAGAAGTTTTTCGCGTTCGCCTGCCATAAGACGCCTGACGGGGACGCCCACCCAGCGCGAAACGACCTCGGCGATTTCGGCTTCGGTCACGGCCTCGCTGAGCAGCGGGGTCGCGCCGTCCGCGCCCGAAAGTTTCGCCTGCTCCTCCCGGAGCCGCTTCTCAAGCGCGGGAATGGTGCCGTAGCGGAGCTTGGCGGCGGTTTCGTGGTCGTATTCGCGTTCGGCGCGATCGTAGTCGCGGCGGGCCTTGTCGAGATCGTCGCGGATGCGCTTGGTCGCGTCGCGGACGGCCTTCTCGTTCTGCCACTGGGCCTTCATCGCGTCGGCGCGGGCCTTGAGATCGGCGAGTTCCTTGCGGAGTTCGGCCAGGCGGGCCTCGGCGGCGGCGTCCTTCTCCTTCTTGAGGGCGGTCTCCTCGATTTCGAGGCGGGTCACCTTGCGGGTGAGTTCGTCGAGTTCGGAAGGCATCGAATCCATCTCGGTGCGGATCGAGGCGCAGGCCTCGTCAAGAAGGTCGATGGCCTTGTCGGGGAGGAAGCGGTCCTGGACGTAGCGGTCCGACATCGTGACGGCCGAGACGAGTGCGCCGTCGGAGATCTGCACGTTGTGGTGCTTCTCGAAGGCGTCCTTGATCCCGCGCAGGATCGAGATGGCGTCCTCGACGGAGGGCGGATCAACCATGACGGGCTGGAAGCGGCGTTCGAGCGCGGCGTCCTTCTCCATGTACTTACGGTACCCGTCGAGTGTCGTCGCGCCGATGCAGTGGAGTTCGCCGCGGGCGAGCATGGGTTTGAGCATGTTGCCGGCATCGGTCGAACCCTCGGTCTTGCCGGCGCCGACGATGGTGTGGATTTCGTCGATGAAGAGCAAGGTGCGCCCTTCCGAGGCCTTGATTTCGGTCAGGACGGCCTTGAGCCTCTCCTCGAATTCGCCCCGGTATTTCGCGCCGGCCATGAGCGCCGTCATGTCGAGCGAGAAGATCGTGCGGTTCTTGAGGCCTTCCGGGACGTCGCCGCGGAGAATGCGCTGGGCGAGTCCCTCGACGATGGCGGTCTTGCCGACGCCGGGTTCGCCGATGAGCACGGGGTTGTTCTTGGTTTTGCGCGAGAGAATGCGCATGACGTGGCGGATTTCGCCGTCGCGCCCGATTACGGGGTCGAGCTTGCCTTGCCGCGCCATTTCAACGAGGTCGGTGCCGTATTTTTTGAGGGCGTTGTACTGGCCTTCCGGATTGTCGGAGGTGACGCGCTGGTTGCCGCGCACTTGCTTGAGCGCGGAGAGGAGCCCCGTCTGCGTGATGCCCGCGCCAGCCAGAATTTTGAAGGCGGCGGTCTTTTCCGCGGCGCCGTCGGTCATGGCCAGCAGGAAGTGCTCGACCGAGACGTATTCGTCCTTAAGCCGCGCGGCATGGTCCTGGGCGCGCACCATCAGTTCGTTCATCGCCTGCGTGACGTAGATTTTGCCCAGCTCGGTGTCGCCCGAGACGTGCGGGCGGGATGCGAGGTTTTCCTCCGTGCGGGCCTTGACGTCCGCCACCGACGCCCCGCATTTTGCCAGGACTTGCGGGACGAGCCCCTCCTCCTGGATGAGCAAGGCGAGAAGCAGGTGCTCCACGTCGATTTCCTGGTGGCCGAACCTGACGGACGCCTCGCGCGCCGCCTGCAGCCCCATCTGTGCCTTTTGCGTAAGTTTATCCATATTCATCGTTGAATCTCCTTATGCCAAAATAAAAGCAATGAGTATGCCAAAAAATTGATTCTGTCGTTTAGAATGTTTCGGTAAAACTATTAATGTGTAATCGTGATTTGTACTTGCCGTGTGAATGTTTGTCACTTGTGTGAATTTTTGGCGCATCGGCGTGTATGCGGCGACGATGAGAATATGGTGCGGAAGCAAAGTTGAGCATATGGAAGAGGGGTTGCATGAAAAGCCTTGCCCGTGTGCCCGATGAGAACACGGTACGGAACTTCTCATCGGGTTGTTTCCACATATTTCACATTTTCCATACAGAAATTTTACATGGCACCAGGTATGAAAATGTGGTAGAATATTTCTTGTTTCATTCTCCACGTGGGCACGGAGAAGACTGCGGTGACGCAGGATGGTCTTTGAAAACGGCGGATGTGCCCAAGAGTATTCGCCGAACGGGCTGGACAAGCCAAAACCTTTGCCCCGGCTGCATATCGGGCCGGGAGAAAGGAGCCTGGGATTCCCATCCGGGACCCAGACACGTACGCAACAGCGTAAAGTAGCTTCAAGAGAAAAACCGCTAATTTTTCGTGTAGAAGTGAAATACGATGGTGCGTTGCGTGGTAACCACGCGGCGTACTTTCTTTTCGTATTTCTACACGGGTTCTTAGCGGTACCTCTCTTGAGATAGGATTTGAGGGTGCGCCGCTCCTTTTTTCGCGCCGGCGGGCAAGCCTCAACAATGTTAGGCGCGAAAGAAGGTCTCATAAAGATGACAATTAACCGCAATTCATTCGTCGGATATTGCGCCAGACGCGCGCTTCTGCCGCTTGCAGTATGCGTAATCGGCCTCGGCTACCTTGACGGCCAGGCCAGCCCGCTTGATTATTCGCCGTTCGGCGACATCATAAAATTGTTCAAACAGACGGATGCTTCTGAAAAAGTTGTCACCTATCTGAAAAAACAGTCGCCCGATGACTTGACGAAGGAACAGGCCGAGGAGTTGAAGCAAATCGCCCAGAAGGCCATTGAGGACGACAAGTATGTTTCAGAAGAGAGTCGGTGTCTGCTGGTTCGCGCCTTTACATTTGGCGTGGAGGACGTGTTGGATGAAGATTATGATGTTGCTGGGAAATTGTCTGATTATCAGGAAAAAGACATAGGCGACTTGCCGGGAGACATTCTTTTTTGCATATCCTATTGTTTATATCGAAACAATCGAAACAAAGACGAAAAACTTGAGATTGCAAATACGCTCCTTGATCTTGCCGCAGAGAAGGGGTCAGAAGATGCTCTTTACAAGAAGATTCAAGGTGGTTATTGCGACGAGAAGGCCTATACGATAGCCCATCTTTTTTATGACATTTGGAATGGTGCTGTTAATTATTTTAAAATATTTCCAACGCCCCTGACAGATAAAGAAAATCGAGAGATGACTATTTCCGCCTTAAAAGTTAACGCCGATGATTTCAATGCGAAGGAACCGTCTCGACTTCTTTTGAAATATGATTTTATGCGTTCAGCATCAATAGTAGAAGAGCGTGATCAAAGTCTTGAAAACGTGGTTAAACCGCGTGTCTATCAACTTCTTGGACGGCAGGGCGGGACTTTCCTCGCCTCTGCCAAACTCAAGAATTTGCGCAAGTATATCGTTTGCGGAAATGGTGGATGTATGTTTTTTTTAGAACAGAAGTACTTTGGCCTTTTCGGCAAGAACGTTCGGACTATTGAAAGAACTTCATATTCTGGCGCTTTGTCTTTTGAGCGAATCTCCGACAATAGCATTTTCATGCCTGCTCTCGACATTCGGACATACAACAAGGAAATCCAGAAGTTTTATCCCGGGGACAAGTCAAAAACACTTGTTTTCCAAACGGGACACCCCCAGGATGGCTGCACTTATGTCCAGCATCCGTATCGGCAGAACGAGTATATTGAACTCTCGGAGTTTCATTGGGAAATGCTCCATGAAAAATTCATCGAGATGAGCAATGTCTTTGAGATGCTCGGGGCAAAGGAAGCTACCTGCAAGGTCATTGACATGCAAGCTTCACACGAAGTCAACGATGAGCAATTGACCGCGCGTATCGAAGCCGCTTGCAAAAAGTTTGGTGGTGGTGACATTGAAGGAAGTTACAGCGAACGAGTTGGAGAAACGTTCAGTCGGTTGCAGAGCCTTGAACTCAGTCGAAAAACCCAAGGCCACAAGCCGAGACGCCCAGATGAAAAGGACTTTCCATTTTTGCGTGATTCAAGGGAGTTGCAAAGCCTTGTAAACAATGTCTGTGACGGGCACGCTCCCGAAGAGGAGAAATTCACCCTTGTTTACAAGGATGACTATGGCGTAAACGCCAAGACCGAGGCGTCCCTTGAAGTGGAAGTGAAGTCCGGTGTTGTTGACGGGAAGGTTCAAGGCGGCTGGGAAATGACGAGCGACCTTGCCGTGAACAAGTCGCTTCTGTGGGTTTACACGGTCAAGTTCAAGTAGGGGAGTTTGCGATGAAGATTCAGGTTGCGGTTGCGGCCGCCTTTCTTCTGGCCTTTGTGTGTCAGGCGGGCGAGGGCGCGAAAAAAATCTACTGCTCGCAGTGCGGGCGGTACTGGACAAGCCGGGCGGCGATGGCGAACAGCCATTGCGCACGCCATCCCGACGGCTTCAACAAGGGCCCGCACAAGGCCTACGGAGGATCGGAGAAGTCCTCGTACACATGCAGGTACTGCGGGCGGTCATGGTCCTCGATTGCGTCGATGACGAACACGAACTGCGAAAAGCACCCCAAGGGGCGGCTGGCCGGACGCCATTCCCCCGCAAATTGACCAACCGAATAGAAAAGGAGTTTTAGCATGTCAGACAAAAGCAATACGGGAACATCGCCCGACAAGACCGCCCTCCAGTGGTTCATTTCCTGCATTTCGGGCAAGTTCGCCGATTTCAGCGGGCGGGCACGCCGCCGCGAATACTGGTCTTTCGCCCTTTTCGCGTTTCTCGCCGGCTTTGTGCTTGGCTTCGTTCCGTATGTCGGCTATCTGGCCATTCCGGCCCTTCTCGTACCAGGTTTCGCCGTGGGTGCGCGGCGTCTGCACGACGTCGGCCGGAGCGGGTGGCTGCAGCTTATCGCCGTCATTCCCGTTTTGGGATTCCTCGTCCTCGCCGTACTGATGGCGAAGGAAGGCGACGCCGGGGTCAATTCCTACGGCCCCAACCCGAAAAACTAATTCTGCGTCGGGAAGCGAACATAATAATTGCCATCTGTTTTCGGGCGATGAGAATACGGTGCGGAACTTCTCATCGCCTTTTTGTAGAATTGTCAAGTTGACTCCCCTTCCTGTCAACTCCCCACTCCCCACTCTTTACTCTTCACTCTTCACTCTTTGCTTTTTACTCTCCTCTCCCAACTGCGCCTCTGGCGCACTCTTGGTATAATGGATGGCATGAAAATCGGCGTAATAACAGCGATGGAAAAGGAGCGCGTACAGGTACGCGCGTTGCTTGGGTCGTGCAGGGACGTTGAACAGGGTGGCCGCGCATTTTGCGTGGGGCGGCTTGGCGAGGCAGAGGTTGTCCTCGTGGAAAGCGGCATTGGAAAGGTCAACGCCGCGCTGGGCGTGGCGGAGCTTGTCCGCGGGTTCGCCCCCGATGCAATTGTGAGTACGGGGGTTGCCGGCGGGGTGGATGCCTCACGGGCAGACGTCTTGGACGTGGTTGCCGCCAGCGAGTTTGTCTACCACGACGTGGACTGCGGCGACGACAACCTGCCCGGCCAGATCCAGGGGATGCCGCCGCGCTTCAAGCCTGACGCCCGGCTGCTGGCCGCGGCGCGTGAAATCGTCGCGGACGCCAAGGTGGTGACAGGGCTTGTCGCCACGGGGGACAAGTTCGTCTCCCGCCCCGCCGACGTCGAGGCGATCCGGAGGATGTTTCCCGAAGTCGTGGCCGTCGACATGGAGTCGTGCGCCTTGGCGCAGGCATGCCACGTCTACGGCGTGCCGTTCGCAAGTTTCAGGATTGTCAGTGACGTGCCCGGGTGCGAAAACCACTACGCGAAGTACGCCGACTTCTGGAAGACGATGGCGGACAAGTCCTTTGGCGTCATCCGCGCCTACCTCGGGCAGCTGGCGCACTTCGCATAGGTCGCGCGTTTTTGGTAAAATAGAATGCCATGAACACAGCAATCCAAGCCCCCAAGAAGCTCCTTACGATCCAGGACGTATCCTGCTTCGGGCAATGCTCGCTCACGGTCGCGCTCCCGGTGATTTCCGCCTGCGGAGTCGAGACCGCCATCCTGCCGTCCGCCGTTCTCTCGGTGCATACCGCGCCGGGGTTTAAGAACTGGACGTTCCGCGACCTCACGGGCGACATGCTGCCAATCGAGAAGAGCTGGCTTGAGAACGGCGTCAAGTTCGACGCCTTCTACACGGGCTATGTCTGCGCCAGCCAGATTTCGCCAATTCTCTCGATCATGGCGAGCTGCGCCAAGCCGGGCGCCTTGCGCATCGTCGACCCCGCGATGGCCGACAACGGCCGTCTTTACGCCGGTTTCGCCGACGACTTCCCGATGGAGATGCGCCGCCTGTGCAAGGGCGCCGACTACATCCTCCCGAACCTCACCGAGGCCGCGTTCCTGCTGGGCCGCGAACCTGTGCTTTCCGGCTACGACCGGAAATTCGTCGAGGACATGGTCCGCGACCTCCGCGCCCTTGGCGCCGCCAACGTGGTGCTCACGGGCGTCTCGTTCGACGAGTCGAAACTCGGCGTCGCCACCTTCGACGGGGGCGAGGTCAAGTACTACTTCAATGCCCGCAATCCGCTTTCGACGCATGGCACGGGCGATCTCTACGCTTCGGTTTTCGCCGGCGCGCTTCTGCGCGGGCGCTCCATGGAGGACGCCGCCGCGCTTGCCGCCGACATCGTCTGCGATTCGCTTTCCAAGACGCCCGCGACGCATTGGTACGGCACTTGCTTTGAAAGCGCGATCCCGCTCCTCGTCTCCAAACTCAACTAACCCCGCCGGACCCGGCGAAAACATCGGCCCGAACATGAACCTCAACCCCGTCTCAAAACCGCTGCCAATCCCCGAAAAGGAAATCGCCGACCTCGCGTCGCGCGTGCCGACGCCCTTCCACGTCTACGACGCCGAGGGCATCGTGGACAACGTTCGCCGTCTGAAGGCCGCCTTCGCGTGGCACCCCGACTTCCGCGAGTTCTTCGCCGTCAAGGCCACGCCCAACCCGCAGCTCCTGAAGTTGCTCGCCTCGGAGGGGGTTGGCGCGGACTGCAGTTCGCTCGCCGAGCTCGTCATGGCGGAGCGTTGCGGCATCAAGGGCGACCAGATCATGTTCACGTCGAACGACACGCCGCCCGCGGAGTTCGCCAAGGCCAGGGAGCTGGGCGCGGTAATCAACCTCGACGACATCCTGCACATCCCCGTCCTCGAGGATAGCGCGGGGTTGCCGCCGCTGGTCTGCTGCCGCTACAATCCCGGCCCGCTCAAGGAGGGCAACGCGATCATCGGCAAGCCCGAGGAGGCCAAGTACGGCTTCACGCGCGAACAGATGTTCGAAGGCTACAGGCAGCTCAGGGACAAGGGCGTCACGCGCTTCGGGCTCCACACGATGGTCGCCTCGAACGAGCTCAACCCCCAGTATTTCGTCGATACCGCGACAATGGTCTTCACGCTCGCGGCCGAAATCTCCAAGGCGCTCGGCATCCGGTTCGAGCTCATCAACCTCGGCGGCGGCATCGGCATCCCCTACCGGCCCGAGGACAAGGCCGTCGACCTTGAGGCCGTTGGCCGCGGCATCCGCGAAAGCTATGAGAAGAACTTTCTCGGCGCGGGGCTTCCGCACGCCCGGCTCTGCTTCGAGTGCGGCCGCGTCATCACGGGGCCGTACGGGTGCCTTGTCTCGCGCGTCCTCCACGTCAAGCACACTTACCGCGACTATGTCGGAATGGATGCCTGCATGGCCAACCTCATGCGCCCCGCGCTTTACGGCGCCTACCACCACATCACCGTGCTGGGCAAGGCGGACGCGCCGAAGGACCACGTCTACGACGTCACGGGGTCGCTATGCGAGAACAACGACAAGTTCGCGATCCACCGCGTGCTACCCGAAATCGTCCCCGGCGACCTGCTGGCCTTCCACGATGCGGGGGCGCACGGTTCCGCCATGGGCTTCCAGTACAACGGCAAGCTGCGCTGCGCCGAGTATCTGCGCATGGCTCCGGGCGAGTTCAAGCTCATCCGCCGCGCGGAAACGCTCGACGACTATTTCTCGACGCTTGTCTGGTAGGGGGCGGTCAACGATGCGCCAGGAGGAAAACAATCGTCCGCGCGGAACTTCGCGCCAGCTCGCCACGGTTACGGCCATCACCTGCGCGCGGGCGCCGATGGTGCTGCTCTCGATGGTCGGCGTCGCGGTCGACATGCTGTGGCCGGATTGGCTTGCGGCCCGTGGTTTCGCGATTCCGTTGCGCGTGGGGTGCCTCGCGCTCATGGCGCTCAGCGCCATCACCGATCTTTTCGACGGCATGTTTGCGCGCAAGTGGAACGTCACGTCGAAATTCGGCGCGATTTGCGACCCGTTGATGGACAAGGTGTTCTTCGTCGTGGTTTTCCCGACGGTGACGGCGATGCTCTTCCTTGTCGGCGACGTCGGGCAGGGCGTGCTCATGCTTTTCTTCACGGTGCTGCACGTCTTGCGCGACCTGTGGGTTGTCACGCTGCGTTCCCTCGCCGTGGGCAAGGCCGACATGCGCGCCAATTTCGTCGGCAAGCTCAGGACGTTTGTCAGCTTTCCCATCGGGATGCTTGTCTACGCGCACGTGGCTTTTTCCTGGCCGTGGCTGCCGCGTGGCGCGATGGTCGCGCTTGAAACGCTTGGCATCGCCCTCAATCTCTACTCGCTCGTCGTTTACACGAAACGCTATGGTTTCGCGGTGAAGGACGCGATCAACTCGGAAAAATAGCCGGGGTTGTCCCTGCGCCAGCCGACGGCTCACACAAGGTTGCCAATGATCCGCATTGCAGCAGCGGCCTTTTTCGCGCTTCTTGCGCTTGCCGGATGGGCGGGGTATGTTCCGCCGATGAAAAACGAAATAACAGAAGCGGACCGCGCACTTGTCGCGGCCGCAATCGCGGCGCCGGGTGCGCCGGCGATGGGCGAAGGCGACTGCCTGCTCGTCGTCTCCGTCCGCGACCAGCGCATGTCGTTTTCGACGGGGGGAGTCGTCCGCGCCGTCTACACGGTTTCCACGGCGAAAGCCGGCGTGGGGGCGTTAGCCAATTCGGAAAAGACGCCGGCCGGTTGGCACGAGGTCGCGGAATGGATTGGCGCCGACGCCGTTCCTGGCCAGGTTTTCGTCTCGCGCAAGCCAACCGGGGAGATCATCCCGTACGGGGACTGGCGGTCTGACGCCGCCGCCGACAAGGTCCTCACCCGCGTCATGTGGCTCGACGGCCTTGAACCCGGCCGCAACAAGGGCGGAAGGGTCGACAGCCACGCGCGGTTCATCTACATTCACGGCACCAACCAGGAGCATCTCCTCGGGCGGCCCGCGTCACACGGCTGCATCCGCATGTACAACCGCGACGTCATGGAGCTCTTCGCGGAGACGTCCGGGCACCGCACCTTCTGCCTCGTGGCGGGGTAGGGGTGTCGTCCGTTGTTTTGGCGGGGGGCCGCTTCTTGACTTTTGGCGGGCACTTCTGTAGTATGGAAAAAGTCTTTCTTTCATAAGGTTAAAAGAACAAGCAAAGGTGAATTTCATGCAGAACATTGACTGGTCAAGCCTTGGTTTCCGCTATATGGATACCAACAGCCACATCAAGTACGTGTGGCGCAACGGCGCGTGGGACAAGGGCGAACTCGTCCACGAGCCGTATCTCAAGATGCACATCGCAGCCTCGGCGCTCCACTACGGGCAGGCCGCTTTCGAAGGGCTCAAGGTCTTCAAGTGCAAGGACGGCAAGGTCCGCGCGTTCCGTCCGCAGGCCAATGCCGAGCGCATGTACCGCACCGCGTGCCGCACCTGCATGGCGCCGGTCGAGATCGACATGTTCATGGACGCCCTGAAGCGCGTCGTCAACGACAACCTCGACTACATCCCGCCCTATGGCAGCGGGGGCTCTCTCTACGTTCGCCCGCTTCTTGTCGGTTCCGGGCCGCAGATTGGCGTCGCGCCGGCGGATGAATACACCTTCATGATCATGGTCATGCCCGTCGGCCCCTACTACAAGGGCGGCCTCAAGCCCGTGCGCGCCACGATCTACGACGACTGGGACCGCGCGGCCCCGCACGGCATGGGCGACGTCAAGGTCGCCGGCAACTACGCCGCCAGCCTCTACGCACACGTCCAGGCCAAGCACGACGGCTTCCCGGTCGAGCTCTACCTCGACGCCAAGGAGCACAAGTACGTCGAGGAGTTCGCGACCTCGAACTTCATCGCAATCAAGCCAGACGGCACCTATGTCACGCCCGATTCCCACTCGGTGCTCCCCTCCGTCACCAACAACACGCTGCGGCAGATCGCCGTCGACCTCAACATGCCCGTCGAGACGCGTCCGGTTCCCTTCGAGGAGCTCGAGACGTTCGCCGAGATCGGCGCCTGCGGCACCGCCGTCGTCGTTACGCCGGTTTCCGAGATTGTCCGCGGCGACAAGGTCATCAAGCTGCCCACGGGCGATGGTTGCGGCCCCGTGCTTGAGAAGCTCTACCACGCGGTGCAGGGCATCCAGTACGGCGAGCTTCCCGACACGCACAACTGGTGCGTCGAGCTCTAATTGCCAATCGGATGATAAAAAAGGGCGGGGCCGGCGTGCTGGCCCCGCCCTTCGATGAGGAAACCAACATGAACGCAAAGGCAAAAAAGGCGCTTAAGGTCACCGGCGTCGTTCTTGGGGTGATCGTGGTTTTGGTCGCGGTGCTGCTTTGGCGCATCGGCTCGATCATCGAGGGGTCCGTCAACACAGTTGTGCCCAAGTTGCTTGGCGTTCCGGTTTCGGTTTCGGATGTCGATGTCTCAGTGCTTCGTGGCGAGGTCAAGATTTCGAATTTCGAGATTGGCAACCCCGAGGGCTTCGACACGCCCTACATGTTCCACCTCGGCACGCTGCATGTCGATGTCGCGACGCGCGACCTTTTCAAGGGGACGTGCCACATCCGCGAGATTCACGTTGGCGAGCCGAAGGTCTGGTACCACCAGAAGCTCACGTCCAACAACATCGCCGCTTTCCTCGGCCAGCTTGAAGAGCGCTTCCCGCCGCCTGAGAAAGAGGATAAAACGGACAAGCCCAAGAACGAGAAGAAGTCCATGCCCGTCGTAATCGACCATTTCCTTGTCGACGAGGGCACGATCGGCGTCAAGGTCGGCGCCGGTTTTGAGGTGCCGCTTCTGGAGATTGAGCTCAATGACATCGGCAAGGACGGAGCTTTCATGCCGATCCAGATTGTCCAGATTCTCGTGAAGTCGATTCTCAGCAGCGTGGTGCACGCCGTCGGGAGCGTCGGCGGCGCGGCGGTCGATGCGGTAGGCGCTGTCGGCGGCGCGGCGGCCGATGCGGTTGGCGCCGTCGGCGGCGCGGCGGTCAAGGGTGTCGGCGCGGCAGTCAAGGGCATCGGCTCCCTCTTTGGCGGCGGCGACAAGACGGCGGAAACCAACGCGGCTCCCGAGTCTGTTTCAGAGTAACGTTAGAAATACGGAAGATCCATGCGAAAAGCAGCGATAGCCTTTCTTGCCGTCGCAACCGTGATGACGGCTGCCGCGGCGCCGAATTTTGGCGTCACGCCCTATTCGGCGGACGCCCCCGTCGACATCTCGGCGCAAAGTTTCCAGACTTTGTCAAACGGCTGGGTGCAGGCTTCTGGCGGTGTCGTGATCCGGCAGAAAGACGCCCAGGTCACTGCGGACCGCATGCTGGTCAACCGCGAGAATGGCGAAGTGGTGGCGGACGGCAACGTCGTGCTTGTCCGCGAAGGGCAGGCCGCCACCCGCTCCAACAGGATAACCTTCAATTACAAGACGGGCGAGGGGTTGGCCCCGAACCTGGATATGCAGTCGCAATCCGTCCGCGTCATTTCGGGGCCTGCGAAACGTGATTTAAGCGGGGCCTATCTGCTTACTGACGCCCTCGTCACCACATGCACCAACGACCCGTCCCGCCTGCACTATTGCGTAACGGCGCGCGAAGCCGAGTTCATGCCCGGCGAATACGTGCTCATGCATGGCGGCAAGGTGAAGTTCGAGGGATGCCCCATCTTCTACTACCCGGTTTTCAAGCGCAGCCTCGTCGACCACTTCGGATGGCGCTTCATCCCCGGATACGAATCGGACTGGGGCGCGTATCTTCTCACAACCTACAAGATGCAGCTGGCCGATCTCGGCGGCGAGTTCCACGATTCCTTGGATTCCCATTCGCACTTTGACTACCGCACGAAACGCGGATTCGCATTGGGCGAGGATCTTTCCTGGAAATTCGGCGACATTTACAACGGGGGATCGCACGGCATGGTTGGCGCCTACGGGATATTCGACGACGATCCCATGGGCGAGGATTTCGACCGCTACGAGGATCGCGACATCGTGGAGGAAAACCGCTATCGGTTCACGCTTCACCACGACACGTATTTCACATCGTCCGACTACCTGACGATCCGCACCTCGTTCTTTTCCGACAGCTATGTGATGGAGGAGTTCTACGAAGACGAATACAAGGACTACGTGCAGCCGGAGTCCTACGCCTCGTATACGCACAATGGCGAATATTTTTCAATGGGCATAGGCGTCAACCACAGGGTCAACGACTTCTACCAAAACGTCAACCGCATGCCCGACGCCTGGTTTGACACGGCCTTGCTTGAACTTGGCAATACCGGGATATACTACGAGAGCCAGACCTCCGGCGGCCTGCTGGAGTACGAGTATGCCGATTACGGGCTTACGAACGGCGTGCATGACTCCTACGACACCTTCCGCTTCGACACGCGCCACGAGCTCAACAAGCCATTCAAGGCCCTTGGTTTCCTTTCGGTCGTGCCGCGCATCGCGTACCGGGGGACGTATTACTCCAAGACAAAGGAGAAGAGGGAAGAGGCCTATGTCAATGAGTTCGGGACAAACGACACGCGGACCGTCACGGTCGAGGGCGGCGGAGAACTTCGCAATCTTTTCGAGCTTGGAACCGAAGTGTCTTTCAAGGCCTACGGGTTCTACGACGGAGCCGACGGGCGCATCTACCGCCACGTCCTCGAACCGTATGCGAATTGGACTTACATTCCCGAGCCCAATCTCCGGCCTGCCGACCTCTATCAATTCGACAGCATCGACAAACTCGACATGGGGCACTACGTTCGCCTTGGCCTGAGGCAGCTTGTCCAGCGCAAAGAGGCGCAAGGCGGGATAAGCGAAAGGCTTGACCTTGATCTTTACACCGTCTACTTCTTTGAGGATGCGCAAGGCGACAACGGCATTGAGCGATATGGCGCCGACATGGTTTGGCATCCAACCGACGACATCAAGATCGACGCGGATGCCGTTTACGACGCCAAGGAGAACGAGTTCGACCACATTGACTTTTGGATTTCGCTTTGGCAAGGCGACCGCTGGGAGGCGGCTGGCGAATGCTACTACATTCCCAATGACGCGACGCTTTTCACGGGCGACCTTCGCTGCAATCTTTCGGACTACTGGGCAATTGGCTGCTATGCGCGCTACGATTCAGAACGGTCCCGGTGCGAACAGGTCACGGCCTACCTTCAGTACAGCCTCGACTGCATTGCCTTCAGGTTCCGCACTTCGTATGAGCCGGCATACACGAGGGATGACGGCTCGGAACGCGATGCCAAGGTCAAGCTTTCGTTCAACGCATGGTTGCGCGCCTATGTCCCGCCACGCTACGAGCGGAAGCTTCGCGACGGATACTGGGACGACTAGGCGAAGAGACGCGCCTTGGAGTGAAACAGCTCTTCATATTTGTGGATGGCCTCGGGTTGGCGCCTCCAGCGCCCGACAATCCCGTGTCGCCCGATGTTTGCCCTGCCGTCTGCCGTCTTGTTCGCAGTTGTTGCGTCCCTGTTGACGCCTGCCTCGGCGTGGAGGGGGCGCCTCAAAGTGCAACGGGGCAGGCCTCTCTTTTCACCGGTCGGAATGCCGCCGCCTTCATGGGGCGCCATGTCACGGGCTTTCCGGGGCCGACGCTCCGCAAGTTTGTCGAGGAGGGCAATGTCTTCATGTCGATGAAGGCGGCGGGGAGACGCTCGCGCTTCGCCGACGCCTACCTTGCGGATTCCGTCGACGAGGTGAGGGCCCGTCGTTTTCGGTCTGTCACGACAACGGCGGCCCTAACCGTTCCCGAAACGGTTTCGCTGCGCGACGACCTGATGAAAAACCACGCGCTCCTGCATGACATCACCCGCGCCTCGCTTTCCGCGAAGGGGTATGACGGTCCCCTTGTCTCGGCAAAGGACGCGGCGGATCATCTCGTGCAGATCGCCATTGAATACGATTACACGCTTTTCGAATATTTCCTCACGGATCAGGTGGGGCATTCAGGGTCGATAGATGCGGCTCGCGATGTGCTGCGCACACTTGACGTCTTTCTCGGCGAACTTTTCCCGCTGGCGGTTGACATGGGCATTTCCGTCGCGTTGTCGTCTGACCACGGGAATGTCGAGGCCATCGGGCAGAAGGGGCACACGCTGAACAAGGTTCCGCTTATCGCCGCAGGGCCAGGATCCGAGGAAATTCTCTCGTCTTGCAACTCGATTGTCGATGTGACCCCGGCGATCCTCCGCAATTTTGGATTGTCCCCATGCGCGTGAAACATTTCTTCTGCATCCTTTTTTCCCTTGCCGCACCCTGCGTGTTCGCCGGAGGCGTGACGAACGTCTTCCAGATGCAGGAGTATTTCCCCGTTCACAACAAGCTTCTTTCCGAACTCAAAAAATGCATTCCCGAAGGCAATTACCTGGGGATGGATGTGGTTTGCAGCAATGCCGTGGCGTTTTTCCCGAATGACGCGACCTGGTGGTACAACCGCGCCTGCGCGCAGGTGCGCCTTGGACGAATCGCCGATGCCCGCGCCTCGATTGCAAAAGCGGCGGATTTGGGCTTTTCCGATGTCGCCGGCATGTCTGCCGATACCGACCTCGCGCTGATCCGCCGCGACCCAGCCTTCACGTCCGCCTTGGCGAAGGTCCGTGAAAACTCCCTTCATCCCGAAAACGCATACGGCGCAATAACGCCCCTGCCGTTGTATGGTGTTGCACCCATAACCACGTCGAATACGGTCTGGGACATGACCCTTGGCGGTTTCAGGGTGGCCCTGTCCCTTCCCAGGGAAAATCCGTCAACGGCGAAATTGACGCGGATCCCCGGTAAAACGGGCGATTTGATTCGCAACTGGATTCTCGAGGGGTCCGCCGCGGGGAACTGGGGCGACATCTACGACAACCATGACCGCGGCCATTCAATCCTCGGCACTTCGATTTTCACGGGACTTGCCCCGACGCGCTACTGCGACGAGGCGCGCAGTGCGGGTGTTGACACGGGGATGTCGTTGTTCAATTTCCAGGGCCGCCCAACCATTGGCAATTCGTCCACCGCGAATGTCGCGGGGCCCTTTTGGGGAAGCTGTGCGCGGCGGTTGCAAAACTCCCACATCCAGAACCTGCTCATCCAGTATCTTTCCAACACCATCTATGTCTACCCGCAGCACCACGACTACCTGGCGGAGAAATTCGGCGATGTCTTCCCGACGCGCACGCCCTATCTTTTCATTTCGCCAGGTTCATCGTGGACGGACCGGCCCATTCTCGCCGCCATGGCGACGGCGCTGGCGGCGCTTCGCCCCGAGGTCAAGGACGCCCTTGTCGCGACGGGGCGCGTGTCTCCAACCCTGCAGTACCTCCTTCGGGCTTCGCAGTCCAACCTTGTGTCACGCGCGGACTATCTCAAGCCGTCTGCGCACCCGGTTGTCTTCGAGGGAGGGGCTGTCGACACGTTGAAGCTGGCCCGCCTGGCCCATTCGCTTTCGACAAATTCGCTTCCTCCGCTCGCGCCATTGCGCGTCGTGGCCGACGATTCGGCGCACTTCCGTCCCGTTCTCGACTACCCGGATCCATTTGGCGAACGTCTCTATGACTCGCCGTTTGCCATTGCCCGCATTTGGCGCGCCCCCGCGTATTCGCGCAAGATGATGCTCGAAGTGGGCGCACCGGGTGAAAAAGGCCTCAGGTACCATTGGTTTCTTGGCCAGGGTGATCCCGCGAAGGTTTCCATTCGCGAGGTCGATTCCCGCGCCAGTCGCGTCGAAATCAAAATCGACTACCATGAGCCGCCTTTTGCAACGCCATTCGGCATCAAGTCGTCGCGCGTCGACGTGGTTTGCGTCGCCGATGACGGTTTCAATTATTCCGCGCCGTCGTTTGTCTCATGGTTCTTCCCGCGGAATGAGAAGCGGATCTACGGCGCCGACCGGAAGGCGCTTGTCATCGACTACGCCTCTTGCGCCACCAACTACGTCGACCCCGAAATTTCAATGCCCAAGGACTTCCGCGACGAATACATCTACGGTGTCTCCGGCGAGTGCTCGGAGATTCGCCGCATCTTCCAGGACGGACGCGAGGAAACGCGCAAAAGATAGCCCTTTTGCGTACCGCGGCAATTTGAACGCATCAACAAGGAGAAAACAATGAAACTTGATACAATCTGCATCCAGGGCGGCTGGAAACCCGGCAACGGCGAACCCCGCCAGCTCCCGATCTACCAGAGCACCACGTGGCGCTACTCGACGAGCGAGGAAATGGGCAAGCTTTTCGACCTTGAGGCACCAGGCTATTTCTACACCCGCCTCCAGAACCCCACCAACGATGTCGTGGCGGACAAGATCCGCGAACTCGAGGGCGGCGTTGGGGCGATGCTGACGTCTTCCGGCCAGGCCGCGAACTTCTTCGCGATCTTCAACATCGCCAACGCCGGCGACCATGTGCTTTCGACGGCGGCCATTTACGGTGGCACGTCGAATCTTTTCACCGTCACGCTCAAGAAGCTCGGCATCGACGTCGAGCTTATCGACCAGAACCTCCCCGAAGAGGAAATCGAGAAGCACTTCCGCCCTAACACCAAGGCGGTTTTCGGCGAAACCCTCACGAACCCCAGCGTCCACGTGCTCGACCTCGAGAAGTTCGCGCGCCTCGCCCATGCGCATGGCGTGCCGTTCATCGTCGACAACACGTTCCCGACGCCGATTAACTGCCGTCCGTTCGAGTGGGGCGTGGACATTGTCACGCATTCGGCGACGAAATACATGGACGGCCACGCCTGCCAGACAGGTGGCGCCATCATTGATTCCGGCAATTTCGACTGGGAGGCGCATGCCGAAAAATTCCCGGGACTCACAACGCCTGACGAGAGCTACCACGGCCTCGTCTACACGAAGAAATTCGGCAAGCTCGCCTACACCACCAAGCTCGTCTCGCAGTTGATGCGCGACATCGGCGCGCAGGCTTCGCCCTTTAGCTCGTTCCTGCTCAACATCGGGCTTGAAACACTCCATCTCCGCGTTCCGCGCCACTGCGAAAATGCGCTCAAGGTCGCGAAATACCTCAAGACCCGTCCCGAAGTCGAGTGGGTCAACTATCCGGGCCTCGAGGACAGCCCCGACTACGCGCTGGCGCAGAAGTACATGCCCGGCGGCACGTCTGGCGTCATCGCCTTCGCCTTGAAGGGCGACCGCGAAAAGGCCGGCCGGTTCATCGATGCGCTGAAGTTTGTCAGCATCGAAACCCACGTCGCGGACAGCCGCACCTGCGTGCTGCACCCGGCGAGCCACACGCACCGCCAGCTTTCGTCGCAGCAACTCAAGGAGGCCGGCATCCCCGAAGGGCTCATTCGTCTTTCGGTCGGCATTGAGGCGGCGGACGATATCATTGGCGATCTTGATCAGGCGTTTTCGAAGTAATGCGAAACCGCCGCGCGGATTCCGGCATGACGTGCCTTGATTCGCGCGGGGACTCGGGGGATGCCGCCATGGCAAAACTCTGGACCGTGCTTTTGCTTGTCTGCTCGAATGTCTTCATGACCTTCGCGTGGTACGGCCACCTCAGGACCCTCAAGGGCAAGTTCTGGCTGGTCGCCGTGGTTGTCTCATGGGGAATCGCCTTTTTCGAGTACATGTTGCAGGTGCCGGCGAACCGCATCGGCGCGGCTTCGGGCCTCACGTTGCCGCAGCTCAAGATCCTGCAGGAGGCGATAGCCCTTACGGTTTTCGTGCCGTTCTCGATTCTGTACATGCATGAGAAGATCGGCTGGAACTACTTGGCCGCTGGTGCCTGCATTGCGCTTGCGGTTTTCTTTATCTTTTGCGTAAAGGAGTAGGGTGCGCCTGCAGCGTGGCTTCTTGGCCGGCATGGTGCGAACCCAAACTAAACGATGAAAGCAGCGACAATTGTCGGCGGCGGGCTTGTCTGGTCCGACGTGCCCGATCCCGTTCGGAAATCCGGAGAAATTCTTGTCGAGGTCAAGGCCGCAGGCGTCAACCGCGCCGACCTCATGCAACGCGACGGAAACTATCCGCCGCCACCGGGGTGGCCCGAATGGCCCGGGCTTGAATGCGCGGGAATCGTGCTGGAGGCCGATGCGGGAAGTCGTTTCAAGGCCGGCGACAGGATTTGCGCCCTCTTGGGTGGCGGGGGCTATGCTGAACGCGTTGCCGTTCCCAACGGCATGGCAATGTCCATTCCGCGCGGGCTTGGCTTTGTCGAAGCCGCCTCGTTGCCCGAGACGTTTGCCACGTCATATCTCAACCTCGTTGTTCTCGCGGGGATGAAAAAAGGCGACAAGGTCTTTGTCCAGGCCGGTGCCAGCGGACTTGGCATTTCCGCAATCCAGTTGGCAAAGGCCTGCGGCGCCGAGGTCATCACGACGGTCGGGTCCGAGGCCAAAGCGGATTTTGTACGCTCCCTTGGCGCGGATGTCGTCGTCAACCACAGGAAGTCAAAGGTTTCCGAAGCCTTCAAAAAATTTCCGCCGGATATAGCGCTCGATTGCGTCTGCGGCCCGGAGCTTGGCGTGTGCCTTGAAAACATGGCGCGGGGCGGACGTTGGATTGTCATCGCCACGTTAGGTGGCGAACGATGCGAAATAGACATGCGAAAGCTCTTTAAGCTCGGGGTAAGCGTTATTGGCAGTACCCTCAGGTCGCGGACGTCCGAGGCAAAGGCTGAAATTCTCGCTTCGCTCGAACGGGACTATTGGCCGAAATTCGAAAACGGCTCTATTCGCCCCGTTGTTCATGCGACATTCCCAATGGAAGACGCTGCAACAGCCCAGTCGGTGCTCGACAAGTGCGAAAACATCGGCAAGGTCGTCTTGGTTCGGTAAAAAGGGCGGAAAAGGCATCCTCAAAACAAAAACAGGAAGATGAATCTGCCCTTTTCGAGAGAAAAGGCAATTAAACGCAACACCAAGGGAATCAAGGTGTTGCGTTTTGATTTTGAGATGAGTCGAAGAATAAAATCAAGGCTGTGTTGACTTATTTATAAAAAAGGAGTAGATTAATTACTCGTTTTCGCGACGGGGACTTGGCCTGGAGGCCGGGGAGCCGCCGGGAGCCTGGCGGGCAGAGGTCCGTCGGGGGTGCGAAAAAAAAGTGGTTGACACTTTTCCCGGGAAATGATAAATTATTTCCCATCGTTTTTCGCGGGGGCGGCCGTTTGAGCGGCGGTTCCGGCGGGGCGGAAGTTCTTTGAAAGAGGTTGACAGAAACAAAGCAAGACAACCTTCCGATGAGGAAGGGATGTGATGGATTAAGCGATGTGCCGGGACCACTCGAAAAAGACAGGTTGCGCCAAGGCGC
>JAZQOA010000123.1:0-3961 GCA_045627605.1 Kiritimatiellia bacterium | reverse complement strand
GAGAATTGGTCGGGCTGAAATCAAGCGTCAAGGCGTTCTAAGTCGTAGTCACATAAGAATTATGGCGACGAGTTGCGCCAAAGCCCCGTCGCCATTGGCCAAGATGGCGATTTCGCTAAACTCAAAGTGGCAAAGTCGGGTCGCCGCGCCCAAATCTGGGATTGCCCTGAATGACCCTGGAATGTTATAATGCCTGAAACCCTTTTTTCACCAAAGAAGGACACGAAATGATCATTCCAATCGCTGAAGTCTCCGGCAACGTCCTGACGCAGGGCCTGATCCTGATGGCCACGGGCATGGGCGCCGTGTATCTGTTTCTCACGATTCTCATCTACATCATGAAGGGCGCCGCCCGCGTTGTGCCGAGGCTCGCCTTCATGCTCCCCGACCCGCAGCCGGCCGCTCCGAAGGCCGCCGCTCCGAAGGCCGATGACGGCGCCGCGATCGCCGTCGCCATTGCCGCCGCGATCCAGAAGTCGCGCGGCTGATCCCATTTTGCAAACCGGAAACTTTCAAAAGGAAAAATCCACCATGGCTAAAAAGCAGATCAAAGTGATGTGCACGGCGTTCCGCGACGGCTTCCAGTCCGTTGTCGGCGCCCGCGTTTTCTCCAAGGACTTCATGCCCGCCGTCAAGGCGCCCTACGATGCCGGCATCCGCTGGTTCGAAGCTGGCGGCGGCGCCCGTTTCCAGGCCTGCTATTTCTACTGCCAGGAAGACGCCTACGATGTGATGGACCTTTTCCGCAAGACCTGCCCCGACGCGGACCTGCAGACTCTTTCGCGCGGCGTGAACGTGGTCGGCCTCGACTCGCAGCCCTCCGACATGATCAAGCTGCACGCCACCACCTTCAAGAAGCACGGCATCAGCTCCATCCGCAACTTCGACGCCCTCAACGACGTCAACAACCTCAAGTGGTCCGGCCAGTGCATCCACGACGCGGGACTCAACCACGAGGTCGTCGTGACGATGATGGGCCTTCCTCCCGGAATCGACAACAAGGGCACCCACACGCCCGAGTTCTACGCCTCCCGCGTGCAGCAGATCATCGACGCGGGCATCCCCTTCGACCGCCTCTGCTTCAAGGACGCCTCCGGCACCTCCAAGCCCTCGACCGTCCGCGAGACGATGAAGGCCGCGCGCAAGGTCCTCGAGAAGGCCGGCAAGGGCAAGACCCACATCCAGTTCCACTCGCACGAGACCGCCGGCAACGGCATCGCCTGCTATCTCGCGGCCCTCGAGGGCGGCGCGGATGGACTCGACCTTTCCATGACCCCGATGTCCGGCGGCACCTGCCAGCCCGACATCATCACGATGTGGCACGCGCTTGACGACGACGACCGCTTCGAGCTCGCCGGCATCGACATCGACAAGATCCGCAAGGCCGAGGCGATCTTCCGCGACGCGATGAAGGACTACTTCCTCCCGCCCGAGGCGATGAATGTCAACCCGGAGATCGTCTGGTCGCCCATGCCCGGCGGCGCGCTCACCGCGAACACGCAGATGCTGCGCGACAACGACATGATGGACAAGTACGACGCGATGATCGCCGAGATGTACGACTGCGTCCGCCTCGGCGGCTTCGGCACGTCCGTCACGCCGGTCTCCCAGTTCTACGCCCAGCAGGCGCTCAACAACGCGCTCTTCGGCAAGTGGAAGAAGTTCGCCCCCGGCTACGCCAAGATGGTCCTCGGCTACTTCGGCAAGACACCCGTCGATCCCGATCCGGAAATCGTCAGGCTCGCCTCCGCCTTCATGGCCTCCAACGAGACCACGAAGCAGTTCGCGGAGCCTACGAAGAAGACAGTCCTCGAGATCAACAACGCCGACCCCAAGAAGGGCCGCGCCGCCGCCGAAAAGATGCTGAAGGACGCCGGACTTCCGATTACCGACGAGAACGTCTTTATCGCCGCATCCTGCCTGGAGAAGGGTATCGCCTACCTCAAGGATCCTTCCAAGGCTCCTAACGGCGTCCGCAAGGGCGTCGCCGCGAAGCCCGCCGCCGCTGCCGGCAACGGCAAGGATTTCACCGTCACCGTGAACGGCAAGGCCTACGGCGTTTCGCTCGCCGATGGTTCCGCGACGGTGAACGGCACGAAGTACACCGTGAGCGTGGCCGACGGCCTCCAGGCCGCCTCCGCCGCCGCTTCCGCCGCCCCCGCCGGCGGCGAACCCATGAAGGCCCCGATGCCCGGCATCATCCTCCGCATCGTCGCCCAGAACGGCGCCCATGTTGAAAAGGGCGAAACGGTGCTCGTCCTCGAGGCCATGAAGATGGAAATGCCCATGAACGCCCCCGCGTCCGGCACAGTCTCCATCTGCGTGAACCCGCAGGACAAGGTCGCCAACGGCGATACGCTCTTCACTGTCGCGTGACAATCCTGAAGCGCCGCGCCGGATGCCAAAGCCCGTGCGGCGCTTCGCAAGAAACTGGATTTCCGAAATGAACAAACTGCTTGCAATTCTCGCCGCCGCCGCAGTGGCCTTCTCCGGACTTTCCGTCCGCGCCCAGGACGCCGCGCCGGCCGCCGATGGCGTCGCGTCCGCCGCCGTGGCCGCCGCCGACGAGGCCGAAAAAGGCCCTGTCCTGGACGAGGACGGCGTGTGGCGCTTTCAGACCAGCGCCATCGTCGATCACATCAAGAATATCCGCCAGGATACCGGCATCTACGGCTTTCTGCAGCGCGAGGCCCCCGAATGGATCACCAAGGGCTACACCCGCAAGGATGGCGTCTTCGTGCCCGGCCACGAGGTCAAGATGCTCTTCGGCATGCCCTACGGACTCGGCCAGTTCCTGATGATCTTCGTGTGCCTGGTGCTGATCTACCTTGCGATCGTGAAGGGCTTCGAGCCACTGCTCCTCCTGCCGATCGGACTCGGCGGCCTGCTGGCGAACCTCCCGCTCACAGGCATCACGACCCCCGAGATGATCTGCGTCGGCCAGTTCACCGGCGACCTCGCGCACGCGACAGTTTCGCCCGGTGGCTTCCTCTACTACATCTTCAGCTTCGGCATCGACTCCGGCCTATTCCCGATCCTCATCTTCATGGGTGTCGGCGCTATGACCGACTTCGGCCCGCTGATCGCCAATCCGAAGACCGCGCTCCTCGGCGGCGCCGCCCAGTTTGGCATCTTCACCGCGCTCCTCGGCGCCGTGGTGCTCGACAAGTACATCCCCGGCATCCACTTCGGACTCCGTGACGCCGCATCGATCGGCATCATCGGTGGCGCCGACGGCCCGACTGCCATCTGGCTCACCACGAAGCTCGCCCCGGACAAGCTCGGCGCGGTCGCGGGCGCCGCGTACTCCTACATGGCGCTCGTGCCGGTCATTCAGCCGCCGATCATGAAGGCCCTCACCACCGAGGAAGAGCGCAAGATCCGCATGCCCCAGCTCCGTCCCGTGAAGAAGATCGAAAAGGTCGTCTTCCCGATCATCGTGATCGTTCTCTGCGGCCTTCTCCTCCCCTCCGCAGTGCCGCTGATGGGTGCGCTCATGTTCGGCAACCTCGCCAAGGAATGCGGCGTCGTGGACCGCATCTCCGACACCATGCAGAACGCCCTCATCAACATCGTCACGATCCTCCTCGGCATCTCGGTTGGCTCCAAGCTCGCCGCCGAGAAGTTTGTGACCGGCGAGACGCTCGGCATCCTGATCCTCGGCTGCATCGCCTTCTGCATCGGCACCGCCGCCGGCGTGCTGATGGCGAAGCTGATGAACCTGTTCAGCAAGGACAAGATCAACCCGCTCATCGGCTCCGCCGGCGTCTCCGCCGTGCCGATGGCCGCCCGCGTTTCGAACAAGGTCGGCCTTGAGTCCGATCCGACGAACTTCCTTCTCATGAATGCCATGGGCCCGAATGTCTCCGGCGTCATCGGTTCCGCCGTCGCGGCCGGCCTCCTCTTCTGCATGCTCAAGTAGCGCTAAAGAAAGGCCAAAAAAAAGGACCACGGGCTTTTC
>JAZQOA010000122.1:0-19733 GCA_045627605.1 Kiritimatiellia bacterium | reverse complement strand
GGATCGTGGAATGTCGTGCCCGGTCCCGTGAAGATTCGCCCGTGGACCGTTGACGGCCAGCCCCATAATGGCAAAGAACGCCGTCTTCTCTGACGCGACGAGGACGCCCACGTCCGCGATGGTGATGGGGACTGCAAGTCCAAACTGCCGAATGGACCCCCGATCTTTTCGCCGGCTTCAAGTCGCTCGGCGACGGGAAATATGGTATAATTCCGTCAAACCCTTGAAATCCACTACAGGAACATTCGAATGAAAGACTCAATCTGGTCGGTGTGCAGGTTGGTTTGTGCGGCGGCAGTTACGCTGTTTGCCGGGGTTGCCTTTTCGGATACCGTCCCGACGGACGGGCTGCTCGCAGCCGTCGCCGCGGCTCAGGACGGGGATACGCTCGAGCTGGGCATCGGAACCTACGAGATCAGCGACGAAATCCTGCTCAATAATTCGGTGACGATCATCGGCGCGGGCATCGGCCAGACGATCATCAGGCAGACGGCCACGGACAAGCGTGTCGCCGTGCTCGACAACGCTTCTGCCAAGATCAAGGGCTGCACGCTGACCGGCGCGAGCTTTCCGAGCGAGATCAAGGACGGCATCGGTGTGAAGATCGCAGCGGGCGGCGGTACGCTGGAGGCCTGTCGCATCACGGGAAACCGTACGAACAGGAACTGGAACTACGTCGTTGGCGTCTACTGCCTCAGTGCAAACGGGCACCTCGTCGACTGCATCATCGACGACAACCGAGTGACGGGCGGCACGAACATGTCGCAGGGCGGTCTCTACATCACGGCCGGCACGGTCGAGCACTGCCTCATCTACAACAACAAGGGCCACCAGACAGGCGGCGTCTATGTTAGCGGGGCCAATGTGACGTTCAAGGACTGCACGATTGCGGGGAACGAAGGTCCAGCCGGTACGGGTGCCGTCAACCTCAACGCGAGCGGCGCAACGTTCACCAACTGCGTAATCGCCGGGAATGTCAAGATTTCGACCGATTCCTCGACGACGGCGCCGGAATATTCGATGAACGCGACCGGTGCGTGGGCGAACTTCTACAATTGCGCGTTCCCCAACACCATCACGCTCAACAGCGCCAACATCAAGGGCACGCCGTTCCAGTGCGACGTCCTGTATGTCGATCCGGCGAACCACGACTATCACCAGCGCATCGTTTCGGGCGCGAAGGACATCGGCTACTATGCGCCGTTCGACTACGACACCTTCGGCTGCGACTTCACGCTTTCGCCGGATGCGCTCTTTACGGGCGAGACCGTGCGCTTCACGGCGGCGATCACTGGCGTGACCGAGGGCGAGACGGCCTCCTGCGCGTGGACGGTGACCCAGCCGGACAACACGGCCGTCGAGCTGACGGGGGACGTGGCGGACTTCCAACCGACCCAGCTCGGACGCTATTCGGTGAGGCTTGTCGTGACCAAGGATGGCGCGGATCCGGTCGAGTACGTCCAGACGGACTGCTTTGTCGCCGCGAGCCGCGAGACGCACGTCACGACGGTGGCGGAACTGCAGGCGGCGGTTGCCATTGCCAAGGATGGTTCGGTCATCATCTGTGCGCCGGGCACCTATGAACTGAACGGACAGATTGAACTCGGAAGGGGCATTCGGCTCATCGGTGCGGGTCCCGACAAGACGACCCTCAGGCAAACGGCGCTCAAGAACCGCGTGGTGAAGCTGAACCATGCCAACGACTGGGTCGAGGGGTTCACGCTGACGGGCGGAAATTCCGGCGGCCACAAAGGGACTGGTGTCGAGTACTACAACGGCATGGGCGTGTACATCGGTGTCGGTGGCACGGTTACGAACTGCCACGTGGTCGGCAACACCAATTCCGAAAACTGGAACCATGGCATGGGCGTCTACATGTCGGGAGATGGACTGGTGACGCACTGTGTCATCACCAACAACACGCGACTCGCTGGCTCGAACCAGTACGGCGGCGGCGTCTTCGCCTCGGCGGGCACGATTGACAACTGTCTGGTGGCGTTCAATACGATCTACAATCGCGGCGGCGGCGTCTATGTCGACGGTTCGGTGAAGATCCGCAACTGCACGATTAGCGGCAACACGACGGTGGACGGTTCAGGCGGCGGCATCTACTGGTGGAGCCAGACTGCGCAGACGATGTGCATCAACACGATTGTCGCGGGCAACAAGACGGCGGCGTCCGACACGACGGCCGGGCGACCGGAGTGGGCGAGTCAAACCTCGAAGGCCACGGTCCAGACCACTTGCTTCCCGTCGGCAGTGGGCGTAACCGGACTTTCCGGCACTCCGCTTCTGATCGACCCCATCTTCGTGGACGCAGCGGCGGGCGATTTCCACGCGATGCCCAGTTCGACCACGCGCGATGCGGGCACGGACTACGAGGGAATGCCGGATGGCGATCTGGACGGCAACCCGCGCAAGAGCGGCGAGACGGCGGTGGACCTCGGCTGCTACGAGTATGATTCGACTGCGTTCGGCGCGGCCTTCGAGGGTCCGTCCGATCCGCGCGGATTCAAGGACGTTGCGGTCACGTATACGGCGTCGGCGACTGGCGTGGACGAGAGCCAGGTGACCTTCAACTGGACGATCACTTCGCCGTCTGGCGGCGTGACGATGGCCACCGGCAAGACATATTCGTTCGCAGCAGGCGCGTACGGCATCTGGACCATCTCCATGACGGCGACGGCGAACGGCCGGGTGACTGAACCCTACGCGGCGACGTACAGCGTCTGCCCGCCGGAGCTATATGTCGTCGAGCCGACGGCCGAGAACATCGCGAAAGCCGCAGCGCCGTTCAACAGCTGGAACAACGCATCGACGAATCTGCTCGAGCTGATGCGCGTCTGGGCGCTGCCGGGCTGCACGATCCACCTTGGCGAAGGGACGATTCCCGTCGACAAGCGCGTCGATCTCTCGGATAACATGAAGCTTGTCGGCCAGGGCTGGGAGAAGACGACGCTCCGGCAGACGGCGAAGACGACGTCCGTTCTCTACCTGAACCACGAGAAGGCGCTCGCCAGGGGCATGACGATCACGGGCTTTCATGCCGAAAAGGAAATTCACAGCCGTGGCGCGGTGATGATCGAGGATAACGGCGGCACGGTTGAGGACTGCCGCATCACCGGGAACAAGTACAATAACAGCATCAACCAGGCCTGCGGCATCGGCATCACGCTCAATGGCACGAAGGCCGTCTGCCGGCGGTGCATCATTGACCGCAACAAGGGGTCGAACGGCGTCAACAACGACCGCGGCGGCGGCGTGCACGGCGTCAAGGGGCTCTTGGAGAGCTGCCTCGTCTGCTTCAACACCAACAAGTATGCGGGCGGCATCTCGATCGGCAGCGGCAGCAACTTGAATGCGAACTTCAAGATCCGCAACTGCACGGTCTACGGCAACGTCGGCACCGATACCGATTCGGGCTACGGCCAGTACGGCGTGGGCGGCATCGGGCAGTTCAGCGGCAATGCCACAATTGAGAACACGATCATATTCGGCAACACCTCGCCGAACCAGAGCTGGTCGACGGGCGGTTACCCGGAATGGCGCACGAACGGCGGCACGCTGACCTTCAAGAACTGCTTGCTGCCGGAGGGCATCGGCTGGCCGGCGAACGCGACCGACTGCCTCAACGGCGATCCGCTCTTTTTCGACGTCGAAGGTGGCGACTTCAGCCTAAGGGCGTCCTCGCCCTGCCGCAACGCGGGCGGTCTCTTCGAGAACATGGGCGAAACCGACCTCGTGGGCAACCCGCGTATCCATGGCAAGTGCGTTGACATGGGTGCCGTCGAGTGCCTGCTGAACCCGGCGCTGCTCTTCTTCGTCAAGTAGGCCCGCGCCCGTACGGACAGGGACAAGGGGACTGGGGACGTTATGGTATAATGTTTGGCATGGAACGCTATTTCAACATAGGCGGACCGTGCCTACCGGCCTTGCACTACATGCTTCCCGCGCTGTCGCGGCTGCCGGATGTCGCCTCGTTCATCCGCAAGAGCCAGTACTTCGTCGTCCACGCCCCGTGCCAGTGCGGCAAGACAACGGCGTTCCTCGTGCTTGCAAACGACATGAACGCGAGGGGCGATGCGGTCGCCGTCTATTGTTCGCTTGAGGCCGTGCAGGAGTTCCCCGCGGCGTTAGAAGGCGTGCCGAAGATATGCGCCCGGTTGCGGCTCGACGCGCACAACACCCCCATGTTGCGTGATTTGGCCGATAATTTCTGGCCGATTGGTTCGATGTCGTCCGATGGGGTTGTCTCTTCCGGTGTCCAGGTTGTGCTTTCGCGGATGGCCGAGGTTTGCGCCCCCAGGCCGCTTGTCGTGTTCTTCGACGAAGTGGACTGCCTCGGAGGGAGGTCAAATTGCTGTACAACTATCGCAAGTCGCCGGAGAAGGCATACGCGCAGGTGGCGCGCTACATCGGTCACCTCGGCCAGGCGGAAGGCTGGCTCGTCGTCTTTGACCCGCGGCTTGGCGACTGGGACGCGAAGCTCCGCCACGAGGACCTCGTGCGCGACGGCAAAACCATCCACGTCTTCTTCTGCTAACGCGAAGGCTATGTCTCGGCGCATTTTCCGCGACTGTCTTTTCCGTCCGCCATCCTAAACCGAAAGATCCAGTTTATGAGTGATTTTCCTTTTGTCGTCCAACGCTATCGTGCACCGCAGAACTACCTCCCGGGCGTCTGGGAGGCGACGGTGCGCGAACTTGAAAAATACCCCGGCTGCGCCAATGACGTCTGGTTTTCGACCGGTGTCGGCTTTCCGCCGCTCGCCTGGCACGAGGAGCATGCCGCACGGCTCCGCCGCCATTCCAACGACCTTCGTCGGCTCGGCATTTCGCCTTCCCTCGAGTTCCAGGCGCTGATCGGCCATGGCGATGCCGTCATCCGGTCGCGGAAGGCCGACATTTCGGGCAAGACTTGGCGGGGCTGGACAATCGAGTCGGGAACCGAAACCAAGGGCTGCAACTGTCCGCGTGACCCGGATTTCCGCGCCTACGCAAAGCGCCTTGGCGAAATCTACGGCGCCTGCGGTTTCGCGTGGATCTGGATCGACGACGACTTTCGCATCGCCTGGCACATGCCGGAGCCTGTCGAGGAAAGTCTGCCGGGTTGCTTTTGCGAGCGGTGCGTCCGCGACTTCTGCGCCCGGGAGGGACGTTCCTTTTCGCGCGCGGAGCTTGTCGCGGCGTTGAAGGACGACACCGCGCTGCTCGACCGCTGGGAGTCCTTTGCCTACGATTCGCTCGCCGAGGTCGCCGACGTGGTTTTCGGCGCGATTGAAAAGGTCTCGCCGCAGACGCGCTTCGGCTATCAGCACGGCTATTTCCCGAAGCCCTACCAGCACAAGGTCTATGACGCGCTTTTCCGCCACAGCGGCGGCAAGGCGCTTGGCTCCCGGCCCGGCGGCGGCGCCTACACCGACCACAACCCCTTTGACATCATCGAGAAGGTCGAGTTCCACGGAATGCAACTGGGCGTGGTGGGGATGCCGTCCGCCAAGATTGACATGGTCTGTCCCGAAATCGAGAACTGCCCCCGCAACTTCAACACCAAGACCGCCCGCGGCCTCGTCTTCGAGTCGCTGATGAACCTCGCCTACGGGATGAACGCCTTGAGCTACTTCATCGTGGACCCGGCGGACGAACCCCAGTCCTGGTATGGCGACACCTATTACGCGCCGCTTGCCGCAGCCGCGCCGCGCCTGAAGGCCTACCGAGACCTCAACGAGGGGACGCGTCCCGGCGGCATCAAGCTCGCGGATGTCGCCAGCCCCGTGCTCTGCGCCATCGGCGTGCCGATGACGACGGCGCCCGCCTACGCCTGCGTGGATGGCCTCGGGGCGCTGGGGTTGCCTTCCGGTTCCTTCAACGCGGCGTCGGGCATGTCGTCCGGTGCCATCCGCAAGGTGCAGGACGCGGCGGACGCCGTTTCTGGCGGGCGGATGCCGGTGCGCTTCCTCGATCCCGTCCAGGCAATGGTCGTCCCGCGCGTCACGGTGGCGGGCGAACTTCGTTCCGTTGCGCTGGTCAACGCCTCGATCGACGTGCAGAAGCCGTCGCGCCTCGCCTTGCGCGGGCTCCCCGAGGGCGTCCGCCACGCGACCTGGACGCCGCTTTCCGGCTCGTTGGGACTCGATCCCGCGACTCTTGCCGTCCGCGACGAAGGCGGCGAAAAGGTCGTCTACCTCCCTCGCGTGGATGCCTGGGCGTGCGGCTACCTCTCGTTTTGACGCCTGTCGAATTGTTACAATTCGGTGACAATTTCCCTGGGTGTTTTTGGTTTAATAATTGCATCGGTTTTGGGAACGTCCACTTCTGGACCGCCCCGCCACAACAACGAAAGGAATTGGTTTATGAAGACTGTCAAGTTCATGCTTCTCGCACCGGCTTTCGCCCTTGCGTCATTTGCCGCTGTCGCGGACGAACCTGCCGCGCCCGCCCCCGAGGCTGTCGCGCCCGCCGCCGTTGAAAAAGCCGACAAGGGCGCGCCCTCCGCAGAGGCCCGCGAGGCCTGGAAGCGTCGCCACCCCGAAGGATTCAAGAAGGGCGAGTGGCGCCGTCCGGAAGGTTTCAAGCCCGGGAAGAGGCCGCAGCGTCCAGAGGGCTTCAAGCCCGGTGACCGGCCGTTCGGGCCTCGCGCCTTTGGCCCGCGCAACGTCGCGATCGTCATTGACTGCTCGGCGCAGCAGACTGCCCGCTTCGAGAAGATGCGGGAGGCGGCGATCATGTCTGTGCAGCACCTTTCGCCCACGGACATCGTTTCCGTCGTCTCCTTTGCGGGGACGGCCACGGTGCTCGTTCCCGCGCAGGAAGCCGGCGAAAACAAGGACGCGATCATCGAGAAGATCAAGGCGCTGGCCGCCGATGGAGACGCGGCCCTCGCGGCGGGTGTCGCCGCCGGCGCGGCCGAAGTCCGGAAGAACCTCGACAAGAACTACGCCAACAACATCATGTTTTTCGGCGGTATGAAGCCCAATGTCGGCCCCGCCGGCAACGAGGAGCTCAAGACGATCCGCGAGTCGCTCATGAAGGAGAAAATCCGCCTTTTCTTTGGCGGCATGCCTTTCGCCGGCATGAACCGCGAGCGTATGCAGAAGATGCGCGGGCAGGGCGGCGAGGGATGGAAGCGCCCCGGTGGTCCGCGCGGTCCCCGTGGCGAAGGTCGCCCCAAAGGCGAGGCTCCGGCTGCCGCACCCGCCGCCGAGGGTGACGCCGCACCCGCGGAAGGCAAATAGTGGGCCGCGACCTCAAAGTTTTCTTCCTTGCGATAGGCCTTCCGGCACTGCTTTTGGCGCTGGGGGGCCTTCGTCTTTTGCAAGGCGAGGAGTTGCGCCTCCGCGAGAACGACAGGCGCGATCTCTGCCGCGTTGCCGAAGATGTCGCGGAACGACTGGCGGATGTTCTTCCGGCGTTTGTCGCCGAGGAAGTTGCCGCCGTCGCCCCCGATTCCTCCGCCCCCGCCTTTCTTGACGAGCTGGTCGCTTCGGCGGCCTTGCTCCGCGGCGCCTTCTGGAGCGACACCGCCCAGCCGGCCGGGGACTTTCGCGTGGCGATGCCGTTTGACGGCGGGGAAAAGCCCTTCGTCCACCTCGAGGTCGAGCCGCTGGCGTTGCTTCTGCGAATGCCGGAACTGTTCGCCTGGGTCGGGGCCGATTACTCGCGCGACGAGTCTCCCCGCACGACGATTGCCGAGCTTTGGACCACGGGCGGCACGCTTCTGATGCCGTCGTCGATTAAGCCGCGCGGCCGGATTTACGGCGAGGCGCAGCTTGGCGCCCCTTTTTCAAACTGGACCCTGCGCCTCTACCGCAGGGATGGCGACGCCGCCATTGCCGCCGCCGCCGGCCGCCTGACGATGGTCGGCCTCGCGCTGATCTTCCTTCTTTTCTCAACGCTTGTCGCGGGCGGAATCCTGCTTCTCAGGGATGGGCGCCGCGCACACCGCGAGGCCTTGCGGCAGACGGACTTCGTGACCAATGTCTCACATGAGTTCAAGACGCCGCTTACGACAATTTGCCTTTGCGCCGAGCTCGCCGCCTCCAAATCTATTTCCGACGAGAAACGCGCGAAGGCGCTGAAGGCGATCTCGTTGGAGGCCGACCGCCTGAAGCGCATGGTGCTCTCGGTCCTTGACTTCCGCCGCTTGGAGCGCGGTGTCCGGTCCTTCGATTTTGTAGATTTCGACGCCGCTGCGGACGTCCGCGGCATCGCGGAGTCGATGTGCGCCCTCTTTGATCGCCATGGACTCTCCATCGCCGCGGCGGGGCCGCTTTACATACGCGCCGATCGCGATGCCTTTGCCCAGATCGTCGTCAATCTCCTTGAAAACGCCGCCAAATACGCCGCGGCGTTCGGTCCCGTGGAAATCTCAGCCATTGGCGTCCCGTCTGGAGGCATTGCTCTTGTCTCGGTGTCGGATCGCGGCCGGGGGCTTTCCCCCGCGGACCTCGCGCATGTTTTCGACAAGTTCTGGCGGGCGGACAATTCCGTCACGCGCGAGACAGGCGGCAATGGACTGGGCCTTGCCTTGGCGCGCGGACTGGCCCGGGGGATGGGCGGGGAGGTCGTCGCCGTCGGGAGGCGTGGCGGCGGTCTTGAGTTCCGGCTCTCGCTGCCGCTTTCGGAGACGGAAGGGGGAGGGGACTGATGGCCGTTGTTCTGGTTGCCGAAGACGACCCGCAAATTCGCGAATGGGTCGGTGTCGCCCTTGAGGCGGACCGCCATGAGGTGCGGCTTGCGGCCGATGGCGCGGCTGCGCTGGCATCGTATGCCGAGCGGCGGCCCGACCTCCTCGTGCTCGACATCATGATGCCGAAAAAAAGCGGCTATGAAGTTTGCCAGGAGATCCGCAGGGGCGACCCGGCGTTGCCAATCCTCATGCTCACGGCCAAGGGGTCGGAGTCCGACAAGGTCCTCGGACTCAGCCTCGGCGCCGACGACTACCTTGTGAAGCCCTTTGGCGTCCGCGAACTCTGTGCGCGCGTTTCGGCGCTTCTCCGGCGCGCATACGCGACCGAGACCTCGCGCGGCGTGGGCGACACCTTCAAGATCGGCTCGCATGAAATCGATGCCCGCCGGGGCGTGATTTCGGCGGGGGATGGTTCCGGGGCGGCCGAGCTTTCTCCGCAGGAACTGGCGCTTCTCCGTTTGTTTGCCGCCCACCCCGGCGAAATTCTCGACAGGGACCGGCTCCTCAACGAGGTGTGGGGCGCCAACTACTTTGGCACGACGCGTACGCTCGACCAGCGCGTCGTGGCGATCCGCCGGAAACTCGGGGCCGACGCCTCCCTGGTCGAGACCATCTACGGCCGCGGCTACCGCTACGCCGCGCCTTGAAACGCAATCCCCGCTGAAATCCACGACTGTGCTATAATTGTCGCAAGGGAAAATTGGACGCGACAAGCATCCCGTATGATTGGAGATTGCGACGATGAATAACGACGATGTCTTTGCCCTGCCTACGCCGGCGGGGGAGTTTGGAAAATACTGGGCGCTTGTGGCGGACGCCCCTGCGCCCCGGATTGAATTCGCCCTCGACGAGGCTCTTTCGAAATCGGGCCGCGACGCATACGCCGTGTCTGAACGCGATGGCGCACTTGTCTTCCGCGCCTCGAACCTGCGTTCGCAGTTCTACGCGGTTTACGACTTTTTCCATCGGCTGGGGTGCCGCTGGTATTGGGACGGCGACGCCCTGCCGGCGAAGGGCGCGGTCGCCATCGGCGGCATCGACATCCGCGAAGAGTCGCGCTTCGAATATCGCGGCCTCCGCTACTTCGCCCACCGGGGGCTGACGCGCTTCCAGGCCGAGCACTGGGGACCTGCGGAATGGCGTCGCGAAATCGACTGGTGCCTCAAGAACCGCCTCAACCTCTTCATGCCCCGCATCGGGATGGATGACACTTGGCAAAAGGCCTACCCGGACGAGGTTCCATATCCGAATCCGGCGGAAAAACTACCCGAGGCGATCCGGGGATTTGACGACCGCTCGCTCTTCTGGTCCCTCGAGTACCGGGGCGAACTGCGTCGCCGCTTCACGAAGTACGCATACGGCCTGGGCCTGATGGTCCCGGTGGACTTCGGCACGATGACCCACTGGTATTCGCGCACGCCGCGCGCCTTCCTTGAAAAACGCCACCCGGACTTCCTCCCGCAGGTCACAAAGGGGTATTCCGAGGAGACGGGGCGGGTTTTCGACATCCGCAAGCCGGGCTACCTCGACATTTACTGGCGTCTTTCCGAGGCCTTCATGGAAGCGGGCTACGGCAAGCCCGAACTGATGCATACGATAGGTCTCGGCGAGCGCATGGTCTACGAAAACAGGGCCGACAACCTCAAGCTCAAGATCGACGTCATCAAGCAGTTGTGCGCCAAGGTGGCCGCGGAATACCCCGATGCCAAGGTTCTTCTCGCCGGCTGGGACTTCTACTTCACCTGGAAGCCCGATGAGGTGCGCGCCCTCCTGCCGGAACTCGACCCCTCCCGCACGGTGGTCTTCGACTACGAGGCCGACGCCCGCGATACCGACTACGACTGGTTCAATGGCGGCATGCGCAACAACAACTTCACGAAATGGGGCGTCGTCAGGAACTTCCCCTATGTTTTCGGCATCTTCCTCTGCTATGAGTCGGGCATCGACATCCGCGCCAACTACCCGCTCATCGCCGAACGTCAAAAGGTAATCGAAGGCGACGACATGTGCAAGGGCTACATTCTCTGGCCCGAGTCAAGCCACACCGACATCCTGGGCCTTGAATATTTCACGGCAAATGCCTGGAGCGGCAAATCGGCCTCCGTCGACGACCTGCTCCACGACCTGTGCGAACGGCGTTACGGTACCGAGGCGTCCGCCATGGAAAAGGCCTGGCGCCTGCTCCTGCCGATGACGGCTGGAGCAGGGTGGGGCGACAACTGCGTCCAGCAGCTGACGACATGGCTCGCCAACTATGCCGACGACCCCTGGTACTACCCGGCCTTCGCCGAACTCAAGCCGCAGGTTGAAGCCGTCCCAGCCGTCTACGAGGCGTTGCGCGCATTGGACTGGGAGGCTTCCCCCGCCGTCAGGCGCGACGCCATTGACATCGCGCGGACAGCCTGCGACCGCCAGAACCTCTGCCTCCGCCAGAAGCTCTTCCGCTCGTTTGATGCCTGGACGCGTGGCGAAGGCGGCGAGGAACCCGTGCTTGCCGCCGCCGCCGCGTTCGAGCGCGAAGCCGCCCGACTCGCCGACATCCTCGCCTTGCATACCGACTATTCGGTTTACGAGTCGTACCTGCGGCTTGACGCCGTTGAAAAAATCCGCAACAAGAATTTCGCCCGCATCCTGCTCGACAACACCACGGCACCCTACTGCCGTTCGCACCAGTACGAAACGGTGCGCCACTGGTACGTGCCGCTTGTCGGAAAATTCGCCGCCGAAATCCGCCGCCGCCTTGCCGCCGGCGAGAAGAAGTCGCTTAACGGCGAGCCTCTGCCGAAGGAGTGGAACGACGCTTTGGGCGCGGCGCTCCTTGACGCGCCGCCCGAGTCCCTTCGACCAGTTTCGTCGCGGACGCGCGAGGACTTCGTCCGGGCGCTTTCCTAAGATCGCCTTTCTGGGCAACGGGAAGACAGGGTGCCTTTGACGTTTTCCAGGCAGCGCATATAGGCGTCCCAGTTGTTTTGATGCTCAATCAGGAACGGCATGTCGGGATCTTCGGCAGTGGCGAGCCGGGCATAGCGCGCAATGTCAAACGTGCCTTCGCCGCAAGGCACTTCGGAAAGGTGCGTCGTCAGCGTTTCGCCGAGTTTGATGTCCTTCACGTGGCAGGCGCGGATCCGCCCTGCCAGCAGCGAGAAGCAACGGTCGAGGAGGTCGGCCTGGTGGAAATAGAGGAAGGGCGAGGAAATCATGTTGACGACATCGAGGTGGACGGCGAACCGCGGATGGTCAACGGCCTTGATGAGTTCGAGGTACTGTTCGGGCGAGTCTGGAATCATCCAGGGCATCGGTTCCACGGTGTAGAATGTCCGTGACGGATTGACGGCGTCGATGATTTCACGAATGGAATCGACTGCGCGTTTGAAGGCGTCGGCCCCGTAGTTGGATGCATACGGGCCGTCCCATTTTTCACCGAGCGTGCCGGTGATGTTCACGCAGCAACGCGCGCCGATGTGGTCGGCGAAGGCGAGACGCCGCTTGCAGAAGTCCATGTTCGCCTTTCGTTCGGACGGGTCGGCGGAAAGCGGATTGCACCAGGCTCCGACCTCGCCGATTGAAATGTCTTGTTCTTTTGCCGCCCGAAGATAAGCGTCGATAACCGCGTCGTCGGCACGTTCGTCGCAGGGCAACATTGCCGTGCGCAGGCCGAGCGTCGTCAACTTGTCCGCCCATTCATCCGCCGATGAATGGGACGGATTCATCTTGATTCCCAAGCGCATGGTAGAAATCCTATTCGGCAATTGAACGCTTACTTTTTCTCCGGTGTGGCAAAAGGCACGGCGACGGTCTCGACGAGGTCCTTTACCTTGCCGTCGGGATAAAGCTCGAAGGCGTCGTAGAACCCGCCTTCGGGTTTGCTGAAACGGTGCGACTTGAAGGTCAGTTTTTCAGGGGAGACATCGATGGTCATGGCCTCGCAAAGGTGACAGGAAACTTCGACATACGGGAAGCGTTCGGGGATTGGATCCCGCAAAAACCAGGCCGGCGGGTACTTCGCGAGATCGACGTCCCCGTAGGCGTTGTTGAAGTGCGACTCGTTGGAATTCGGGTTGAAGCGCGCGTAAAGGTGTTCGTGGCCAGTCACGAGCGCGTGAATGCGCCCGTCTTTCGACTCGTCGAGGAAGACGTCGTTAAATGCCTCGCCGATCCACTTGCACCCTTCGCCCGGGAACGGCGCCACATGCATCATGACGATGCGGAACTTCGCCGTCTTCCACATTGGCGTCTTCTTCATCGCCCGAATCCAGTCGGCCTGTTCCCTGAGGTAGGCGAGATGCTGTTCCTTCTGCAGTTTTTCCTTTGGCGTCCATTGCAGATCGACGGTCACGAAAAGCGCCGGTCCCTGGCGAAGCGCGAAATAGGTCTTGCCGTCGGGCTGCGGGAAATAGTCGCCATACTGGTAGGTGTCGCGCCCCCAGACATCGTGATTGCCGCGGATGAAGACCGAAGGCTTCGCCGTGCCCCACTTGCGCACCACGTCGTCCAGGTAGCCGAAAGTGACGAAATGGCGGATGTTGTTGCCGACATGGTCTTCCACGTTGTCGCCGAGGAAGAAGTAGAAGTCGGCGTCGGCCGCGCCCGTGTTGTCGATCATCGGGTCAAGGCAGAGCCGGAAGCCGCCGTGGCAGTCGGAAGTCAGGAAGACCTTGTAGTTGTCGCGCTTCGGGTCGAGTGTGCGGAACGAATGGATTTCACGCCCGCGGCAGACGACATCGTGATAGGCCGTCGTGTAGTTGTCCTCGTTGGAAAGGAGGCGGTACTCGTACTCCGTCGCGGGCTTGAGCCCGGTCAGGTAAAAGTGGTGCAAGTCCTTCGAATAGTCGATCTGGCCGTATTTCACCGGCCATTTCGCCGTCCACTCCTCCGTTCCCTTTTCGCGGTATTCGATGCCGCCGGCGCAGGGCACGGTCGTGATCCACGAGACCATCATCGCGTTTTCCGACGGCATGGTCAGCCACGGGCCGTGCAGCGGCACGGTGAAGTCCTCCTGGTGTCGGACATTGTCCGAGGCGTTCGTGTCCGTGACCGTGACAGGCTGCCACTGCCAGACCTGATACTTGTCGTACCCCCCGGCGACGAGCGTCCCGGCAAGGGCCAGCGTGGAAAAAGCCGCTGAAATGCATGTTTTCATAAGACAACCCCCGAATTCATACTGGAAAGAAACACTTTTGGGAAAGCAGATTCCGTGCCATGTGCTAAAATAGAAATATGCAAAACACCTTTTCCCGCGCGTGGCTCGAGGTCGATCTCGGGGCCTCGCTCAATAATTTCAGGCATATCCGGGAGCAGTCCTCGCCATGCGAAGTGCTGGCCGTCCTCAAGGCCGACGGCTACGGCCTTGGTGCGGAACCCATCGCCCGCACCTTCATCGCGGACGGTGCCCGTCGCATTGGCGTCGCCACGGCGGCGGAAGCGCTGAAGCTCGTTCCCCTTGGCGCGCAGATCCAGGTGATGAGCGCCGTTTTCCCCGAGGAACTTCCCGCACTGATTGAGGCTGGGGTGGAGTTGCCTGTCACGGATCTCCGCATGGCGGAGGTCATCGGCGCGACCGCCCGCAAGCTGGGCAAAGTTGCCCGTGGCCACATGAAACTTGACGCCGGCATGGGGCGGCTCGGCACGCTCGTGGAGGAGGCTGCAGAGGTCGTGCCGCGCTGCTGTGCCGTCGAGGGCCTTGATATCGTCGGCATTTTTGCGCATTTCCCGATGTCGTGCGAGCACCGCGGCGAATACTGCCGCCGGCAACTCGGGCTTGAAAAGGCCGTCATCGCCGAGATGGCGGGCAGGGGATTTTCGTTCAAGTGGCGGCATGCGGCCAACAGCGACGCGATCAGCCACTTCCCCGAGGCGGCGATGGAGCCTTTCAACATGGTGCGCGCAGGCATCACCCTCCACGGTCTCGTCGATGTCGGTGAAAGCGCCCCGGCGTGGCTGAAGCCCGTTGCCTCGTTCCGGGCGCGACTGGTCGCCGTGCGCACACTGCCCGCGGGCCGCACGGTTGGCTATGGCGGTACATTCACGCTTGACCGGCCCATGAAGATCGGGACGATTGCGGCAGGCTACGCCGATGGAATTCCACTGGCCATCTCCAATAGCGCCGCCGTGCTTGTCGGCGGGCGGCGCTGCCCGGTCGTGGGGCGGGTCTCGATGGACTACACGACGATTGACCTTTCGAACGCGCCCGACGCACAGGTTGGCGATGTCGTGACCCTTTTTGGCCGTGACGGCGGAGAAGAAATTCCGGTCATGGACTGGGCCGCCGCCAAGAAGACGCATCCCTACGACATCATCTGCTCGGTGGCCCCGCGTGTCAACCGCGTCTATGTGGACGGGGGGCGGTCGTGAAAATCTCGATTCTCGACACCACGCTTCGCGACGGCGAGCAGTCGCCGGGCTTCGGCATGAACCGCGCCGAGAAGCTCCGGATGGCGCTGCAGCTTGAGGCGCTGGGCGTCGATGTGGTCGAAGCCGGTTTCCCAGCCTCCTCCAAGGGCGATGCCGATTCGGTCGCGGCAATTGCGCAAGCCCTGGGAAAATGCGGTGTCGCCGCGCTGGCCCGCGCCCTTCCCTCCGACATTGAGGCCGCCGCGCAGGCGCTGCGGGGGGCGGTGCGGCCTCGCCTCCACGTTTTCATGGCGACAAGCGACCTCCACTTGAAGTACAAGCTCAAGCTCACGCGCACCGAGGCGCTTCGCCGGATTACCGACTGCGTGAATCTTGCGAAAAGCCTCTGCCCCGAGGTCGAATTCAGCGCCGAGGATGCCTCGCGCACCGACCCCGCGTTTCTCCGCAAGGCTGTTGCCGCCGCAATCAAGGGCGGCGCCGATGTCATCGACCTGCCAGATACGGTCGGGTACGCGACCCCCGATGAAATCGCGGCAATGGTGCGCGACATCAGGGATAACGTCCCCGGTGCCGCCGCGCGTGTCATCGCCGTCCACTGCCATAACGACCTGGGCCTGGCTGTCGCCAACACTCTCGCCGGACTCCGCGCCGGCGCCACGCAGGCGGAGTGCACGGTCTGCGGCATCGGCGAGCGGGCGGGCAACGCGGCGCTTGAGGAAGTCGTGATGGGGTTGCGGACGCGGGCGGACGTCTATGGCCTTGAATACGGCGTCAAGACGGAGGAAATCCTCCGTACGGCGCACATGCTTTCGTCCATCACGGGCGTCAGGCCCTTCCCTTCGAAGGCGATTGTCGGGCGCAATGCCTTCGCGCACGAGTCCGGCGTACACCAGCACGGCGTCCTTGAAAATGCCGCGACCTACGCGATCATGACTCCGGAATCGATTGGCATGACGGACTTGTCCCTTGTCCTTGGCAAGCACTCGGGGCGGCATGCCGTCGCCCGTCACCTCGCCGAACTTGGCTTCGACCTTTCGGATGAGCAAGTCGACCGTGTTTTCGCGGCTTTCAAGGCGGTGGCGGACAGAAAGCGGACGGTCACGGACAAGGACCTTGTCGCCTTGGCCGAGAACCTGGCCGAAGCGGCACCCGAAGAAGAACAGTGGAAACTTGAGCGTTTCGTCGTGAACAGCGGCAACAACATGACCTCGACGGCTTGCGTCACGCTTTCGCGCGGCGGCCGGAAGATTGAGGAGGTCGCGATTGGCGGCGGCCCGGTTTACGCGGCTTTCCGTGCCATCGAGAAGATTGTGAAGCGTCCCTTCAAACTCCTCGACTACCAGCTTCAGGCAGTGACCGAGCGGCGTGACGCGCTGGGCGAGGCCCGGGTGAAGATCACGGACGATTCCGGCGGCATCTACCGCGGGCGGGGCGTCAGCACCGACGTCATCGAGGCCAGCATTCTTGCCTGCGTCGCCGCCGTGAACGCGATGCGGCGTTAGTTTCTCCGCTGCCTCGTTTAGAGGCCGAGCGTGATTTTCCCGAAGTCATCGACGGCGTGGACCCAGCCGCCGCCCCACGACGAGAAGTCGCGCGGCATTTCGCGCTTGGTTTTCGCCTGCTCCTCGTCGCGGTAGTACTTCTGGCGGACGGCCTGGAAGAGCACGGTGAAATTCTGCGCTGCGGCGAGGCCGAGCGACTCGAAGGGCACGCGGACGATCATGGCCCATCGGTCGTCGTAGCGCCGTACCTCGCGTGTCCAGCCGCCCCGCCAGGTCGCGTCGCTCATGCGGGCGAAATACACGCAGTCCTTTTCGGGTTCGCCGGGGTTGCCGACGTCCATCATCGCCATCCAATAGGTGCCGGTGTCGCCGTTGGCGAAATAGAACTCGACGATGTCCCCGCGTGGTGCCTCGGCCATCTTGCCCTTGGGGAGAACGGAGGCCTTCAGCTCGGCCATGTCGGGCGCATAGCAGTCGAAGCGGACGTAGAAAGCCGTGCGGTCGTGCAGGAGCCGCGCCGTCGTGCGGAAGCGCGGCTTTTGCCCTCGGTCCTTGCTGTTTGGGCTGGCTCCGACGAAGTCGCCCGTCCGGCCCGCCCTTTCCCAGACATCGGAATCGAAGGACGTTGCCAGATCCTTCTCCGCGCAGAAGGGCACGGTCATTGAGACATCCGTCTTGTTCTTCGCCTCGTCGATCCACTTTCCGAAGAACTCCCGCTCCCGGCGGATGATTTCACGCGTGATTGGATGCCGCGCCAGGGCGAGGCCCTCGTCGAGGAGGCGCAGCAATTCGTTCGCATGGCCCTTGCCGACGATGTAGTGCCCCGTGTAGCCGACGGGGTTGATGCTGTTGTAGGTCGAGGAGAGGTTGTCGGAGTAGAAGGCGTCGCGCAGGAGGTCGTGGTATCTCGCCATCGGTTCCGCCGCCTCGCGGTAGACGCGCGCCACGAACTGCCGGCGCAGCATTTCGAGGTCCTGCCGAGGATTCCACCACAGACGGTTGTTGACCCAGCATTCCATGGCGCACATGTTCCATTGCAGGTCGTCGCCGCCGCGGCCTGGCTTCATCACGTCGCCGTGGCTTTCATCCTTGAACTCGCGGATTGGCAGAGGCTGGCGCAGGCAGGCGAGGAGGTTTGATTGGACGATGTATTCGGTTTGCCGCGGGAAGTTCATCCCGCAACCCGAATAGGAACGGTAGCAGACTTTGTCGCAGACCTTGCCCCATTTCTCCAGGAGCCGCGCGGGGTAGGCGTTGGCGTCCTTGTCGTCGAGCGGCGCCTTCATGTTTTCGCCGTAGGGGCAGAACTGGATGCGGATGTTGGGTTCGAGCTTGAAGGGCGGTGGCGTCTCCGTGATGTAATAGGCGTATTGCCCGATGACGACGTTCGGGTAGGTTTCGCGCAGCTTGCGCGCGACCATGTTCACGAAGGTGAAGCACTGTGCGCTGCGGAAGGCGGGATCCTCCGGGGCGACGACCGTGCCGTCCTCGCAGACGAAGGGCGCGGTGCACTTGTCGCACTGGCAGACGTTCCAGTTGTCGCCGCCCGAGAGGTTGAACTCGTCGACCTTCACGTCCTTCGGATTCACGCCGGGAAATTTTGCCTGCAGTTCGGCGGCCATGTTCTTCACGTACTCGTCGGAGAGTCCCTCGGGGTCGCCGCAGAAGCACACCCACCATGTCTTCGCCGTTCGCTGGCCATCGATGAGCGTGAACCATTCGGGGTGTTTCCCGAGGTTGTTCTTGGCGTCGGCATACTGCATCATGCCGTGCCCGCTCCCCGCGCGAACCTGCATCATCGCGTGGTGCGGGAGGGTGTTTCCCGAGGCGTTCTCGCGGTTGCGCGCCGCCCAGTCGGCCTGGCGGCAGTTGCTGAAGTCCGAGTGCCCGCTCCATTGACGATGGCGGTAGCGCGAGACTGGCACGTCGCGGACGTCGGTCACGTCGGCCGTGAAGTCGGGACTTTCCGAGAAAATCGCCTCGAAGGCGGGGTCGGGCCGCGGCCAGATGATGTCGGAATTCGCCTCAAGGAAGGCGAAGACCGCGTTCTGGGCGCCGCGCGGGCATGTCCCGAAGAGATGGATTTCGGTGACGCCATTCGTCTCCAGACTGCGGATTGCGTAGCCATCGGTGGCGCCAATCGCCTTCCAGTCGTCCGCAAAGAGTTTTCGCGCGTCCTGCGACTGGATGACGAGCCGGGTTTTCGCCGCGGGGGCGGCATCGCGGCGGACGACCGGCACGTAGGCGCCCGTGATTTCGGCGATCCAGCGTTGCAGTTCGTCGCCCGCCCAGACAAATGCCTCCGCGTTGTCTTTCGTTCCGTAGGCGCAGAGGTCGCTGCCGAGGACGATCTCCGCCTGAGGCTTCCCGTCCTTCACGATGCCGATTCCGCCGAAGAGCGTCCCCGCCGCAAGTGCGGCGCAAGCCGCTGCAAGAATTTTACCCATGTTTTCCCTCCGATTTGATATGCGTTTGAAACGCATGATGCGTAAGTATGGCAAATAATCATCGTGGATGCAAGGGACGTTGGAATGGTTGCGGAGCGGGATTCTTTGAACAACTTCTTGCTGTCGGCCATTTTCCTGTGCCACATCTACGCCGATAGCTCGCCGCCGCCCGTCCCGACGGACTTCACGAGTGCCCAAAGCGGTTCCGACACCGCTTCAAGCGCCAGGACAAGGGCTTTTTGCGTCACACGCCTTACTTCGACGGCAACAGGTCTTCCCGCGCCTTCCGCCTCCTCCGCCCCGCCGATGGCAATGCCGCGAGTTGTGTCGCCGGGAACGTTGGAGTTGTCAGCCTCGACATTCCCGGAACCCGCACCGTCCGCGACTCCTTTCCGTAGGGTGTCTGCTCTGCAAGTCACAACAGTGCCGTCCGCTGTTTTTCCGCCGTTAGTGCCGTTCCCGGCAACGTCTGTCTCGGCCTTCTTTCTGGTTCGGCCGCCGCGCCGCCGAACCCGTCCATCCCGCCTTTCGGCGTCGCCGAGGATTTCCTGCAGCTTCCGCCGCCACTCCACCATTCTTTTGTCCGCCGTTTTGCCAGCATCACGTTGATTTTGTTCCGCATATGCAGTAGTTTTGTCTCCAGTATTAAGGCGCAAAATCTCATTATCAATCAAGGGTCGCCCGGCGGTGGCGGGCGAGCTACCGCCACCGGCCCCGCGAGGCCCGTCAACGCCCACCCCCGTCC
>JAZQOA010000121.1:0-11469 GCA_045627605.1 Kiritimatiellia bacterium | reverse complement strand
GTAATTGGCGCTCAGCGTCTTTCCATCGGCATAGATACGTGCTCCATAAAGCCGCTGGGGCAACCCCGTGCCGTACGGTGCACCGCCGCTGTTGATGCCGAAGAGATAGAGCGACTGCGATGCCACCGCGCTGGTCTTCGTGCGGTTATACGTATAGGTGTTGCCGTTAACTGTCGCAGAGGTGCCGAGGCAGTCATAGAGATAGACCTTGTTCAAGACGGCGCTTTCCACCGCCGTCTTGCCGCCGACCCAGTGCACGTAGAGCTTCTTGTCCGAAAGATACTGCACATAGGCGACATCGGCCCAAGCGCTGGAGTAAAGTCCAAAAACAGACCGATTGGCCCCTGTCACCTCCGTCGGCGCGAAAGCGACCACCATGCGCGTGTTCGCCGGACTCGGACAAATTCCCGTGTCATAATACGCCGAGCCGTCCGACTCGACATACTCGACAAACGCATCAGGCAACTCCGCCATTGCGCCGAATGCACACAACACCGCAGCACACGCTGCGGCGAATTGACCGAGCTTATTCATGATTGAGTACCTTTTTGGATTGTGAAAACGAATGCCGACGCAATCGCGCCGGAACAGGAGATAATTACCCCCCTTGGGAAAACCGCAATTATCGCAACTTATCGTTGTCATCAAGCGGTAGTATAGCAGAACCAACCGCAGTGCGTCAAGCAAGCACCGTCACCTTGCGGGAGGTGATTTTAGCCGTACAAAGGGTTCTGTAAAATCCGCCGCTCAAAAAACGGGGAAAGTCCAACTTATGATGGTCAGAGATCAATCCGCATCTCGAACGGCAGCATCGGGAAACCAAGCCCGTTCACCGTGTTGACGTCGGGATTCATCTGCCAGGCGTAGCGCAAGGCGACGGGTTCGGGCAGTTCCGCGGGGATTTCGACGACAATCTTGCCGCCATTGATTTCGGCCTTCGCCCAAGCCGCCGGAACCTTGCTGGTCTTCGCGTCGGGCTTGCCGACAACCGCAAAGCCTTGCGGCGAACGTCCGTCAACCGTCTTCAGGCCTTCCGCCCCGGAGAGATTGACAACGAGTTTGCGTCCGTCACGGACAACGTCCGTCGCCTCGGGGAAGGCGATCGCGCCCTTGAAGCGTTCCGGCGCCAGAAAATCCTGAAGGAGCCAGAGGGCGGCGCGGCGACCGACTTCCTGCTTGTTAAGCGGATGGATGCGGTGGGCGTCGCCGATGTCGATGGCGGGGACCATGCGGACGTTTTCGAGGGCGAGGGCCTTGGCCTGCTCGGCGCGCGTGACGGGCCAGTCGCCCGTGTCCGCCGCGTCGGCCGAGCGTCCCTGGAAGGCCGCCAGCTGCACGAAGACAAATGGGGCGTTTTCGCTTCCGAGATCGGCGCGCCATTGCGCAATGAGATCCGAGAAGATTTCCCCGTAATGCCGGTTGCCCGCGTTTGATTCGCCCTGGTACCAGAGAATCGCGTCGACACGCGTTCCCTTGAGCGGGGCGAACATCGCGTTGTAGAGGACCGAGCCGGCGTGGTAGATCTTGACCAGCGTCAGGTAATCCGGCGGCCAGCTCTGGGACTTCAGGAGTTTCTCGTCCTTGATTTTCCACTCGCCCGTCAGGTCAAACTCCTTTTCGCCGCAGGCGAGGCAGATTTTTGTCTTCGGGGGGAACCCGCCGGCGTGGGCGGTGTCGAAAACGCGGATCGAGATGAAGTTTTTCCCGGGCTTGACCAAGCGGGCGGGAACGCGGTAGGCGCGGGGAACGTCCCACGAATCGGGCGTTTCCTCGCCGGTCTTGCCGACGGCTTCGCCGTTGAAATAGGTGATGTCGTAGTCGTCGATCGGCCCCGAGCGGAACTCCAGGTCCTTGCCGACAAAGTCGGCGGGAAGGTCAAATTCGCGGGCGAACCAGAAGGCGCCGTCCGTTGTCTCGCCGTAGATTGTCTCAAGCCAGTCGGGAAGGACGATGGACTTCCAGTCGGCCTGCGGCGTCTTGTGCCAGTCCTTGACCTCGCCCTCGTTGCCCTCGTCCTCATAGAGGAAGGACTTGCCAAGTTCCTCGCGGCGGGCGATGGTGCCGTCGCGTCCGAGAGCCTTGAAGCGGTCGAAGACGCCGAGGGAACCGGAGAAGTGTTTCGAGGCGCGGAGGTAGCTTTCCGGCATCCAGGGCTGGATGGACGTCCCGCTGTAGGAGTTGTTGATGATGCCGACGGGGATGCCGTCGAGTTCACGGCTGAGCATGCGCGCCGTGTAGTAGCCGATTGCGCCAATTTCAGGTGCGGTAGAGGGACTGACGGGCGTCCATTTGCCATTGAGCGTCGTCTGGACGGTGTAGTTGAAATCATGCTCGACTTTGAATTCGCGGATCAGCGGCCAGTTCGCGGCGGCGGCCTCTTCCTCGGGATTGAGCGCCTCCTTCACGGGGACTTCCATGTTGGACTGTCCGCCAGCGAGAAGAAGCAAACCTGAGACGACGTTGGTGAGCGCGACGGGGCCGTCGGCGTCCGCCACGACGATGTCGAACGGTTCCTTGACGACGGGCAGGCTGCCAATGGCCACGCTGAAACGTCCGTCAGCCCCCGCCATGGCGGAGAAACTTGCGCCACGCAACTCGACGGCAACCTTGCCGCCGGGTTTCGCCACGCCCGTAATGGAAAGCGGACGCCCGTGGCCCAGCACCATGTTGGACTGGTAGAGGAAATCGGGGCGGACGGCGCCCATGAGGCAGGGCGCGGCAGACAAGGCGCAAAGCGCAGTCAAAAAAGGTCTTTTCATACCGCCAATTTTATCAAAACTTGACGAACGGGGGCAAGGAAAGTAAAATTGACGAAACATCAACCCAGCATTAGGAAAGGCCAACATGTTTACAGAAGTCAGGCACCCGCTCGTCCAGCACAAGCTCTCCCTCGTCCGCGACAAAACAACCGGAAGCAAGCTCTTCCGCGAGTTGATTGGCGAAATCTCCAAGTTCCTCGCCTACGAGGCGCTCCGCGAAATCCCGGTCGCCCCAGTCGACGTCGAGACCCCGCTTGAAACCGCGCGCTGCAACCACGTCGAGTCCGAAATCGTCCTGGTGCCGATTCTCCGCGCCGGCATCGGCATGCTCGACGCGCTGACGGACATGGTTCCCAACGCCCGCATCGGCTTCCTCGGCATGTACCGCGACCCCGTCACATCGGCGCCGATCGAATACTACGCCAAGCTTCCCGAGGCGAAGGACGACTCCGTGGCGATCGTCCTCGACCCGATGCTCGCGACCGGCGGCTCCTCTTCCGCGGCGATTTCGCTCATCAAGGGGAAGGGCTTCCGCAAGATCGTCTTCATCTGCATCGTCTCCTGCCCCGAGGGAATCGCCGCCGTCGAGAAGGCGCACCCAGACGTCCCGATCTACACCGCGTGCGTCGACCGCCAGCTCAACGACCACAACTACATCCTCCCCGGCCTGGGCGACGCCGGCGACCGACTCTTCGGCACGAAGTAGCCGTCCCTCGCGGCTGAAAGGTTCGCATCCGTGATCCTCGTCTTCCTGCCAAACGACATTCCCTGCTTCAACGTCGCGGACGCCCAGGTCGAACGTTTCCGCAGGCTCCTCCCGGCCAACGCCGACCTTCCCGTCGTCGTTTGCCGTACGGAAAGCGAATTCACCGCGCATCTTCCCGGGGCCACGGCTGTCTTCGTCTGGTCCTTCAAGCAGGAGTGGTTCGCCCTCGCGCCGAAGCTGCGCCACGTCTGCACGCCGGCGGCGGGGCGCGACTACTTCCATGTCGCCCCGCCCCCGCAGGTGACGATGCACTACGGGACGTTCCACGGGGCGATCATGGGCGAGACGGCCCTTGCCTGCGTCCTCGCGGTTTCGCACGGCATCCTGCCGTTTGCCCGGGAAATGAAAGACGGGACAGGCGAAGACGCCGCCTGGCCCCGCCTGCGCCTGGCGGCGGCGGCCCGCCGGATCTCCGGCGCGACGATCGCCATCCTCGGCTTCGGCCACATCGGCAGGATCTTCGCGCGCATGGCGAAGCCCTTCGGCCCGCGCCTCGTTGGCGTCACGCAGTCGCCCCACCCCGAATACCGGGATGAATTCCCGGATGTCGCGCTGGCGACGGCGGGAGATCTCCCCGCCGTCCTTCCCGAAGCAGACCACGTCGTCTGCTTCCTCCCTTCGGGCGCCGCGACGACGAAGCTCCTTGACGCGCGCAAACTCTCGCTCATGAAACGCGGCGCCTTCCTCTACAACTTCGGGCGCGGCAACCTCGTCGACGAAGACGCCCTCGCCGCCGCGCTCCACGCGGGGCGCCTGGGTGGCGCCGTCCTCGACGTTTTCCAGGCCGAACCCCTCCCCGCCACATCGCCGCTCCGCCGCTGCCCGAACTGCTATCTCTACCCGCATGCATCGGCCTTCTCGCCCGACTACCTCGACCTTTACTTCGAGAAGGCTGCCGCGGCAATGGCACGGGCCGAAGACTAACGCCCGTCCAAAGGCCTAAATCCGCGTGAGGTCCTTGACCCAGATGTAGCGCCGGTAATGCGCGAAGACCCAGGGGAGCTTGCCGACCTCGTCGACGCAGGTGCAGGCGTAAACAAGAAGCGGCGGCCAGTGGAAGACAAAGGCGCCGAGGAAGGCGAGCGGCACGGCCAATCCCCACATGCAGACGCCCAAGCTGTAGAAGTCGAAAAGCGTGTCGCCGCCCGCCGAGAAAACACCGTTGATGACCACGGTGTTGACGCACCGCCCGATCATGTAGATGGAAAGCACGACCATCATGCCGCGAAGATAACCGCGCGCCGCGGGCGTAAGATCGACAAGACGCGAGACGGGGCCGGAGGAGAGTAGCACGAGCGCCGTCGCGAGGAATCCGGCGAGAACCGAAAGCTTGGCCAGGCGATCGCCATAGAGCTTTCCTCGCGCGAGGTTGCCCGCCCCGAGTTCGTTGCCAACGAGAATGCCCCCGCCGTAGGCGAGGCCGTCGCAAAGGCAGCAGAGCAAGTCGCGCACCACGGCGGCGACGGAATTGGCCGCCGCCGCGTCCTGCCCCAGGTGCCCCATGAAGGCCGTATAGGCCGAGAAACCCACACTCCAGCAGAAGGCGCCGCCCAGAAGCGGGAGCGCACACCGCCGGAAGTCGCCCGCGAGCACCTTGCACGGTTCGAGGAGACGACGCCATTCGGGGCGCATGTAGCCACGCTGGTACGACGAGGCGACGGCGGCAACAAGCTCAAGGGCGCGCGCCACGACTGTCGCCAGGGCCGCGCCCCGCACCTCCATCTTGAACCCGAAGATGAAGACCGCGTTGAAGACGATGTTGGCCAGCACTGCGCCGACGCTGATGAACGAGGCCCGCGCCACGTGATCCGTCACCTTCATGATGGCGAGGTAGCTTTGCGAAAGCCCTGTGAAAAGATAAGAGAAGCCCGCAATGCGCAAATACCGCGCCCCCTTTTCAAGAAGCACGGGGTCTTGCGCGTAGAGGTACATGAGTTTTTGCGGCGCGAAGAGGCAGGCCAACGCAAAGGCGAATGAAACCAGCGACGCGACGCGCAGCCCGATGCGGAAGATCTTGCCGATGGCGGCGGTGTCGCCCTTCCCCCAGTATTGCGCGCCGAGAATCACCATTGTGCTCACGACGCACGAGAGCAGCAGGTTCTGGACAAACTGGACCTGCGTGGCGAGTGAAACGGCCGACATCGCGTTCTGGTCGCCCGAGGCGCCACACCCCAGCATGAGCGCGTCGCATGCCGCGACCGAGGCAAGCATCAGCGACTGGAAGGCGATGGGCAGCGCCAGGCGCCGCAGCTTCGAATAGAAATCGCGGTCAAACATCCTACTTCAACGTGACGAGGGCGATTCCCCCCAGGCAAAGGACAATGCCCAGCACTTGCCTCAGGGTGATTTGCTCGTGGTAGAAAAGTGCGCCAACCGCAATCAGGCCAATGGCAACGCCCGTGTAGGTGCAGACAGGCCCCACGCTCACGCTCCAACCCGCCCGGTAGAGGCAGATAAAGCCGCCCTCAAGGCCGATGATGGCGAGTCCCATCAGGTAGTTGGCCCAGTTCATCGCACGAACCTCGCCCAGGAGCGAGCCAAGACTGCGCCCCGAAACCAGGTAAAGCGCAAAAGACGCCAGCGTGGCGACAAGGTACACCACCGTGAGGATCGCGAATGCATTCGCCTCGCGCGAGGAGCTCCGCGCAGTTGACTGATAGACAAGATTGGAGCCGACAATCAGGAAAAGTGGCCAGAGGGCATGTCCCATGTTAAATCGCCTTTCGTTTATTCCATTCTACCATTTCCAACAAAAAGCCGAAACTTCACCGTTGATTTGCTATAATGGTTGCGTCCCATGCTTACGCTTGACCAGTTTTCCGACACCATCCGCCACGGCGACTACAGGTCGCCGAAAGACCATCTTCCCCGGGAGCCGCTTGGACGCGGCTTCCGGGCGTGGTGGCGCTTTTTCATCTCCGGCCTCCTCGGCGCAATCAAAAAGGGCGCGGCCCTGGCCAAGGCCGGGAAGCTCAACCACCGTGAATTCGCGAACCTCTCCTATTCGCTGCTCAACGCCGTGGAATCAACAGGATGTGAAGTTTCCGTCGAGGGTGCGGCCAGCCTCGCACAGCTGAACGGACGTCCCTGCGTCTTCGTCGCCAACCACATGAGCCTGATCGAAACCGTCGTCCTCCCCTGCGCACTTGAGGCGTTCTCGCCGATTTCGATCATCGCAAAGCGCTCCCTTTCGAAATACCCCGGATTCAACAAGTGCCTCGCCTCGATCAACCCCATCCTCCTTGACCGGAAAAACGCGCGCCACGACCTCGCCGAAACCCTCGGACAAGGCGCGGACCGCCTCAAGGGCGGGCAATCCGTGCTGCTCTTCCCCCAGGGGTCGCGAATGGCCGTCTTCAACCCGAGGAGGTTCAACACGCTCGGCACCAAGCTCGCCCGTGAAACGGGATACCCGCTCGTGCCAGTCGCCTGCAAGACCGATTTCGTAGGCATCGGGCGCATCGTGAAAGACCTCGGACCGGTGGATCCCTCCAAGCCCGTGAAATTCGCCATCGGCCCCGTGCTTAACCCCTCGCTTTCGCAATCCGAGTTGCAGCAAGCCTGCATTTCTTTCATCTCGGAAAAACTAACGGAATGGGGCGTGCCATGCGAAGGCGCCGTCCCGCAGGAGTAAAAACAAAATGTCTGAACTTGAAGAATCCAGCAAACTGCAACTCGACTTTGCGAAGATCGCGAAAATCGCCGAAAACTGCAAGGATGTCATTCCCGTCGCCGTGCAAAACGCCGACACAAAGGAGGTCATCCTCGTCGCCTACACCAACGAGCAGGCGATGAAGGAGGCCTTTGAGAAGCGCAAGCTCATTCTCTGGAGCACCTCGCGCAACAAGCACTGGTTCAAGGGCGAGACCAGCGGCGAGACCTTCGACCTTCTCGAGGCCTACGTCAACTGCGAGCAGAACTCGTTGCTCTACATCGTCCGCCCCTGCCGCGGCGGCATCTGCCACACCAAGAACGCCAAGGGAGAGCCCCGGAACTGCTACTACCGCAGGATCGACTTCGACACGCTCGCCCTCACCAACGTCAACCCCTGACGCACCGCCGCCCATGGCGGCAGCGGACGGCCTCAAGCAATGGATCCGGCTATGCACTCCTTCATCAACGACAACTTCCTCCTGCACTCGCGCACGGCCGAGACGCTCTTCCACGTCTACGCCAAGGACATGCCGATCATCGACTACCACTGCCACTTGCCGCCCGCGGAAGTCGCGGAGGACAAGCGCTGGGGGAACTTGGCCGACCTCTGGCTCGGCGGCGACCACTACAAGTGGCGCGCCCTGAGGTCGAATGGCGTCGACGAGCGGTTCATCACAGGCGACGCCACGCCGCGCGAGAAGTTCCAGGCCTATGCCGAATCCATGCCGAAATTCCTCCGCAACCCGCTCTTCGACTGGTCGCACCTTGAACTCGCCCGGTTCTTCGGCATCTACGACATCCTCTCGGCCGAAACGGCCGATGCCATCTGGGAGCGCACGGGCGAACTTCTGGCCTCGCCGGGCTTCTCGGCCCGCGGCTTCATGGAGAAAAGCAACGTCCGCGTCGTCTGCACGACCGACGACCCCACCGACACCCTCGAACACCACTTCGCCGTCCGCGACTCGGGCTTCCCCGTGAAGATGCTCCCCGCCTGGCGCCCCGACAAGGCCATGGCCATCGACCGCCCCGAATTCTGGAACAAGTGGCTCGACAAACTTGAGGCCGCGACCGATTCGCCCTGCTGCGACTTCGACGACATGGTCAACGCCCTCGCCGTCCGCCACGAGTTCTTCCACGCCGCGGGATGCCGACTCTCCGACTACGGCATCGAGACCGTGCCCGACGTCGCCATCCCCTCGCCGACGCTCCTCAACCAGATCTTCCGCAAGGTCCGCTCCGGCGGCAAGGCGACGCCGGCGGAAGTCGACGCCTTCCGCTTCGGCACGCTTGTCGAGTGCGGCCACATGGACGCCGAATCGGACTGGACCTGGCAACTCCACTACGGGGCGCTGCGCAACGCCAGCTCGCGCATCTTCGAAATGCTCGGCCCCGATGCCGGCGCCGACTGCATCCACGACCTGCCCGTTGCCCGCGGGCTCGCCCGACTGCTCGACGCCCTCGACCGCGACGACCATCTCCCGCGCACCATCCTCTACAACCTCAACCCGCGCGACAACTATCTCCTCGCAACCCTTATGGGGAGCTTCCAGCGCGGCCCCGACGCCGGCAAGCTGCAACTCGGCTCGGGATGGTGGTTCAACGACCAGAAACACGGCATCCGCGACCAAATCGACGCCCTTTCGGAACTGGGGCTGCTCAGCCGCTTCGTGGGCATGCTCACCGACAGCCGCTCCTTCCTCAGCTATCCGCGCCACGAATACTTCAGGCGCGTCCTCTGCGACGTCCTCGGCGCCGAAATCGAAGCCGGCGACATTCCGGGCGACATCGAGTGGGTCGGCGGCATCGTCCGCGACATCTGCTACAACAACGCGGCCAGCTTCTTCCACTTCGAGCAGTAGGCGGCGGCATGGCGGATATCGCAGGAAAAATGGCGGCTGCGCTGTCGGCCGCGCTTCTCGCGGCGATTCTTTCCGGCTGCGCTCTTTTCAGGGACAAGCCCGTCACCGAAGTCAACGACTCCCAGCTCAACTGGTTGACGGTCCGGTACCATCCCGCGGGAGAAGGCCGGAAGCCCTGCTACCTCAACATCATCGGCGTCGGCTCGGTTGAATACAAGGAAGGGCGTTCGCCGCTCGTCTTCAACCCCTTTTCGCAGGACCTTGAAAATCCCCTGTGGGGCGACATCGACCAGGAAAAGCTTGGCGTCACCCCCGAGCAGGCCCGCTGGATGATGCAGCTCTTTGTCGACGCGGGCCTAACGCGCGAAGGCGAACGGATGAAAAAACTCCCGAACGCCGAAAAAGGCAAGGCCCTTGAAGGTATCGCCATGTTCTCCGCGAAACTCAACAACGAATCCTACCGCGTCGCCACCAACAATCCCGAACTAATCGAAACGCTCGAAGAAATCATCAAGGCAATCACCGAGAACAGGGGGTTCCATTAATGGCCGGAATACCGGGCAAATGCGCCACGCTCGCAGTATGCGCGGCATTGGCCGCCTCGGCGGCAACCGCGGCGCAAGTCGCGCGCGGCAACACCGCCACGCGGACGGCGACGACATGGAACCAGCGCCAAGTCGCGGCTGTTACGCTTTCATCCCTCTCGGACGCCACCGGCGCTTTCGCCGCGGGATTCTCGGGCATCGGCGAGGAAAACCCAGAAGATGTGGCGAACGCCATCTTCGCCTGGCTCTTCATGGTCCCCTCGCTGGATTGCGCCGACCGCAGCCGCGAGGCAACCGTATGCCTTCTCACGCCCGAATACGAGCTCGACATACCCGACCGCGCCGCCGTCCTGCCGCTTTCCCCGATTGGCGGCGCCATGCGTCTTCGCGACTCGCTGAAGGCGGCCTACGGGAAAATCACGGGCACAAACGTCCTCTTCTGCAGCGAATCCGTCGACTCCAACCGATTCGCCGACGTCTGCATGGTCATTACGCGCGACACCGCCTTCGTCGCCAACAACCGCGAAGCCCTCAAATGGATCGCCCGCCACTACCGCGACAAAACCGTGCCTTCCGTCGCCCCCGTGCGCAGTCCGTCACCCGTTTCGCTGACTTTCGACGGCCCCCTCTCCGGGGCGATCATCTCCCAGATCGTGCCCCAGGGCGTCGACCTCCCCGGATATCTCGGCCTCCTCTCGCTCTTCGGCGACATCCTCCAGTCCGTCACCTCGCTCGACGTCACGCTCGCGCCGGACATCCGTTCCTGGCGCCTCGCCTGCCGGCTCAACTACGAGAAGAACCTTCTTCCGCGAATCGTCCAGGCGCCAATCCCCCGCGAGTCGCTGATGGAGCTGTTCCCGCCCTCGAGTTTCTGCCGTTCGGCCAGTACCTTCCCCCTCCTCGTCTCGCTGCTCCCGTCCTCCATGCGCACCCGCTATGGCGGGACGTCGCCAGTCGCCTCTTTCTGCGGATTCCACCTATTGCCCTGCATCCCGGAGACCGATGACGCGATTTACGCGGCATTGACAGGCGAAAGGGCCTCCGCCTACGTGATCGACCCTTACGAAAACCGCCTCGGCAAAGTCGAGATTTTCACCGTGAAGAACCCGGAAGCGCTTGACGCGGCCATTGGCGGCGGGATTTCAAAAGCGGCAAAAGAACGAAACACAATCATCGCCCCCCGCCCCGTGCGCGAGTCAAACGGCGTCAAAATACAGGGATACGCAATCAATGTCGCAGCCAACGCCGAAGTTGACACAACAGGCGATTTCGTTGCAAAGGCAATTAGCCTTCTCCTCGGCCTCAACACCGTTGAAACCGCCATCGCCGGGGACAAGCTCGTCGTCGCCGCCGGTGCGCCGGGCTTTATCGAGACCTGGATATCAAAAGACATGTACAAACCTCAAAAACGCGCCATTGCCTCGCTGACGACCCCGTTTGAAAAATCCCCCGCCGGGGAAGTCCCGCTCGGCGGCGGCGAAATCCAGCCTTCCGCCACGCTCCTGGCCGCAGCCTCAAAAATAGCGGGGTTGCACAGCATCGAAATGATGCTCCCTCACAGCGGGAACGGCTGCCATTGGCAAATGTCGCGGTGCGACTCGGGGATGGTCTTTGAGTTTTCGGCGTCAAACAGCGAAATTCTCGCCATCAAGACCTTGAGCCGCCTTGACACGAAGGAACTTGGCCAATACATCATCAATGTCGCGATGAGCGGCGGCGAAAGCCGGAAATTCCGCGAGGAAAAATAACACCCTTATCCCGGATTTTCCCTATAATAGACCAAGACAACGGACTTGCCTGAAAGGAAGACTGCGTTTCCAGCCGCCGCCAGCCGTTGTGTCCAGCATTCAGCCCGATTTTCCCCGCATGGCAGTATGGTAAGGGCA
>JAZQOA010000120.1:0-6376 GCA_045627605.1 Kiritimatiellia bacterium | reverse complement strand
CCGACCTCGTGCTGAGCGCGGGCGTGGGCTACCAGGGCGAAAACACAGGCGCGGGGTTCGGCAACGACACGCTCTTGCGCGATGAAAACGCCGGGGTGGACGCCGCGTTGGTCTGGTGCCGTCCGTTTTCGTTCGACGCCGAGGAGGCGGCTGTCCGCGCCCAGCGTCGGCGCACCGCGGCCTTGCGCGAGGAACTTCGCCGCGCCGAAATCGCCGCCGAAACGCAGCGTCGCCAGGCGGAGGCGCTTTTCGCCTCGGCCACCGAACGGTTCGAGACCGTCGGCAAGGCCGTTGCGTTTGCGGCGAAGGCGCTCGAGTCAGAGGAGGAGAGACTGGGACTGGGCGAAGGCCGGAGCCGAAACGTCCTCGACGCGCAGTCAGACCTCACTTCGGCAGAGGGACGCGCCAACCTCGCCGCCTACGACGTGGTCTGCTCCTTCCTCGACCTTATGCTTGCAGGCGGGGTGGACTTCGTGTCGAAGTCCGATGCCGCGGACGATGGCGAAGTCCGTTGCATCCGCAAGGACGGGGCAGACTAAACCGAAGCCGGGAGACGGGAAAGGATTTGGAAACATGGCATTGTCATCGGGCTTGATCAATTTGCTGCGCAGGCAGTTTCCGGGTGGAGAAGACGCCGCGTCGAGCGCCAACGACCTCCTCAGGGACGTCATTATCCAGGGCGACCAGCGCGAACAGCTTGAGCAGGACAAGAAACTGCTTGAAGAGGAGGTCGATACCGGCGCGGATGAAATCACGCGGGAGGCCAACCGCCGCTTGAAGGAGGCGGCCGAGCAGTCGCTTCGGAGCCTCAAGGTCATCCAGGGCGGCCGGTGCCCGAAGTGCGGGGAGCACATTCGCCAGCACCTTTTCGCGGCGGTTTGCGATTCGTGCGGCTGGAACTCCTACGAGATTCCGCGCACGGGTGGCGTCAAGGTGCACCTGGCGGGCAATGCCGAGGTGCTTGAGGGTGAACGCGCCTACCTGCTCAAAGACGGCACAATCCTGTTGTTGCGGCACGACGCCGTCGTGGCGCGCCTGAGGCGCGAGGCCGTGGGCTGGGTCGAGTACATCTGGCCCGACAGCGAGCTTGAGCAGCGACGCAAGAAGGTGCTCGACCAATTGACCGTGAAATGCTCGTGGTGCGAAAAGGTCTGCGACCCCGACCTCGACGGCTTCCACGTGGTGCAGGTGGCGTTCGGGGCGAACCAGGAGCGCTTCAGCTTCTGCAGCGACGAATGTTACGAGGCCTTCCGCAAGATGTACCCGTCGCGTGTTCACCGCAACTGCTACGAGCGGAGTTGCGCCGACTGCAACCTCTGCATCAAGCGTTACGAGGACGAGGTTGAGAGCATCCGCACGCTGTCGAAGACGGCGCCGCAGGGAACTGATGCGCCATTGCGAAAGTAGTTGATTTCCAGGGAGGATGGAAAATGGGCGAATACAGAAGTACGCGCGGGGAGAAGCCGCCGGCATCGGCTGTCGAAAGGAAGCACCGGGCGGCGATCGGCTGGCTGAGGGCGGCGGTTGTTGTCGCCGCGTTGGTTTTGGCGGGGAGGTTCATCGAGGTTCCGCGCCGTGTCCCGGCCTCGGGGTACGCGACGACCTCGCCCTATGCCGAGGTGCGTTCGCCGGTCAATGGCGTGGTGGCGTCAATCGAGGCGGGCTCGGGCGATGCCGTGAAGAAGGGCGACATTCTCGTGAGGCTCGTGGACGAGTTGGAACGGACGGCGTTGGAACGCGCCGAGATCGAGGAGCAACGGGCGAGGAGCGAGCTTGAGCTGAAGACGGCGGAATACCGGGAGCTGCTTCGAAGTCATTCGAATTCCGTTCAGGTCGCCGCACTTTCGCTGGACTACGCGCAGAAGCGGCTTGGTATCACGCGGCAACTCGTTGAAAAGGGACTGGCATCGAGCCGCGACCTGATGGCGGACGAGCATCAGCTTGCACTCGCGGCGATGCAGTACCGCCAGCTGGGCGACCGCGACATGTCCACGGGATTGAGGCAGATCGGCCTGCTTGAAAAGCAACTGGCCGCAGCCTCCGCCGCCGTGAAAAGCGCCCGCGCCGATCTCGATGCCCGGGTGGTGCGCGCACCCGTGGACGGCCGCCTCCTGCGCCACAGCTTTTTCGTGGGCGAGGTGGCGCGGGCAGACCAGGTGCTCTTCGAGGTCTTCGGAAACGAAGAGGTCCTCCTGCGACTGCGCGTCCCCGAACGGTATGCGACGCGCATTTCGAAGGGAATGCCGGTCCGCGCCCAGCTTCGGACGGCGAAGCGCCTCTTCGGGCGGAACTGGATCAAGGCTGAGGTGGGCGCGCTCCGCGACGCGATCCAGGCCGAAGGCAACGAAACCTACCGCGTCATTTACTGCCCCTACGAGACGCCGGGCTTCGACATCCCGCCAGGGACGACGGCCGACGCCGAGATTCTCGTCGGCCGCGTGCCGCTTTGGCGCATAGTCTTCGACGATTAGCGCGGTGCATCCGCGGTTTTCCGCACGGGACGATGGGCAAGGGCTCGACATTTTCGAAGATCATGGCCTTCGTGAGGCCGTTCCGCCTGCAGCTTTTGGGCATGTTGGCGCTGACGGCGCTCCTTGCCGTTGTCAGTGTGCTGCCGCCTCTGCTGGTGCGCTCGACCATCAACGACGTCATTGGTTCGGGGCGCGTCGGGCTGATGCCCGGGATTATCGCCGCCTATGTCCTCATCACGCTTTTGAGCGCCAGTTGCGGCTACTTGCAGATGCTCGCGATGGCCTACATCGGGCAGTCGTTCGTGATGCGGGTGCGCAATGCCGTCTATACGCACATGCTCCACTTGAGCATGTCGTTTTTCAGCCGTGAAAGCACGGGCAAGCTTGTAAACCGCCTGATGGGCGACAGCGGCGTGTTGCAGCAGACGCTGACCGTGACGTCGCTCCAGGTGCTTTCGGACCTTATTTGCGCGACTTTCGCCATCAGCGCGACGCTTTTCATCAATTGGCGGCTCGCCATCCCGCTCTATGCCCTCGCGGTTATGTTCGCGGTCAACTACAAGCTCAAGATAGGCCGGCTCCGCCAGCTTGCGCGCAACCAACGCAGCGCGGAGGATCGCGTCGCCTCTGGCGTCCAGAACCGCCTCGCCGCCAACCTGACCGTCAAGACATACGGCACCGAGTTGCGCGAGGGCCTGCTTTTCCACGATCAAAGTACGACGAGCCTTGACCTGGCGCGGGAGGGACAAGTGGCGTCGTCGGATTTTTGGCGCAACACCGAGCTTTTGCGCGACGGCGGCAACGTGGTGATTTTCTTCATGGGTTGCGCGATGGTGCTGGACGGCACGGCCAGCTACGGCGACGTGACGGCGTTCTGCTCTTACGCGACGCTGCTGCTCTGGCCGGCGGTGCGTTTCTCACTCGTCGCACAGCAGTTCCAGAATGTTAAGATTTCGGCGGAACGTCTTTTCGAAATCCTCGACGAGGAACCTCTCGTCACGGAGAAGCCAGGCGCCGGGACGATGGGCGAGTGCCGCGGCATCATCCGGCTCGAAGACGTCCATTTTGGCTATGTCCCCGAAAAGGAAGTCCTCAAGGGGATCAACCTTGATGTGGCGCAGGGCGAGACCATTGCGCTGGTCGGCACCACGGGGTGCGGCAAGTCCACGATCCTGTCGCTGCTGATGCGTCTCTACGACGTGACGGGGGGGAGGATCACGGTCGATGGCCACGACATCCGCGACTTGACGCTCAAGTCGCTTCGTTCGAATTTCGGCATCGTTCTCCAGGAGTCGCTTCTCTTTACCGTGAGCATCGCGGACAACATCAGGTACGGCAAGTCCGACGCCACGCAGAAACAAGTGGAGTTCGCGGCGCGCATTGCCGAGATCCACAACGAGATACTCGCCTTGCCCCGCGGATACGAGTCGCGCGTGGGCGACCACGACGTGCAGCTTTCCGTGGGCCAGAAGCAGCGCATCGCCATCGCGCGTGCGATTCTCGCCGACCCGGCCATCCTAATCATGGACGAGGCCACAAGTGCCCTCGACACGAATTCCGAGCGCGCGATCCAGATTGCGCTCGACCGTTTCCTCACCGGTCGAACGGCGTTTATCGTCGCCCACAGGCTCAGCACCATCCGCAATGCGAGCAAGATCGTCTTCCTCGACGCAGGCCACATCGTCGAATGCGGCTCGCACGACGAGCTGATGAAAATCGAAGGCGGACGCTACCGCAGGCTGTACGAAACCCATTCCGGCGCCGGAATGATTACGGAGGAAGGATGATGGGCGCGCGTCGCAGGCGATGGGAATACCGCAAGATCCCGTACCGTCCCGAACGGCAAGTCCAGGACCGGCGCGGTGAGGCTTCGCTGATTTTCCGCTTCATGCGCAAGTACGTGTGGCCGCACCGCTGGCGCGTTTTGTTGTGCATCGTCCTGACTTCAGTCAACGCCTGCGCGTCGTACATCCAGAGCTACTACACGCGCATAGCGGTCGACGACATCCTCAAGGTTGGCAATGTGCCGGAAGTCGTGGCGCGTGTCCAGGGCGGCTCGTCCGTTGTGGCCGGGGAGCGCCAGGATGGGGAGCCGGGCCCGCGTAGCGGCGAGGGGATGGTTTCGGAGGCGGGCCGCCTCGACGACGACACGCGACCCGCGTGGGCGGGGCGAAAGTTGTTTGCGCTTTTCGCCGTTTATTTGGTCACCATCCTGTTTTTCAACACGGCGAGCCGCGTGGTTCAGCGAACGCAGTCGAAAGTGTCGAAGGCGATCACCGAGCGTCTCCGCGAGGAGATGCACGACAAGGTCGTGGGCATGTCAATGTCGTACCACGTCGCCAACAACCCGGGCCGCCTGATGTCGCGGATTCTTTCAGACGTTGACGTGGTGCAGGGCCAGCTCATGCAGCTCATCGTCACGGCATCGAGCCAGGTGATCATGTTTGCCGTGGGCGTGGCAATCCTCTTCTCCCTCAGCCCGCGCATCGGTTGCATCGTGTTGGCGTCGATGGTGCCGTATGCTTTTGCGGCGGCAAAGATCCGCGCCCAAGTCAGGGCCGTCAACGTCGAGCTCCGCCATACCAACGCATGTCTGTGGGGATATGCGTCGCAAAAGCTCGACGCCGTCAAGGCCATCGTCGCCTACGGGCGCGAGAAGATGGAGGCGCTCATCTTCCACAGGCTCTCGGCGTGCCTCTTGCGCGACACCGTGCGGCAACAGCAGCTTAGCGCCGCCCTGCAGCGTACCGCCAATGTCATCTCTCAGATCACGGATCGCGGCATCTTCATCTACTGCGCCTACCTCGTGCTCGCCGGCGCGATGACTCTGGGCACGATGCTCTACATCAACAGCGCGGTGTGCAACCTCTTCGTGCCGGTGGTCAACCTCACGCAAATCGCGGTGCAGCTCTCGGTGTTGCTCGTCGTTTTGCAACGCATCTCGCACACGCTCGAGGCGCGCCAGGAGGTGGCGGACGATCCTTCTGGCGTGGATTTCCCCGTGCCGCTCCGCGCCGGCATCCGGCTCAGCCACGTGACGTTCGGCTGGGACCCGAAGCGCCCGCCCGTCATCGACGACTTGTCGCTTGAAGTTCCCGTGGGCAGTTGGTTGTGCATCATGGGGGCGAGCGGATGTGGCAAAAGCACCCTCCTCCAGCTGATGGCGCGTCTTTACGACCCGCAGTCGGGCGTGATCGACGTTGATGGCGTCGACATCTCGCACATCAAGTTCCAGTCACTCAGGCATGACTTGGCTTTTGTGCCGCAAGAGGCGCAGATTCTCAGCGGCACAATCCGTGACAATATTATTTACGGAAGGCCAGACGCCACGCCGTCGATGATCATGGATGCCGCCAAGGCGGCAGACGCCCACGACTTCATCATGGAGATGCCGGTGAAATACGAGACCGTTACGGGGGAGAAGGGGACGACGCTCTCCGGCGGGCAGCGCCAACGTATTTCCATTGCGCGCGCCTTGCTCACAAAACCGGAGATTCTGATTCTCGACGACTGCACCTCGGCGCTTGACGCCAACACGGAGCGGCGCCTTCAGAACACCTTCGGGCGCATTCTCGTTGGCAAGACGGCCGTCATCGTCTCGCAACGTGTCTCAATGGCTATGCGTTGCCAGAAAATCGTAGTCCTTGAAAACGGCCGCATCCTTGAGCAAGGCACACACGAGGAACTTCTCAGGCTTGGTGGTTACTACGCCAAGCTTTTCGAAATCCAAACAAAATAACAATTTTTACATCTCATTCTTTATGTGCTACACTATTTCCGCATAGAGGGACAGTCCCGTTATGCGTAACACATAGAACGCGGAGGATGAATGAGAAGGCCGAGGGTTAAGAATTCGGGTGAGGGGTGGTACCACCTCGTGAGCAGGTGCTGTTTGCGCGAGTTCC
>JAZQOA010000119.1:0-26504 GCA_045627605.1 Kiritimatiellia bacterium | reverse complement strand
GCGCCCTCGTCGCCGACGAACTTCACGGACGTCACGGGCGCGTCGAACGCGAACTTCGAGAGGAACTGCCCGTTCAGCGTCGCGACCCAAGTGCCCGTTGCGTCCGCCTCAGGCGCGACCTTCAGCGTATAGACGCGGGCCGCGGGTTTCGGGAACTTCCCGATTGCCGCGACGATCTCGTTGATTTCGGGCGTCTCATAGCACTGCCAGCGGCCAAAAGGCGGCACCGTGCACATGCCCAGGCGCGAACCCGTCACGGTCAGCACGGAATTCGTCGCCACAGCCTTGACTTCGGCATTGGCAAAGCCCTTTTCGCCGAAAATCCTATACTTCGCCGTTCCCTCGCGGTCGCCCGCGCCGAAGGAAATGCGGTACGGCTTGTTCGTCCCCGCCGTGAACTCAAAGGCACAGCCGACGCCCGCAACGTCCTTCGTCCGCTTCTGGAACGGCGCGCGGAAAATCGCCGTGAAAGCATTCTTCGAAAGGTCGGCGGCAACCTCATTGCCGTTTTCCATCGGTGCGCCGAAGGCGGCGTCCCATTTGCCAACGGGTTCTTCGGCAATATTGTCGAGAATCTCCTGAAGGTCTCCGCGCTCATAGGGACGCACCGTGCCGTCCGCGACAATCAGGCGATCAAACTTGACATCGGTTTTCGCACCCGTCGCGGCGAGGTTCCAGCCGACGAGCCGCTTGTCCGCCGGGAAAGTTCCCGAGCACTCCGCGACGCGGCGTCCGCCACGCACCACATGAAAAGTCGCCTTGCCGTCAGCGACGGTAATTGCGCCGTAGTTCCAGGCCCCCCATGACGCCTCGCCCCAGCCGTGGACAAAGCCCGCGTCACCGATTTTCGGGGCGGGCGGCTTCGGGCCGTTGTCGAAGAACGAACCTTCCTCACGGACGGTCAGCAGGCGCACCTCGGGCTTTTCCGGATCGCCGAAATAGAGCTTGAGGCCAAATTCGCGGTCGGCGGAAAGGTTGTCGAGGCGGAACTTGAAATAGACAGCCCACTCCTTCTCCTTTGGTGCCTTTGAGATGCGGAAATACTGCTTGTGGAGATCAAGACGGTTCGTCGTCGAGTAACAAAGCATCAGAATGCCGTGATGAGCCTCGCCGAACCCCGCGCCGGGATTGAAAAGCGCCACGCGGTTCGCGTAATGATCCATTTCGTCGATGTGTACAATGCTCTCTGCGGCAACCGCGCCACCGGAGAGAAGCGCCGCCACCGCGGCGACGCCAAATGTTCTGTTGAATGCAGTGTTCATAGACAATTCCATCCTCATAAACTTATTGCCACTTAGTCTCATGTAATGCCAGATTACTGGCATTACAAAGGCACTTATGAGCCCAAGACCGACAACTCATCAAAAAACAACCTGTCGATTCCATGAATATGTCGAGACAGAAATGGGTCTGATTCCATATTCGGCCGCAAATCGCAATAAAAAACGCCGTCCAATTGGCACAGTTTAAGTGTATACGCCTTGAAATGGCCCGCAAGGAATGTCGAATTGATCCTCTGTCTTCCGAAATTTGAAGATTTTGCCCGCTGCACATCATTTAAAAACACCGCGATGTACGGCGTATCGGTATTTGTCAGACGATTAAAAAGTATCTTATCCGTAAATATCTTGCTGATACGATCCTTGCTTGATGTTTTCACAGATCCGAGGAACTTGATTCGACCATCCTTCCTTCCAATTAGGTCATGTTGATAATTCATGTCATCAGATATGACAATTCCCGAATCGTCTTTGACTGGCACATGAACAACACCTGTTCCACAATCAACGCCGACCTCATTAATGAGTAATCTGACTAACCGCTCAAAAGAATCTCCGTTGATTTTCTTCGCCTGATTTGCATTGCCAGCCGGAAGCGCATCCAAGGCTACGCCGATTGATTGCTGAAGTGTATAGATAATGCTGTTGAAAAGCTTTCGGCATTCACTCGCGGGAGTATGTCCTTTTTTAATGTCGTGAAGCACTTTGTTGAAATCCGCCACTTGATCCTTGAACTTTTCCGCATTGCAGAATAAATTCGAATTGATGGGGCGTGATATGTTATAAGAGCAATCTTCCCTATACTGGAAAAATTGGTAATTGACCTCGTTTTGGCAGACAATACGCGCCTGAAGGCCATGCTCGGAGAAATCAAGGAATGCTTCCGCAAAATCCTCATAATCTCGAAGGCTTTTCATATTCGTATTGTTTGTCAAATGTTGCGTCAACTGATGAATCGTCATCATCTTATGGATTCCCTTCTCTTGCTCGTTTCCCGGTCTAAATCGATCCAATAATCAACCGAATGATTAGCTACGTTTCGAAGCCGCGATATGGCCCACTCATTATATTGCCCATTCATATCGCACGCCAACCATTTGCGATGGAGTTGCTGTGCAACAACAGCCGTCGTACCAGACCCCGAAAAGGGATCCAAAACAATTTCCCCCGGGTGTGAAGACGCCAGAACTAACTTGCGGACAAGTTCCTCCGGTTTTTGCGTAGGATGTGGCGTTTTCTCCCCCATTCCGTTGCATGTCGTTGGGATATCAAAGACATCCTTTGGTTTCGCTCCACGCTCATTAGGCCGCCATTGTGCAAGCGGATTGTATTTTCCATAGGCGCTAGTCTCTGATTGCGGATGAGACGGGTACTTCAATGTGTGTGCATTATAGGGGATCCTTATGTCATCAATGTTTATCCGAGTCGACTTCGACTTGCGGAAATGCAAAATGCTCTCATGTGACCGCCCCCAGTCATTTCCAAGATTTGCCTTGTTTTTATAATGCCAGACAATCCATCGGCAGCCCGAAAAATAACATTGCGTCCTGTACTTGACATCGGCAAGGATCTCGGAAAAACCGCAAATATAACATGTTCCGGAATCATTGAGGATTCTTGAAATTTCAGAGACCCATTTTTCACACCAAGATAAATACTGCTCATGAGACTCAAAACAATCCCATTCCGCCTTTCCTATGCTATAGGGTGGGTCTGCAAATACCATATCTACGCTTTTCGCTGGAATAGACTTCATCCATTGAAGTGAATCACCTGTATAGAGTCTTCCATATTCTGATTCATACGCGCAAACACAATGCTCTGTCTGTATCGATGGCAATGCCAATGTTCTATTCTCAATATCTAGCCATGCGGAAAAATCCAGCTGCACCGCACCTTCGCAAACACACAGTTGCTCATGCGGCAAGTCTGCGAGTTCGCCTGGCAGATAATCCGCAAGGGAAGCAAAGTCACCGCCGTTCTGAAAAGCCTTTATGGCCTCCGCCACTTTCTTCGAGCGCCCCCCGGGAAAATCGTTTGCGCGGGCAAAGACCTTCGTTCCTTCAAGGGCCGGACCATAGTCAATGGGCTTGACCTTGAAAACGGCATACCGCGAATGGCGGCCTTTTCCAAGCTTCGCGTAAGTCGGGTTCAACGCGATAAACTCGTCGCGCGACTGGATGCCGATGAATTCCGCGGCGAAGCAATGGCGCGTCGCCTTTGCCCCGGCGTAGAGCCACAGCTCCTTCACCTTGGCCCATGACTCAACATTCTGGTCGTCGCCGTCCTTAACGGGGTAGTTGTAAACGCCGTTCGTCTTGATCCAGTCAAGCTGTCCATCCTTGTAGGTGCCGACAAGGACAACGCCAGCCCCCGCAACAGCCTTTTTTTCCGGTTCGGATGCTTGTTTTTTCTTTTCCTCGAGTTCTTCAGGCATGGTTTTCTCCGGGTGGAAACTCAACCTTTTCCAAACGGTCCAGTCACGGAATCATTATAGCAAATTCGCGACGTCACTTTTCGACGTTGACGACGCCAGGGCCGTAGATCGTTTTCCACTCGTCCCTCATGGAGACGGGAATCCATCCATTCCGTTCGCAATCCGCCTTGCATTTGGCCGCCTTTCCGGAATTTCCGCGCTCCCGGATGGTATCATCGCAAAGGAGGCAAAACGAGACATGGGGATAGGGATTTTCCCGGTTGGTGTAATGGAACATCGGGTAGTCCCCTCCCGAATTTCCCCAGGAAAGAATGGGCTTCCGCCCGATTTCCCTCCGAATCCCGACGATCTTGTTGGCGGCCGTGTTCAACCTAAGGAAATCCCCCCGGAGCACCTTCTCCCCGGGCGTGTACGCATAGGCCTCCGCGTCGACCTTTTCCACCCATTCCGACTGTTTTTCCAGCACATAGTTTACGTCTGAGGCCAAAACGTGATATTTCGGTATGTCGTACACCCCGTCGATAAACACCCGGCACACATCGCGGTCCACACCCGAACAAACGAAGACCTCGAAATCATTTGCGACGAGGTACGACACGACCTCGATCATAGGCCAGTACAGGGCCGTTCCCCATTTCAGTGGCTTCAGACCGACCACATTCTCGTTTTCGATGAAGTCGCGGACATAGGATGAAAACTGGTCGTCCGTCATCCCGCGAAAACCGACGGCCTGCAACTCCTGTTGCTTCAGGCCCCATTCGTCCTTGCTTTTCCGCGTTCCAAGCACATATTCCTCGACCTCCGCGGCCCATTTCCGGTCCGCCTCGGACGGCGTAAAGGAATCGTCATGCAAGAAGCGGTGGAAAAACAGCATCCAGTTGAAGTAGTACGGCGCCGTTTCGCACAGGAGCGTTCCGTCCATGTCGAAGAGGGCGATTCTGTCTCGAGGCGGCACATATCCCGCGCCATTCCGATCCGTGACCATGGCGACAAAGGCCTTGAGTTCCTTCAGCGCGGGGGAATTTTCATCCCAATAGCGGAAGTTCCCCTCCCGCCCCACGCGGATGCGCGACAGATACGCCCTGGAAACCGCGTCGTTCGACGGCGCTGACTCCGCGGGCACCTTCACCGTGGCGCACGAAGCGCCAAGCAGAAGGACAAGCACGGTTCCGAACCAGGTGAAACATTGTTTCATTTTACCCGCCACCTTCACTTGTCTTTCGCCTCGATCCCCCAAAAGCCCTTGCCGGTCGTGACGCAAGGGAACCGCCGTCCCAGCGGCAAGGCCAAATGTTCTGTTGAATGCTGCGTTCATAATGAAACCTTAATTTATTAACTATAGCAATTCCTAAAAATCAACTCAAGAGAATAAAGCGATCACCACTGACTGCAATCGATTGCTGCCGGCAGCGGTCGAATCTCGATTGCTGACGGGTCAGGCTTCTCTTGTGCCGGTGCACGCGGGGTAGGCCGTGCAGCCCCAGAATTGGCCACGCTTGCCGTTGCGGAGGCGCATCGGGGCACCGCATTTGGGACAGACCGGCGCTTCGGCGTCGCTTGCGACGGCGGGAGTGCCCGCCGCCCGCTTTGCCTCAACCCGCGCGGCGGTCATGCGCTCGGAAAAGCCGCCTTCCTCGACGAACTCGCAGCCCTTGCGCTCCATCAGGTTCTGGAGCATGTTGAGGGCGCGGGAGATGAGAATGAGCAACGCATTGGCGGCAGTTTCACCATCGGTGCCGAACCAGGGCGCGAAGCGCTTCCGTTCGGCGATGATGTGCGCACAGACGTCGTGGTTGATGTCGTCGCCGATGTTTGCCTCGCCCAGACGAGCGGAGAAGACAGCCTGCGCTTCAGGCGAACTCTGCGGCCAGGGGACGAGATCGGCGTCCATCAGCCATGTCAGATAATCGTCGCGGAGCTCGCACAGGCTCGCCCGGGCCACATCGAGAAGCTTCAACGCCGTCTGCATCGAAGTCGCCTGGCGCTCGGAGCCCTCGGTCAGATTCTTCACGCCCGACCGCGCCGCCTGCGTCATTTGGTCGAACTGGCGTCCGCAGGGGTCGTTCTTCACGGAAAGAAAACGACGACAAAAAGCCAGCGTTTCGAGCTGGATGATGTTCATCACGAAGTAGAGATCCATGCGGCGGTAGCCGGTGGAGGATTTGAAAAGGGACGTGCTCATGGCGGCCATTTTACCAAAGAGGGATTTCGATAGCAATCGACCGCTGCCGATAGCAGGCGAGTCTCGATAGCTACCGACAGCAATCGATAGCAGGCGAGCCTCGTCAGCGCACCAGCGAGACCGGTCCGAGCATCCCGGCGGGGCGCAGCTGCAGGTAGTGCGAGAAGTAGTCCTTGATTTTCTGCGCAAGCGTGTTGGCGGACTCAACAACCACGTCGTTGCGTCCTTCGCGCAGGAATCGCCCGATGCCGAAGCGGTACGGGGCGGCGACCCTGATGCCGGCGTATTCGCCGTTGACCCAGACTCGCGCCACAGACCCGACCACGCCAAGATCGAGCATTGTCGCCTTGTCAAAGCCTCCCGCTTTCAAATCGACGGCGAAGGAATAGCGAATCTTGCCCGAAAAGTCTGGCCGGTGATCATGGTCGTTGACGTTGAAAAGCTTGTCCGTGACGGCGTAGGGCTTGAAGTCGCCGAGGTTTTCCGAGTCGGCGAGATCAATCCTGTATTCCGGGTGCAGCGCCTCGGAGAGCGACGGGCGCCGTTCACCGGAAAGCCCCGCACCATCGCCAAAGACGAGCACCTCGGATTGCCCAGGGAGCAAATCGACTTCGACGATGCCGTCCGGCGCGTCGCCGGAGGCGGCGAAATCATCAAGGAGGCGCAGCCGCGCGAAGGCACCGCGCACAGAAAGGCGGAGCTTCGTCCGCGCCGGCTTCGCGAAGGCTTCGTTGAAGAGCATAAAGACGTCGCAGCCCTCGCGGACGACATGGTAGCACCGCAACAACGGGAAATCGCCGTCGACCGCGACATCGCCGCCGCCCATGGCGCGAATGCGGGCGGGGAGGTCCGCGACAGGCGTGGCCCCGGCGGCGATGCCGCTGGGTACGCCGCCCGCGAAAAGCACCTCAAGCCCCTGTGCGCGGAGTTCGCCGAGGCGGGTCACCAGGGGTGCGGGGAGGTATTCGGCGGCCGGCACGACAAGCGCGACGAAGGTCTCGTCGCCGATGCAAAGACGGCCGTCCGCGACATGCGCGCCCTCAAGGAGCACGTCGGCGGGAACAATGTCGTAGTCGATGTGCGCGTCATAGAGCACGCGGGCCGGGACCTGCATCAGCATCGCCTTGCCGTAGGCGCTCATCCACTCCGCCTCGGCGTGGTAGAGGAGCGCGGCGGAGGCGATGTGGCGTCCGCCGGAAAGCAAATGCGCCATCTTGTTGACATAGCCCATGATCGCGCAAAAGCCCTCGAACTGCGGATCGTGGCCCTCGGCGCCGAAATGCGGAGGGCAATCCGGGTCGGGATAGTCGGGCGAAAAAGCGTGCGGGACGAAGTAGTTGATGCCGCGCACAAGGAGAAAATCCATCAGCCACTTCATCATCGTGGCATCCTCGCCCCAGCCGTAGGCTCCGAAAACCTCGCACATGGCGCGGCCCTTCATGCGGGGGACCTGGTGCGAGATCGAAGCGCCAAGCTTGCCGAGCACGTAGTCGAAGAACGCGGGCGAAGCGGCGCCGCCCGCGGTCGTGGAGGAGTGCATATAGTCGGCGAAACCGGGCATGACCTGATGGAGGACGATGTCGATGCCGCCCATGTCCTGCCCGTCGAGTGCGCGGAAGTAGTGGCCGGAACCATAGCCCATGCGGCCGTGGGCGTTCATATCCTCGATGATGTGGCCGATGTATTCGACGCCGTGGGCGCGGCACCAGTCGCCGACAGGGCGCGAGAAGCAGTCGCGGTAGAGGCGCGTAATCGCGTTCATGTAGGCGAGGCGCGTGAGATGCGAATGCGCGCTCTCGTACCAGAGTTCGCCAAGGAAGGACGCGGCGTCTTCGCCCAGCTCGTCGCCCATCATCTCAAGCACCCGGTCGTTGAAAGGCAGGGCAAGTCCCTCCTGACCGATGCGGTACTCGTACATGCCGTGGTCGATGAGATGGGGGCGGACCAGGTTGTTGCCGAAATGAGGTTCATCGGAGAAGAAACCCGCGATGACATTGCCGAAGAAACGGGCGTAGTGGGCGTAGTGCGGTTCGTAGACGGCCTCGATCTGCACCGCCGCGGATTCCGCCGTAATGAGGTCGATGTAGTCGGGAGTGCCACCGTTGCGCGACTTGGAAAGGATGAAGACGCGCCAGCAGCCATCGGGAACGTCCCAGCAAAGCATGCCGTTCCTGACGAAGGCGTCAAGGCAGACGCTCTCGCCGTCGAGGCGTTGGTCGTCGGTACCGGGGAGGCGCTTTTGGGCGTAGACGTGTACAAGCGGCTCTTCCGGCGAAGGCTCGCCAACCAGCAGCGACGCGCCGGCCATCGGCCCCATGACGTCCACATGGCGCTCGGAGAGCAACCATTGGCGGCGATCAGGGTACTTCGCGGCAATCAGGCCGTTGGCATAGCCCGTTGGGAAATGCTTGTCGTCGAGGATCCACACCTTCATGCCGCGCTTCGCGCATTCATCGATGACGCAGTCCATGTCGCGCCACCAGCCCGCCTCGCAGAACTCCGGATGCGGACGCGCCTCGACGCAAAGCGCCCGGCAGCCGCTTGCGTAAATGCGCGCAATTTGCCCGGGAATCTTCTCGTAGTGATTGCCGTGCTGCCAGTAGAAAGGGAGGATGTAGTTGTCCTCCTTGCCGTTTAAAACGTCGACGAGCCGCTTGTCCATTACTTTCCAGCCTCCATGACCGCCGCAAGGCGGTTCTTCAGTTTTTGAATGTCGATGTCGCGGACGCCCTTTCCAGCGTCCGCCGCGAGCGCGGCAGCCATGCCGGCGCCCTGCCCCGTCACAAAGCAGCACGGCATCACGCGGAGCGACGCCTGAAGCGGCCTGTCGCAACTGATGCAGCGCCCGGCGACAAGGGCATTGGAAAGGCCGCGGGGGATCAGCGCGCGGTAAGGGATGCCGTAGCTCTCGCCCGGCCCCATTTTCGACGCGGTGGATTCCTTCTTGAAACGCTCCACCTCGGCATCGCTGCCGGGCTTCATGATGTGGATGTCGATGTAGTAGTTGTTGCGCCCGATTTCATCGTCGAAATCGGCGCGGGCGTTGTAGTCGCCGACGCCCAGGACATAGTCGCCCATGATCCGGCGCGACTCCCTCACGCCCATCGCGGGCGCCGTCGCGACAAGCGTCATTTCATCGAAGCCGTTTTTCACGTACTTGCGGTAATAGCGCTGATATTCGAGAGCCTTCCTGCGTCCCTCGACAAGGGCGGCCGTGACGGAACGCTCGTCCGTCGAATCAAGACCGAAGGCGTGGCCGACGTTGCCGCCGACGACACCGCCGGCCTGCGGCCAGACGCCCGAATGGTGCTTGTCGCAATGGGTGAGGACGCCGTCCTTGAAGGCCTGCTCGACAAACTTGCCGTTGTTCCAGCGGTTTCCCGTGGCGACAACCTCGTCCCAGCGCACGCCGTGCCAAAGGGTGCACAGCGTGCCGGGCATGCAGACGCCCTCGCCATCCCCCTTTTCAAAAGGGGCACCCGCGAAGGCGCAGAGGTCGCCATCGCCCGTGGCGTCAACGTAAACCTTGGCCTTGACGGCGGAAAAACCGCTCTTGCCCCAGAGAATCACGGCGTCAATCCGGTCGCCGGAAACCGCGACGTCGACAACCTGCGTGTTGAAAGAGAAGCCCATTCCCGCGCCGACGACCATCTCGTCGTAGCAGCGCTTGAGTTTCTCGGCCTCGATCGAGTATGTCTGGTAAATTCCGGGATCAAGCGGCAGGGTCGCGTCATACGCGCCGTCGGGCGAAAGCATGCGGCGCAAGACCTCCGTGCCGATACCGGCACACAAAAGGCGCTCGCCGTCTCCCAACGGCATGAAGGCCGGAACGAGGCCAAGCGTCCCCATTCCGCCAAAGGCACTCCCGCCTTCGGCGAGGAAAACCTTCGCCCCCGCCCGCGCCGCCGTGACAGCCGCGGCGATTCCGGCGGGGCCCCCGCCCGCCACGAAGACATCCACCTCGTGGCGGACGTCGACCTCCTTTTCCAAACGCACCTTCATGGATCAAGCCTCCTTTCAATAGCAAAAAGCGGCGTCGCGCCACCAGCGCCACGCCGCTTCCAGCAGACAAAAATCAAAAGCCCGCCATCACCTGCCGCCCAGGCTCCCCGGCAAGGCGATGGAACCATCGCTGGGATCCGGGGCCGCCCAAGGCATCGAACTGTCATCGTTGGCAACGCACCCCGAAAGAAACAGCACGGCAAAGGCGAAGACAAAGAAGACCGCCGCGAAAAAGCGGCGGCCTCCTGCCTTGCTGCCAAATTCAACGTCTGGCATGGAAATCCCCAAAACTTAGTTGAAGACAACGTCGCCAAGCTGGACGGGCTTCTGCTGCCAGTCGGAAAGAATGTCGGCAATGACGATGTTCTTGTCGCGAATGGCCTGGCGGAGCTTCAGGCGGGTGACAAAGGCCTCGTCGAGATTCTCGACGCCGGCGCGGCGCACCATGACTTCGCACTGCGGAAGGGCGCGGTCACGCGCCGGGCCGATGAGTTCCGACATGAAATCGGGGCTGAACTCGACGATGGCATATTTCCACTCGTCGTTGCAACCGACGATCTTGCCCTTGTCGCCAGGCGTGAGGACGCCCTCGGCAACCGCGACCGATGTCGACGGGACAATGGCGTCGTTCTTGCCGCGGAGATCGCGGACAACCTGCTCGAGCTCGGCGATCTTCTCGTTGCACGCGCCAACTTCGTCCTGGAGGCCGTCGACCGTGTCCTTGAGCTCGGCCGCCTGCTCCTGCGCTTCCTTGAGGCTCTCGTTGGCGGCCTCAAGCTGGGCCTCCTTTTCCTTGAGGGAGGTGTTGAGCTGCGAGACTTCGCCGTTGAGCTTCTCGATGTCGCGCTTGTCGAGGCGGGAGTCGGACTTCTGTTTGTTGAGTTCCTCGATCGTGTCGACAAGCTCGGTGCGGATTTTGGACAGTTCGCTACGGGTGGCGAGGAGGTTCGAGTACTGGCTCTTCGCGCGGTCGTAGGCTTTCTTGAGGAGATCGTCCATCGTCCCCTCGCCTTCGGTCGCCGGCTTGCCGGTAAGCGGGTCGAGAACGTAGGCGCCGGTGGCATCGACCTGGAAATACTGGCGGAGCTGGAGGCGCATCTCCTGCGACGCATAGTTGAGCATCGGGGGCGTCTGCCCTGCGGCCTCAAGCTTGGCGTTGTAGCTGTCCCAGAAGGCGGAGCGCTCGGGGTTCTCGACCTCGCGGCTCGTCACGGGCGAGGTATCGCGCGCGGCATACGAGGGTGCGGGGACGTCAGGCAAGTCAACGGATTCAAAGGTGCCGGAAACGCGGATAATCGCATCCTCCAACATGTGGGCGCGACCAGCGAGGGCCTCGCGCTTCGAATAGTTCTTGTACGCGAAGACCGTGGCGGCAATGCCGAGCAACGCGATCAAAACCACAAGCACACGCAACACTTTACCCATGATGTCATTACCTCTTCGTTTTGTTGCATCCGGAACCCGCGGCCGCGGATTGCAGTTCTGACGGATGCATAATTAAAGACTACCCTTTTTTCCAACTTTTGGCAAGTTTTTTTTGGCATTTTCCACGCCATGCGCAAATTCCCGTTCCCCATTCCGCGCCAATTCACGCCCGCACATCAAAACCGGCAAAAGCAACCTCCGCAAAACTACCTCCGCCCGCGTACGGGAATCTGGGCGAGAATCGTCGCCGTGAAGACCATCAGGCAACCGGTGAACTCACGCGCCGAAAGAGTCTCGTGGAGAATCAGCCAGCCGGAAAGCGCAGAGAAGACAGACTCCAGGCTCATGACGAGCGAGGCGACGGTCGGATTGAGATGCTTTTGCGTAATGATCTGCAAGGTGTAGGCGATGGCGCTGGAAAAGACCGCCGTGTAGAGGATCGGCTTCCAGCAGGCGAGAACCTCGCCGGCCGAAGGCACGGGCGCGGCGCCCCAGAGGAAGGGGACGAGTGACAAGATGCCGCAGAAGAAGAATTGGACGGCCGAAAGCAAAATGCCGTCGACCTTCTGCGCGAAATAATCCACCGCGAGGATGTGGAAGGAGAAGGTGAAGGCGCAGCACAGCACCATGAGGTCGCCGTGGCCGATCGTGAAACCGTCCTTGATGCAGAGGCGGTACATGCCGAAGAGCGCCAGTGCGACGGCGATCCAGACGAGCACGTTCACGCGCTTTCCGATGAAGAGGCCGAGGAGCGGCACGATGAGGATGTAGAGCGCCGTGATGAACCCGGCCTTCCCCGCGGTCGTCCCTTCAAGCCCGACCTGCTGGAAGAGCGTGGAGACCGTCAGCGCGACGCCGCAGATCGCCCCGCCCACGACAAGGTCGCGGCGGGATTTCGCCGTCGCCAGTTGCGCGACGAGGCCACGGCGCCCGATGGTCAAGACGACTGGCAGCAGGGCGAGGCTGCCGATGAAACTGCGCACCGAGTTGAAGGAATAGGCGTCGAGCAAGTCGGCGCCGAGGCGCTGCGCGACGAAGGCCGTGCCCCAAATCAGGGCCGCCAACGCCATCAGCAGGCTGTAGCGGAGATTTTTCATTTTTGGACGGGCTTGCTCCCCCGGCGGTTAAAAAAGAGACCCCTTCAGGGCGTCCTCGTCCCACCCGCGCGGCTTCTCGGTGGAGATCGACTTGATGGCCTTCGAGGTCATCTGCTTGCCGTGGGCGCCGACGCCCTTGACAAGGACTTCGCCCGGGACGAAGAGCTGCTGGTTGATGCGCTGGCCCTTGGCGGGCTTGTACTTCACGTAGAGCGCGTCGGGCGTGCCCTCCTCGAAGAAGACCAGCTTGCTCTTCTCCGGTGCGAAGGCGTAGTCCTTGTTCTGGATGCACCCGCCGAAGGAGAAGCGCTTGATGTAGGTGAAGCCGTACTTGGGCTCGGTGTAGACCGCCGTGAACTGCTGGTCGCGGTTGTGGATCTTGCAGTAGGCCATGTTCTTGTCGATGAAGAACTTGTCCGGCGGCGGGATCATCTTGTAGCGGCCATCGGCCCAGACGACGATGAGCTTGTCGAGCGACGAGCACTTGAAGAGTTCCTCGCCGCCCTTGATGTCGGTGCCGATGTAGCCGTTTTCGCGGTCGATCTTGATGGAGAGTTCGGTGGCCGTCAGGGCGCGGACTTCGATGGCGCCGAAGGGCGTCTCCGAAATCTGGCTGACGCGCGGGTAGGCCTTGCCGTATTTCTTGACGAGACCCTTGAGATACCTGGTGGCGTAAGCCCGGAGGTGATTCAGGTTGTCCGCGACCTCGGCCTCCTCGATGAGGATGCCCTCGATTTCCTTGCGGTTTTTCTCGATGTCGTAGCGCGAGATGCGGCGGATCTTGATCTGCAGGAGCTGCTCGACGTCGTCGAGGGTGACGTCGCGGCGCAGCCGCGGGCGGAAGGGCTTGAAGCCGTCGAGCACGGCCTGCTGGACCGCCTCGTAGGTTTCCTGCTCCTCGATGCGCTTGTAGATGCGCTCCTCGATGAAAATCTGCTCGAGCGTCTTGCTGTGGAAGGCGTCGTCGAGTTCACCTGCCCTCACCTCAAGTTCGCGACGGAGGATGTCAAGCAGCAACTCGGTGTTGGCGGTGAGAATCTCGGTGAGCGTCATCTCGCACGGGCGGTTCCTGTAGAGCACGACCGGGCGCGAAGAGAGCGACGTCTCGCAGTTGGTGAAGGCGAAGAGCGCCTGGGTGACCTTCTCCTGGACGGCGCCGACGCCCAGCGTCAATTCGATTTCGACATGCTCCGCCGTGAGGTCGGTGATTTCGCGAACCTGCACCTTCTTCTTGGAGATGGCCTCCTCGATGCTGGCAATGAGACTCTCCGTGGTCTGCCCCCACGGAAGCGAGGTAATGACGAGCTTGTTCTTGTCGCGCGGCTCGATCGTGCTGCGGACGCGCAGCCGGCCCGCGCCATCCGCGTACTCCGAGACGTCGATGACGCCGCCCGTGATGAAGTCGGGGTAGATTTTGAACGGCTTCTTCTGGATGATGGCGATCTGGGCTTCGATGAGCTCGTTGAAGTTGTGCGGGAAGATTTCGGTCGAAAGCCCCGCGGCAATGCCCTTGACGCCCATCATCAGCAGGATCGGCACCTTGGCGGGGAGCAGGATCGGCTCCTTGCTGCGGCCGTCGTAGCTGGGCGTGAAGGCGGTGATCTTCGGGTTGAAAATCTCCTTGCGGGCAAGCTCGGTGAGGCGGCACTCGATGTAACGCGGGGCGGCGGCCTCGTGCCCGGTGAAGATGTTGCCGTAGTTACCCTGCCCCTCCACCAGGTAGCGCATGTTGACGAGGTTGACGATCGCCTCGTAAATCGACGCGTCGCCATGCGGGTGGTAGTGCATCGTGTCGCCAACGACACCGGCGACCTTCGAGAAGCGGCCGTCATCCTTCTCCCAGAGGGAATGCAGGATGCGGCGCTGGACCGGCTTGAGGCCGTCCTCCACCGTCGGGATCGCGCGGTTGCAGATCGTGTAGGTGGCGAACTGCAGGTAATTGTCGTTGATGAGGTCCTTCAGCGGACCGCTCCCGCCAAAGCCTTTCCTGCGGGCCGGCGGTTCCTCCGGGGGCGGGACGGAATCGGAAGGCTCGTCATCCGCGGGCGTGGCGGACGCGTCCGCGACGTCGGCGGGGGCCTCGTCCGCAGAGGGGACGTCCGCAGAGGGGACGTCCGCGACATCGCCGGCTGTGCCATCGGCCTCAGTCCCCTCCTCTTTGGGCGCGGCTTCGGGGTGTGCCGCCGTCTCCGCAACGGGAGCCTCACCGGCGGCGGACTTCTGGACGGGCTTTTCCGCCTCGGGCTCGCCGCCCTCGGCTGGCTTTTCGGACGAAGTCCCGCGCAAGGCCTCGTTGAAAAGGCTTGCGAAAAGATCGGTCTCGTTGGAATCGTTCTTCTTGCTACTCATGGAGGAATTCCTCCGTCAAGACGAGATTGTCGATGATGTACTGGCGGCGGTCCCTGGTGTTGCTGCCCATGTAGAACTGGAGGGTGTCGGGGATGCCGACGTCGTGTGCGCAGTCAACCGGCGTCAGACGCATGTCCTTTCCAATGAAAGCCTTGAACTCGCCGGGGTTGATTTCGCCGAGGCCCTTGAACCGGGTGATTTCCGCGCCCTTGCCGATTTTCGAAATGGCCTTCTGTTTTTCCTCCTCGCTGTAGCAGTAGAGCGTCGTCTTCTTGTCGCGGACGCGGAAGAGCGGCGTTTCAAGCACGAAAAGCCGGCCGTCCTTGATCACCTTGTCGAAGAACTTCATGAAGAACGTGATCATCAGGTTGCGGATGTGGTAGCCGTCGACATCGGCATCGGTGGCAATGACGACTTTTTCGTAGCGCAGGCGCTCGAAGGCGTCCTCAATGTCGAGGCTCTTCATGAGGTTGAAGAGCTCCTCGTTCTTGTAGAGCGCGTCGCGCTTGAGCTCGCAGACGTTGAGCGGCTTGCCGCGCAAGGTGAAGACCGCCTGGAAAGCGGGGTCGCGGCTCGAAATGAAGGTGCCGGCGGCGGACTTGCCCTCGACGATGAAAATCATCGAGTCGTGACCGTTGTCCTTGGCGAGGTTGAGGTGGTGCTTGCAGTCGCTGAGCTGCGGCACGCGGACGGTGACGGCGCGGTTGCGCTCGCGGGCGAGCTTCTTGACTTTGCCGATTTCGGCGCGCATCTCGCTCGTCGATGTGATCTTCTCGACGAGCTTCGCCGCCTCGCCGGGGGCGCGGTGGAGCTGTTCCTCGACGACGCGCTTGATCTCGTTCACCCACCCGTTGCGAAGCTCGGGCATGCCAAGCTTGTTCTTCGTCTGCGCCTCGAACATCGGGTTCTGGACGCGCACGGCGACTGCGCCGATGATGCCGTCGCGGACGTCGTCGCCGTCGAATTTCTTCTTCGAGAACTCATTGACGGCCTTCAGCACGCCTTCCTTGAAAGCCGTGAGGTGCGTACCGCCATCGGTCGTGAACTGCCCGTTGACAAACGAAAAGTACGACTCGCTGAAGCGGTTCGTGTGGACGAAGACGACTTCGAGCTGCTTGGAGCGGTAGTGGAAGGGTTCGTAGAGTTTCTCGACGTCCGCCTCGTCGTGGATGAGGTCGAGGAGCCCGTTCTCGGAGACGATCTTGGTGCCGTTGTAGTCAAGCGTGAGCCCCGCGTTGAGGTAGGCGTACATCTTCATGCGCCGGACGACATGCTCCTCCTGGAACTGGAACTTCTTGAAAAGCTCGACGTCGGGATGGAACTTCATGAAGGTGCCGTTGCGCTCCGGGGTCTTCTGCTTGCCGCGCTTCTTCGAAATGAGCTTGCCCTTCTCGAAGACGGCCTCGGAATATTCGCCCTCGCGGCAGGAGCGCACCTCGAAGTGGTCCGAGAGCGCATTGACCGCCTTGGTGCCGACGCCGTTCATGCCGACGGAGAACTGGAAGACCTTGTCGTCGAACTTGCCGCCGGTATTCATCTTCGAAACGCAGTCGACAACCTTGCCGGGGGGAATCCCGCGCCCGTAGTCGCGGACGGCAACCGTGCCGGTGTTGTAGTCGAGCTTCACCTCGATGCGCTTGCCGAAGCCCATGATGAATTCGTCGATCGCGTTGTCGACGACTTCCTTGAGGAGGATGTAGATGCCGTCTTCGTACTGGGAGCCGTCGCCGAGGCGGCCAATGTACATGCCGGTCCTCCTGCGGATATGCTCCATCGGATCAAGGGAAATAATCTGGCTGTCGCTGTAGTCGCCTATATTTTGCTGTGTCTCTGCCATGGCTGTTTGTCTCGAAAATGAAGCATCTATTTTACCACAATTCCGCGTCGCGGCAGAGTGAAAAAGAATGGAGAACGATGAACGGGAGAACAATGCGACAAATTCTCGCCGTCAAATGAACCAGCCCGCAAGGACACGGGAGATACGCCAACTCCCGGCGGCGGAGGAGCCGGGCCTGCGGCCGTCCCTAAGCGAAGGCGGCAGCAATGCCGCACACGAGCAGCGCCGCACCTGCGGCACGCATCCGCGACGCGGGCTTTTCCGCGAGGAAGAAGAGCACGTCTCGAAGGTAATACGGCGAAAAAGCCGAGATCATGCCCGCGACGGCGACGACATACATCAGCGAAACAACAACAAGCCGCCCCCCGCTTTCGGCAAAACGCGAGGCCAGCAGCACGGGGGCGGGCAACAGGCACCAGAGCCCGCCCAGAGCCCGCGCCGCGAGAAGGTCGGGCATCCACCTCCAGGAAAGCGGAATCGAAACCACGAGCAGCGCGACAAGCGGCAGCCTGAACTTCGCCAGGAAATCAAGCGGAATGAAATAGACAATGCACGCCGCCCAAATGAAGGCGACGGCGGAGAGCACGCGGCCCGCCCCCTTGTGGCGCGGAAAGACCAGTGCCGCCTTGGCGGCGGGTGTTGGCAGGGCGAGCGCAAAAAGCCCGGGGAGCGCAAAGAGAAGACACGTGACGAGTTTTGCCTGGAAGTATGACATTTTGAGTCTCGACTGCCTTGAGGAAGTTTTTTAGGACATTGCCGGCGAGACGACCTCGCCGAAGAGGGTCTGCGGATTGGCCCGTTTGATTTTCACCTTGACAAGGTCGCCGGGGCCGACGCACCGGACGGGATCGAAGATGACGATTTTGTTCTGGCCGCTGCGGCCCGACCATTTCTCCTTGTTTCTGAGCGACGGGCCTTCGACGAGCACTTCGGTTTCGCGGCCGACCCAGCCGTCGTTGTTGCCGATTCCCAGGGCGTCCTGATCGGCGAGCAACACCTTGTTGCGGCGGTCCTTCTCCTCGGGGGAAACATCGTCCGCCATCAGGGACGACGGCGTTCCGGGGCGGGGCGAATACTTGAAGACGAAGGAGTTGTCGAACCGCGCCTTGCGCATCAGCTCGCGCGTCGCCTCGAAATCCTCCTCGGTTTCGCCGGGGAAGCCGACGATGATGTCGGTCGTGATGGCGACATCCGGCACGTATGCGCGGAGACGTTCGAGCGCCGCGAGGTACTCGTCGGCCGTGTAGCCGCGCCGCATGACCTTGAGGATGCGGTCCGACCCCGACTGCACGGGGAGGTGCAGGTGCGGGCACACGGCGGGCAAATCGCGGAAGGCCCTCGCCAACTCCTCGGTGCAGCCCGAGGGATGGCCCGAGGTGAAGCGTATCCGGCGGATGCCGTCGATTTTCGAGACCGCCTCAAGCAAACGCGGGAAGGGCTCGGTAAAGGCGGCGCCGGCCGACGCGGGTTCCGCCCACACGGCGTCATGCTGGCGGCCGTAGCGCAAGACGCTCTGTCCAAGGAGCGTCACTTCGCGGACGCCCCTCGCGGCGAGGTCCCTCACCTCCTCGACGATGTCGGCGGCGGGACGGCTGTATTCGGGGCCGCGCACATCGGGCACGATGCAGTAGGCGCAATGGCGGTTGCAGCCGAGCAGGACGGTCACGAAGGCGCTCATCCCGCAGTCGAAGTGGCCGTGCGGCACGTCGAAATCCGCCAGGTCGCCGGGAAACCAAATGCGGGAGGAACCCGCCGCAATGTCGCGCAAAATCGACGGAATCCGCTTCGCCGCACGGGCGCCGACGGAAAAGTCGAGGGCACGGACACGGTCGAAGATGCCGTCGCCCATGCGCTGCGCCATGCATCCCATCACGCCCACGATGCGCCCGGGACGTTCGCGTTTCGAGGCGCAGAGAAGGCCGAGCTTGCCGATTGCCTTGTCCTCGGCCTTTTCGCGCACCGAGCAGGTGTTGACGACGACGACGTCCGCCTCCTCCTCGGAGGCGGCGGGTTCATAGCCCGCCCCGACAAGCTCCGCGGCGACGGCATCGGAGTCGCGGACATTCATCTGGCAACCGTAGGTATGGATAAAAAAGGTCATTTTCCCCCTTCCGCCTTGTTGTCGGCGGAGTCCTCCTCGACGCCGTTGTTTTTCCGCGCCGTATTTTCCCCGGCCGTCGCATCGTCGCGCGGCCAGAAGGTGGCCTCGGCAATCCGGTCGAGAATGCCGATGTAGTTCCAGGAGGGTCCCGAAATCGGGCCATAGACTCTGAACTCCATGAACTTGCTTACCGGCAAAGTGACAAGCCGGGCGAGCTTGCCGATCAACGAGCGCGAATGGAAAAACCTCACCTGCGCGACGCCTTCGATCGGGCAGCCCTCCGCGTCGAGACGGCACTTGCCTTTGGCGACAAGACTCAGCAAGTTGCCGTCGAGCGTGAAGCGGTCAATTGTCACGAGACCGTTCGTAATCGTCGCCCTGAGGTCGGAATCGGACTGCATCAACAGCAAGTCGACGCCCATGATGTTGCGTCCGAGAAAGTCGGTGAGACCGGCAAAAAGCGGAATCCGCAAAAGTGCCGCGTCACGGACCTTGACGGTCGCGTCACCGTTGAATGTGCCGAGCTTGTCCATGTCAATGGCGCCTGAAAGGTTGACATCCGCCGAGACCAACCCTTTCGAGGGGGCGCCAACAAGGCCAAGCCGCTGGCGGAAATAGTCGCTGCCGCAATTCACCAGCGAAAGACTCGCGTCAAAAGAATCGGCGTCATCCGGGGGAAAGGCCAAATCCACGCGCCCGGTGACGGCTCCGCCCTGGCAGGTGGCCGTTATGCCGCCAAACCCCAGTTTTTCATAGCCGGACATTGAAAATGCCGAATGGAAATCCGAGAGTTCCGTCCGGTAGACCGAAAGGTTCTCGGCATCGATTTCCCCGCCGAGCACACTCTTGGCGCGGAACGGTCCGCCGAAGAGACGGCCGCGCACCGAAACGCGGGGCGGCGTCGCGAAAACAAAGTTGGTAAGGCATCCGGGAAGCTCCTCGTCGATGACAGACGCCAAAGAGGAAACCGGCAGTGCGGCGGAGGCCTGGAGGTCGGTGGCGTGGGTGCGGGGATACCACACCAATCCACCGTTAAGGGTGCCGTCCGCGAAAACCGCCGCAACCGGCGAAATGACGAGTTTTTTGCCGTCCTCACCGGCATTGGCGGGATCCACCAGCCACTGGAGCCCCATCTTGAGACGGCGGACGGGCCGACCCCTGAAGCGGAAGTCCGCACCCTGGATGGTGGCGCGCATATCCTGGCGGGGATCAAAACCGGGGGCCCCTGACGCCACCCAGGTGATTTCGCCGCTGACGGAAAGCGGCTCGTCGAGGTCGGTGACGGCATCAAAGTATTCGACAGCCGTGTTGCCATCGAGAACAAGGGTGAGGCCCCGGATGACATCCGGCGTGATCGTGCCCGCCACGGCGGTGCGGAATTTTTCCTCCGCGGGATCGAAAGTAGCCTCCCCCCTCAAGGACTCCATGAACCCCGGGGCGTCCGGGGCGACGCAAAGGTTTTCGATGCGGAGAACGGCATCGCGAATGCTCACGTCGAACTCGATGAACCTGCAGGGCATGTCGAAAATTTTCGCCCGTTCAAGAACCACGTGCCGGGAGCGCACCGCCCAGTCGTGTTCCTCTGAGATTTTTCGGAACATTCCTTCGATGTCAACGCCCCCGCCCGACGATGAAGATTCCGGCAATTCGTCGAAAGGGGATACCACAAGGTCGCGGGCGTAGACGGTGCGCACCCAGGTGTAGACCGGGTTGTCGAAGTCGGCGTCCCAATCGAGGCGCAATTCGCCGACGCGCAGGAGCGGCGGCGCAAGCGTGCGCTTCATGTGGATGCGCGCATTTTCAAGTTTGACGCCGCGCAGAAGGTTGAAGGAGGCGTGGTCGAAACTGTAGCTGAAAGTCCCCGACGAAAGCCGCCGCTCAAGCCAGCGCATCGCAAACGGCGGCAAGGATCGGTCGAACTGCCACAGCGCCCCCGCGACGGCGGCGGCGAAAACCAAGAGGAAGACGCGCAGCCCGAAGAAAAACTTTTTCGCCGCCTTGCGGGACATCGCCGGCTACGCCTCGTCGTCTTCGGCCGCGCCAGCCGCGGCCAGGGTTCCGCGCGCGGAGGCCTGGAGGTAGGCGTCGATAAAGGGGGAGAGCGCCCCGTCGAGAACGGCGTCGACATTCGACGTCTGCTCACCCGTCCGCAAGTCCTTCACAAGCGTGTAGGGCTGCAGGACGTACGAGCGGATCTGGCTGCCCCAGGCGATTTCGCCCTTCGGCCCGTAGAATTTCTCGAGGTCCTTGCGCTTCTTGTCCTGCTCGTACTCGTAGATCTTGGCCTTGAGCATCGACATCGCCTTGGCGCGGTTCTTGTGCTGCGAGCGTTCCGACTGGCAGGCGACGACAATGCCCGTCGGGAGATGCGTGAGGCGGATGGCCGAGTCGGTCTTGTTGATGTGCTGGCCGCCGGCGCCGCCACTGCGGTAGGTGTCGACGCGCAAATCCTCGTCCTTGACCTCGACGTCGATTTCGTCATTGAGCTCGGCGACGACATCGAGCGCCGCGAAAGACGTGTGGCGCCGTTTGTTGGCGTCAAAGGGACTGATGCGCACGAGCCGGTGGACGCCGCGCTCGGCCTTCATCTTGCCGTAGGCGTAGGGGCCCGCAACCCTAAAAGTCACGCTCTTGATTCCCGCCTCGTCGCCGGGAAGAAGCTCCATCGTCTCGCACTCGAAGCCGGACTTCTCGCAGAAACGCTCGTACATGCGGAAGAGCATGTCGGTCCAGTCGCAAGCCTCCGTGCCGCCGGCCCCGGGATGGAGCGTGAGGAAGGCATTGCAGGAATCCATGCGACCGCTCAGCAGCGACTGCATCCGGAGATCCGCGGCGACCTTCTCGGCTTCTCCAATGAGGCTTTCGAATTCCTCCTCTGCCGCCGAACGCGACGCGGGATCCTCTTCGGCCTCGACCATCTCCTGCATCACCTTGCAATCGTCAACAAGCCCCGAAAGCGCGTCGAAGGGCTTCACAAAGGCCCGCTCGGCGGTCGTCTGGTCTATGATGGTCTTTGCATGGGCCTGGTCAAGCCAGAAATCCGGCGCCGCGGCAGCAGCTTCAAGTTGCTCAAGTTTTTGACGTCGCGTATCGACGTCAAAGATAGCCTCGCATCTCTGCCAGTCCTTCGCACAACTGGCGGAAACGCGCGACGAGATCTTCGTAGTCTGTCATCGGGTTTCCTTCTGGCGCCGGGCGCCGGGCCGGACTCGCCGGCCAAGTGGTCAAAAAAAATCCTATTCGAACTGAATGGTCGTGTCGCAGGCCTCGCGGACGCCGCTCAAAGCCGCTCCAACAATGATCTTCACGGGCTTTTCGGGGTTGATGTCGAACTGCTTCGAGATGCCCGCCTTCGGCCAGAACAGCGCATAGTGGCCGACCTTGGTCGTGTCCTTGACAATGCGGATCGTACACTCCGCCTGCATAAGCGGCACCGGCAGGTGCGCGACCTGCCTGCCGTCGCTGAAGACATAGAACAGGAGCTGCGGGCCCTTGTCCATCCTCGGGGAAAGCTTCTTCGACGAAATCTTGACATCGGCCTGGAGATTCTCGGCCGAGGCATTCCAGACAAGCGCGCAGCCCACCCACTGGCAAAGCGTACCGCCCACTTGCTGCGGCTGGCTGCCGGACGCCGCCGAAAAGGCCGCGAAACCGGCCTTGTCGAGAACGCGGGCCGCGACGGGAGACGCGATGTCGGGACTGAACAACCGCGGCAAGTCAGGCGAAAAGGCCATTTCAGACACGAACTTCCACTTGCGCCACGGGGCGGAAGGGTTGCGAACCTTGCGCTCCGCCGGGGAATCGTCATCGGAAACGACAGTTGCCTCCGGTCCGCCCTCTTCCTCGTCGGATTTTCCCTCCGCCGCCTGCGCCCCGGTCAACCCACTTTCAACAAGCGACATAATCGTGCCGTCGTCAATCGCCGCCTTGACTTTCTCGGAGATGGCGCGGATTTCAATCGCCTCGTCTATCTTGCCCTTTTTCGTGAGTTCCTTCTGGATTGCCGAGATGCGGTCGACGAGCTTGTCGCTGCAGGCTTCGGTATCCGCCTTGAGCGCCCCGTCAATCTCCCTGCGCGACGACACGTACCGATCCTGCAGGGCGCGCAGGGCCTCGGGCTCCTCGACAAGGGCGTCCTCGGGCATTTCGGGGATTTCCTCAAAGGGGTCCGCCGGGGTCTCGAACACCTTTTTGAACCGCTCGATTTCCTTTTTGACGGCAAGGAACTCGTCAAGGGCGCCATCGGCCTGGTAGCGCTGCTGCATCCCCGCGAGATCCTTCGCGTATTGCTGCGGCAACTTGTTCGTCGCCGCGGCAAAGCGAACGCCCGCCTGGCGCATTTCCCTTGAAAAATCGGCAAGATACCCCGCGACCTCCTGCGGCACGGCAAAACCAGCCATCGCGCAGACGCAGGCCGCAAGCAAAGCAAACTGTCTCTTCACTCCAAACATAATGTTAATCATTCTACATAATTTGAAGTTGATTCGCAACCTGAAATTATGTAGAATTGACTTGCCATGAAAAAAAACATTTTCCTTCCCCTCGCCGCCTGCGCGGCGCTGTTCGCCGCCACCGGCTGCGAATCGGAGTCGGGGTCGGACTCCCGCAGGGAGGCGTCGATTACCGTGTCGCCCGCCGAAGCCGCAATGGAGGCCGGCCAGACGATGGTTTTCTCCGCCTACGGCGGCTGGGACTACAAGTGGAAGCTTTCCGACGACCACCTCGGAACCCTGAGCAAGACCGAGGGAAGCCGCGTGACCTACACGATGACCTCTGCGGAAGGTACGCAGACCATCACGGTGACGGGCGTGCCCGATGGCGGCCCGTCCGGCACCCTGTGCCAGGCCAAAGTCACCATTGAACCTTCCGAAAGGGCCAGGGAGACTCAGGCCGCCCGTCGCGAGGCGGAAAAGAAGGCAAAGGAGGCCGAACAAGCAACTGCCACAGGCGATACCATTTCCAACTGACGCAGGCCTTGCAGACGCGCAAACCGCCCGCGCCCCACCAAACAAAAAACAAGCAGGAACACTCCATTATGAAAAACTCAATTTTTCTCTTTCTCGCCGCCTGCGCGGCGCTGTTCGCCACCACGGGTTGCGAAACGGAGTCCGCCGGTGAGGCGACCGTCTCCGTCACCCCAACCTACGCGACGCTGAATATCGGCCAGTCCGTCACCATTACTGCATCCGGGGGCTGGGACTACAAGTGGGGCCTTTCGGACACCGCCCTGGGCACCTTGAACAAGTACGAGGGGAACCAAGTCACCTACACGATGACGTCGAACGGCGGCAACCAGACCGTTACCGTGACAGGAATGTCCAGCAACTCCAACTCCACCTACCAGGCCCAGGTCACCATCGTCCCAAGGGCGGAAACCAAGAAAGAGGAGTCCAAGGAGGAGGAGTCCAAGGAGTAGAACCACCGCAACATTCAAGATTCCGCCATGAAAAACGCATTTTTCCTCCCCATCGCCGCTTGCGCGGTGCTTTTCGCCGCCACTGGTTGCGAAACCGAGTCCGCCGGTGAGGCGACAGTCTCCGTTACACCATCCTACGCCACGCTCGACGTCGGGCAGTCCGTCACCCTCACGGCATCAGGCGGCTGGAGCTACCGTTGGGGGCTTTCCGACACCGCAGCCGGATCATTGGACAAATACGAGGGCAATCAAGTCCAGTACACGATGAGATCAGCCAGCGGCATCCAAACCGTTACCGTGACGGGAATGTCCAACAACTCCGACTCCACCTACCAGGCCAAGGTCACCATCGTGCCCAAAGAGGGGGCCAAAACGGCAAGCGGCGGCGGCAGCTACAGCACATCCGGCCAAGGTGCCCAAAAAGAACAATCCGAACCGGCATCCGAAAGCGGGACAGGGATATCCGTCACCCCGTCCACCCAAGTCGTCTCCTCAGGCAAATCCGTGACACTTACCGCATCAGGCGGCAAGGATTACAAGTGGAAGCTTTCCAACTCGTCCATCGGCACTTTGGATAAAACAGAAGGTGCCCAGGTCAAGTACACCCCCTCGGCGAAAGACGGCACGCAAAAAATCACCGTGACTGGCACGCCCAACAAATCAGGCACATCCAGCACGGCCACGGCCACAATTACGCACGGGTTCAACCCTGATGACGTCATTTAAGGTCCTGGCATCATTTCTCAAATACTCAAGAAAGGGGCTTGCCGATCGGCAAGCCCCCTTTTTATATGATTTACAATAATTAATCAATTGGTTTGCTAGCTTCAAGCATTTTGCGGAAAAAGGCAAAATCAAGCTGTTTTGACGAAGGCAGAGGGCTTGCAACACATTCGCGAACGCCTTGGTGGCGTTCGCCGCCAGTTTCGTGCGTTAGCAAACCTTATGCCAATGTGCCCGCAAAGCGCAAAACCCAACAAAAACGCGAGCGGCAGGTCTCCCCGCCGCTCACATTTTGATCAGATGGTCATATTTTAGCCAATCAGGAATTCCACCTGGTCTTCATCACTTCACCTCGAGAAACTCATCAATTTCAAAATAACACTTATTGGCAGGACTACGAAATTGATTCGCATATCGTAGATCATGACTGTTAAGCCCTTCTAAAGACAGACAATTTGATGTATGGCTCTCAAAAAATCCTTCCTGCCAGAGCTCTCGACCATCATGCAACCCAATTTCCTTTGACGTCACATAAATCTTTTCTTGACTTCTCCCCAGTTCATCCTCATGGGCAAGGTCCTCCCAGCTCAGATTATCCTGCGTATGGAAAGCCCGACAGGCGGGATATCGTTTCCGCAAGAACGCCGCGATCTTATGCGCCACAACCTGTCCGGGAAGACTCCACTCGCCCAAAGGATATTCTTCCTGAAGTGCCTCCGCTTGCCCATGCGAGGAACTTTCCCTGCGATACAGCACCAAGAATACTCCCGTATAGACTTCAGGAAACAAATCAAAACCGGCAATGGTGAAGGTTTTCTTAAGCACCGCACTTCTCCTCTATGGGATTATGGGGTCGGGGCAGAAATCCCGCCGCCCGCAATCTTTACAAAAGTCCCCACGCCACACAGCGTCAAACTGATGCACCAAAGGCTCAAGCAGCGCAGGATCGTCCGTAATGATGCCATTCTCAAAGTTACGCTTACGCTCGGACTTCGCTCCCATACCCGCACCGGTCAGGTTCGCGCTGCCAAACCAGGCGAACATTCCGTCAACGATCACGCACTTGAAATGGACGCGGGGACACAGGACGCGTTCCATCTGCGAAAAGAGCCGCGGATAGCGGTCGAAGTCCTCGCGGAAGTTCGGCCCGGGTTCCTTCGCGTGAATCAGCCGGATCTCGACACCCTTCCCGATCAAGGTCGCCAACACCTTCAGGAACGGCACCATGTCGCGTCCTCCCGAATCGACATACATGTCCTTGATGTCGGCGGTGGCGATCCACAGCCGCTTTCTGGCAAGCGGCACGCGGTCGCGTATCACCTGCTCGTAGATTTCCCGATTGGAAACGAACTTCGTCATGTGCGTATTATATCACTACTGACCTCTCCACCTTGCGTCCCGAGTTTGCCAGTTTGATTTTGCGAAAATGCGTTATTCCCCACTGACGACGCGGTTCAAACGCCAGTTGGCCCCATAATAATTATGTGGTTACTCAGAACACGTTGACCGCCGACTTCAGGCCTCGGATGTCACCATTCGTGTAGATCTTGGCCGCGACGTCGATCCCGAACGCCTTGAAGACCAGGCGGATGTCCTCCCCTGCGACATTCAGCATCCGGTAGTAGTCGTCTGGGAGTTCGTCGACTTGCCACTCG
>JAZQOA010000118.1:0-6539 GCA_045627605.1 Kiritimatiellia bacterium | reverse complement strand
CTTTCCACCGGCGGCGGTCTTCTCGGCGTTGAGGCGGTCGAAGGCGCCCTGCGGCATGAGGATTTCGCCGCGAACCTCGAAGTAGTGCGGTAAATCGGGCGCAACGGCCTTGTCGAGCGCGAGGGGGACGTTGCGTATGGTGCGGACATTCTCAATGACAGACTCGCCTTCAAGTTGGTTGCCGCGCGTCACGGCATCGACAAGGACGCCGTCCTCGTAGACAAGCGAGATCGAAACACCATCGTATTTGGGTTCGTAGGTGAAGGAGACCGCGTCGCGGGGGAAGGCTGCGGCGAGTTTCCCCGAAACATCGGCGAGCCATGCGCGGAGCTCGCCGTCGCTGTAGACGTTCTCGATGGACTGCATCGGGATGACGTGGCGGGACTTTTTGAAGGCACCCTGGAGGTCGGAGCCGACACGTTGCGTGGGGGAATTGGGAAGAACCGTGCCCGATGTCTTTTCAAGAGTCTGGAGCTGCTTGAACTCCATGTCGAACTCGAAGTCCGCCATCGGCGGATCGTTTTCGACATAGTACTTGTAGCTTGCCCAGGCAAGGGCATCCGTCAGCGACTTCTGGTCGGTGGCGTCGCGCTTCTTGAAATCGTCGATCGTGTACATGGCGGAGTTTAGCGCCTTTGGGCGGCCGCACGGTAAAGCGCGAGGGTCAGGCGCGCGGCGTCGGCGGCGCCCGCCGCCGTGACGAAGGGCCTGCGGCGTGTGCGGACGCAGTCCACGAAGTCTGCAATCTGGACGGGGTGTCCGTAGCCATAGTGGCCGGCGCCGATTTTCCCGGCGATGTTGGCGGCAAGTTCCTTTTCGGCGGCTTCGATGCGCGGCTTGACAGTTTCATCCGCGAAGTCGGCGTGCGTGACGGTTCCGCCCGAGATTGAGACGCAACCGTCCGTTCCCGTGACGTGAAGTTGCGTGTCCCAGCTCTGGCGGGCCGAGTTCGTCGCCTCGACGGTGCCGAGCGCCCCGCACTTGAACTTGATGGCGGCGGCAATGGTGTCTTCCGTCTCGATAACCCCCTGGTGCGTCAAGTTCCCGGAGAAGGAGACGACATCGGCGACGCCACCCATGATCCACTGGAAGAGGTCGAGGTAGTGGATGGCCTGGTTGATGAGGACGCCGCCTTTCTCGTATTTGCGGGTGCCGCGCCAGGCGTCGTGACGGTAGTATTCCTCGGTGCGAAGGCAGCGGTGCTGCATCGACGCCGAGACGAGCCGGCCAAACTTGCCTTCGCGGACAAGTTCGGCGAGCAACTTGAAAACCGGGTTGTAGCGGTGCTGGAAAACGCCTGCGAAAATCCGCCCGGGATGCTCACGCTGCGCGCGGACAAGGAGATTGACGCCCGCGATGGTGTTGGCAATCGGCTTTTCGCAGATGACGTCCTTGCCCGCGCCAAGCGCGGCGAGGCAAAGCTCGGCGTGGTTGTAGTGCGGCGTGCAGATGCTGACCGCGTCGACGGCGGGGTCGGCGAAGACCTCCGCGGCGTCAGTCGAGAAGGCCTTGGCGCCGTACTTGGAGGCGAACGCCTCGGCGCGGCCGGGAATGACGTCGCAGACGCGCACGAGCCTGACGGAGGGGTCGAGAAGATAGGATTCGGCATGGGTCGGGGCGATCACGCCGCAGCCGACAATGGCGACGCCAATGCGTTTTTTCATTTTGCCTGGGATGGTGATTGTTTGAGGAAGCGTGTCGCGAGCACGCGGATGAAATAGTCGGGCGGCAGAAAAACCAGTCTGCCGAGGACAATGACGAGAAGAAGGGGGAACCCGCCCGTCATGGCCGCGGGCGAAACCGAGGCGCCACCCAGGAGAAGGCCGCAGAGGGCCAGGAGCGAGGCGGCGACAACGTAGTACGCGGCGCGAAAGGCGAAGACAAAAAGGTAGTAGCGAAGGAAGGCGCCCGGATTCGCGCCCGCATTGCGCAACGCCATGGCGAAGGCCGAGAAAACAGGCAGCGAGAAGCGGTAGACCAGCGGCTCGACAAAATGGAAGGCGAAGGAGCGGACGAACTTCAGGACGAGGAAGAGCGCAAGTCCGAGGACGAGCCATTTCGCGGATTCCGGCCGGCGGAGGGCGTCGAGAAGCGCCTGGGCCGTGCCCACGCCGTCCTTGCCGAAACCAGCCGAGACGAAGAAGTGGTAGAGGCAGGTCGCCAAATCGAAGTTGACGGCCGACTCGACGAGCATGTAAAAGAGCGAAAGCGACCGCGTCTTGCCGACGGTGTGGCGCCAGGAGTGGCCAATGGGGTCGCCGGGCGAATAGACCTTGTGGAGAAGCATGAGGCGCCCCTTCACGCAAACGTAGGCCGTAATCATCGAATACATCAGCACGAGGACGATCCACGCCCCCGAAACTTTCGGGAGGAAGACCTTCTCAAGCCCGATGCGCGTGCTTTCGGCAAGGGAAACGGCGAGGTTCGCGCCCTTCCCCATCATGTCGAAAAGCGTCTTGGTGTCCGCAACGTTGACAAGCGCATTGGCGCTGGCCATCCACGTGCAGAAGGCCAGGCCGATCCAAAGCAAAAACGACGGACGGCGCAAAAGCACCGCGACAGTCTGCCGAAAGGCTTCGCGCACGGCACCGAGAACCGGCACAGTCTCGAAAGGCGTCCGCGAGACGACCTTGCACCGCGCGCTTTCCGCCCCCGCGAAGGCGCGGCGAAGTTCCGGGACGGAATCCGCCCTGCGCCACTGCTGCCCGAAGGAGGCGTGCCAAACGGCCGTGGCACCGGTGATTTTCCCTTCCGAGACAAGCCGGGCCAGTTCGCCGAGATCGACCGGGCCGGTCGTCTCGGAACCCGAAAGCGTGTAGTACCAGTTGGAGGCGTCCGCCACGGCGTCAGTTCCCCAGGGCGGCGCGGATCATGCGCTCGCGAGATTCGATGGATTCGCAGAGCCTGAACTGCACGCGGGCGCGGTTGAGGTTCTGGGCGGGGGATTTCGTCTTGAAATAGACGCTGCCGGCGAGGTAGTCCTGGAAGAAGCGCAGACCGAGCTCAAAGGTGATGAGCCGGATGCAGTCGTAGAGGTACTCGCGGTCGGCGTCGGTGAGGAAGCCGCGGCCGTGGTGGAGGTAGCCCTTGACGAAGGCCTCGAAGAGGTCCATGTCGAAGACGACCTTGTTGAGGTTGAGTTCCTCTTCGCCGGCGGGGTTGCAGATTGAGCGGATGGCGTCGCCGAAGTCGTAGTGGATGAGGCCGGGGCCGACCGTGTCGAGGTCGATCATCGCCGTCCCCTTCCCCGTGTAGTCGTCGATCATGATGTTGGTGATCTTCGGGTCGCCGTGCATGACGCGGGTCTTGAGCTTGCCGGCCTTCAGGGCGTCCTGCAGCACGGGCACGAAGTCGCGCCGGTCTTCGATGATTTGCGCGAGGCGGCGCGCCTCCATCGAGGAGTCGAGCCGGGCCTTGGCGTCCTTGTTCGCAAGTGTCTTGTCGTAAAGGGCGAGGTAGCCGGGCGTGATGTGGAATCCGGGCAGCGGATCATTGAGTTTCGAAGGCTTGATGTCGGCGACGAGCGAGTGGAAGTGCGCGAGGACGGCGCCGCACTCGCGGGCGTGCTCCGGGCCCTGCGGCGCCGCGTAGGCCTTGGCGGAGGCGATCTTGGTGATCACGCGCCAGAAGGTGCCGTCGTCGCTCACGAAGTAATCCTTGCCGTCCTTCGTCTTGATGATCTTGGGCATCTGCCAGACGCGGTCGGAGGTCATGAGCTCCTTGGAGAGCTTCGCGTGGGCGTGCTGGGTGATGCAGTGCATGTTGTCCATGATCAGCCCGGGGTCAGGGAAGACCTTGCTGTTGATGCGCTGCAGAATCACCTGGGTTTCGGTGAAGGTGTTGCGGAAAATAGCGAGAAACGTATCGTTGATGTTGCCGCTGCCGATAGGGATGATCGTAACGAGCTGGCCGGGAATGTCAAACTCGTGGATGAGGACTGAAAGTTCCATGGGAAATCCCTTTTGTCAATGCGGAATGCGCCGCGGCAATTGCCGCGGCGCATTGCTGTAGGTTGCCGCTATTTTCTGTTGAAAGCGCGCTTTGCAATGTCCGTGCGGTAGTGGGCGCCCTCGAACTTGATTTTGCCGACGCCCTCGTAGGCGGCGTCGACGGCCTCGCGCAGTGTGCCGCCAAGGGCGGTGACAGTGAGGACGCGTCCGCCAGCCGTCACGGTCTTGCCGTCCTTCACCGCCGTGCCCGCGTGGAATACGACGGTGTTCTTGGGCTTGCCCGCGGCGTCGAGCCCTGTAATCTCAAGCCCCTTCGGATATTTCCCGGGGTAGCCGGGGGCGGCCATGACGACGGTGGCGCAGGCCTTGTCGCTGATCTTGAGATCCTTCGGGTTGAGGCGGCCCTCGGCGCATGAAAGCAGAAGTTCGGCGAAGTTGCCGCCAATGCGCGGGAGGATGACTTCGGTTTCGGGGTCGCCGAAACGGCAGTTGAATTCGAGGACGTTGACGCCCTTCGGCCCGATCATCAGCCCGGCGTAGAGGACGCCGCGGTAGACGATTCCGCGCTCGGCCAACTCCTTGACGACGGGACGGAAAATCCACTTGAGCGCCGTCTTCTCGATTTCGGGTGTGACAACCGGGGCGGGCGAATAGGCGCCCATTCCCCCGGTGTTGGGGCCTTCGTCGTTGTCGTTGACGCGCTTGTGGTCCTGCGCGGCGGGAAGCACGGCGATGTTGTGGCCGTCGATCAAGGCGAGGATCGACGCCTCCTCGCCTTCGAGGAAGGTCTCGATGAGAAGTGATGCGCCGGCTTCGCCAAACTGCTTTTTGTCAAGGATGTCGGTGATGGCATTCTCGGCTTCCCGCTTCGTCTGCGCGATGATCACGCCCTTGCCTGCGGCGAGACCGTCGGCCTTGATGACCACGGGGAGCGAGAAGTGCGCAAGGGCTGCCTTGGCCTCGGCTGCATCGGTGTAGACCTCGGCCCGCGCCGTCGGCACGCCCGCCGCGCCCATCACTTCCTTGGCGAACTGCTTGCTGCCCTCCATCTTCGCCGCCTCCTGGTTGGGGCCGAAAACAGGGATGCCCAGATTCGAGAGGCGATCAGCCACGCCCGCGCAAAGCGGGGCTTCGGGCCCGACCACGACAAGCTCGGGCCGCGCCATCTGCGCCCAGGCGTAGAGGTCGTCTATGTTTTCCGCGCCAATCGGCACATTCGTCGCGATTGCCGCCGTGCCCGCGTTGCCGGGCGCCGCGTAAAGCTCGTGCTTGACGGAATCCTTTGAAAGTCTCCAGAGAATGGCGTGTTCGCGTCCGCCGCCGCCTATGACAAGAATTTTCATAAGAGTAATTATATTCAATCGCGCTTTTCCGCGCAAGATGTTTGACCGGCAATGAGAATGTCATTTTTGCGCGGGTCGTCCGCCGCGCAATTCCGCGTGAGGCGGACGCCCCCGAAACGGACGTCATCCGCCTTCTCGACGACAATCGCCGCGGGAAGTTCGTTGCCCTTCCCGACGACTTCCCAGTCCTTTGTCGAGGCGCGTGGGAAAACGGGGTCGACCAAAACAAGGTCGAGTCCTTCGAAGACGATGCCGCGCGGGCGCGTCTTGCCGGCTCCCTCGACGACAACGCAACCCGAAGTCTTTGCCTTGACGTTGCGGAATGTCACGTTTTCAAGGATGGTGTCGGCTTGATCCGTCCCGGCCGAAACGACGATGGCGTGGCCGCTTTCCTCAATTGAGATGTTTTCGAAGACGACATCCGAAATCGCGACGCCCGTGTACCTGGCCCCGGGGTAGCAGCTCTGGACGAGCAATGCGCGCCCCGCCTCGGTGAAGACGATGTCCTTGAAGCGAATGTCGCGAATCGCCCCGGCGCCGACACCGATGCGCACGCCGTCGGCTTCCGTGGCGCAGATGCAGTCGCGGATCTCGACGTTTTCGCAGATGCGCGACGTGTCGCGGAGCCTGCCGGGACTGCCGCGGATGGCGAAGGCGTCGTCGCCCGTCGAAATGCGGCAGTTTGAAACGCGGACGTTTCGGCAGGAGTCGATGTCGAAACCGTCGGTGTTGGCGTGGCGCAGGTCGTTGTCGATGGTGACGCCCTCGATTTCGACGTCTTCGCAGCCGTGGAGGAAGCACGTCCACATCGGCGCGTTGCGCATTGTCACGCCCGCGATCCGGATGCCGCGCGACTCGATGAAGACGACGACCTGGCCGGGCCGCTTCTGGTTGGCGCGGTCCCTCGCGTTGAGGTAGCCGCGGCGCCAGGCGAAATTGCCAAAGTGCATCCCGTCGCGAGGTTCGTCCATGAAGGCCTCGGCATTGCCGTCGATGGTCCCCTTCCCCGTGATCGCGACGTTGCAGACCTCATGGGCGACGATGAGGTGCTTGCCACTCCAACCCTCGGCTATGGAGCCCCAGTTCTGCGGGTAGGCATCCTCATCGTTGTAGTCGTCGAGATTCGCGCTGCCTTTGAGGACTGCGCCCTCGCCGAGGTGGAGGTCGACGCCGTCTTTCAGCCAGATGGTGCCGATCGTCCATTCGCCCGCCGGAACGGAGACGCGGCCGCCGCCCTGAGCGGAGG
>JAZQOA010000117.1:0-14754 GCA_045627605.1 Kiritimatiellia bacterium | reverse complement strand
CGATGCCCGGGGCGTTCTTCGCGAGCAACGCGGTCGATGTCGTGACCGTGTTCTCCTCGGACTTGCCGGCCTGCGGCACGGTGACGCTGTCGCGGCTGGGGGCGTACGACGGCTTCGCGCCGTCCATGCCCATCGCCCTTGAGGTGCCGGAAGGCACGAGACGCCGCGCCTGGACGAACACGTTCTTCTGCGCGTCGCCCTCCGGGTGCGCGGGCGACATCGTCGTGGAAGCCGCCTTCGAGGACGCCGGGGGCCTCGTCGCGGCGGGTGTCGCGACCTCGACGGCGGTCGAAGTCGGGGACGTGGAAATCCCCGCCGCCCCCGACACGGGGCTTGTCGTCCTCGCCGGAAGCACGGTCGGGATGAGATTGGCCTGCCTCCCGGAGGATTTCGACGCCGCAAGGTTCGCCCGCTGCTCCTGGCAGCTTGGGCAGCGCAAGGCCGACGGGACGTACTTGGACTGGGAACCCGTTGCCGCGTCGAACGCCCTGCCCGCCCTGGATTGCGCGATGCCGACGGGCGGGGTGTTCCGCGTCAAGTGCGCGATGGAAATCGGCGGCGAGGAGCGGGCCGGCTACTTCAGGATCGGGTCGAGGTCGGCGCTGGATCCGCCAGGGAATAAATATTCGGTGGGCGCATTCGACCACGTCGGCGTGGCCTCGACGCCGGCCCAGATCGCATTGAGAAACGTGGCGTTTTCGAAAATGGGAAGCACGAAGTACGCGGAACTGGCCTTCCTCGGGGCCGAACACGGTTTTGCATATCTTTCAAGCGGCGTGCCGAAGTGCAACTTCTTCGTCGCGCACTGCGCGGAGGAGGCGGGACTCAACGTGCCGGGGGTGCACGGCAACAACCCGCTCCTTCCCTATCCCCCTGTCGCCAATGACTGGGCGACGGGAGGCGTTCCCATCCGGGGCTGGACGTTTCTCGGGTCGGGCGTCCCGCCGGAGCCGGGGTGGATTGTCGGCCATCCCGGCGGCTCCGGGATGGGCCATTGCGGAATCGTCGACTATGATGGTTTCGGAATTGCGGCGGGACAGGTCGAGGTAAATAGGCGATACGACGATTTCCTTGATGGAAGTTGCGGTTATCACAGAAAGGCAAGTGCAGAATGAACAAGTATTCGGCAATGTGCGTTGGAGTTGTTTTTATTTTGGTTTCGAACGGCATGTCGCAAGGGCTGGAGACCGCCGTGTCCAATGTTGTCGCGATATGTGAGTCGTCACGTTTCAGTACGGTTTACGCCGTTGAGGACATGGGGTTCCGCGCGGAGGTGTACACGCAGGATGTCTTTGTCGCGTCGTCGGCCTTTCTGTCGAACAACTGGCAAAATTCCATGCTTGAATGGCCTTCCATAAGGGACAAGTACGAGACACGGGTTGTCTTTACGGAATTGGCGGGTTTCGCAGGGACGAATGCTTTCCTGGGGATTCTCAACGCGGTTGCCATGGATGCACAGACGAATGCCGTTTCAAAGTCGATTCTCCCTAGGCTCGCGGCAGTAACGAGAACACCGTTAGGAACTTATGTCATCGACCACTATTCCGATCCGCCTGTTTCGAATATTCTCCAACGTCTAATATCTGTTTTTGACGATGCCCCCGTGGAGAATGCACATTATCGGAGGGTGTTGTCTGGCGAGGTAAAACGCCAGTTCGATGAAATGCGTGCTTGCGGGGCGCTTGAGTTCTGGCATGAAAGCAGGTAGGCAAGTGTACTACATGATTCGTTACGGCTCTCCCCTGCCTTAATAAAGACGGCGGCTGCGGCTACAAACAAAGTGATGAATACGAAATTTAGACTTATGGTGGCGACTGGCGCATTGCTGTTGTCTTCATTGGCTGCGTGGGCTTATCCCCGGACAGCAAGAGAACTTGTGACCACGATAGGAACTGGCGATCTTGACTCGTCATTCTATTCGCAGTTGGAACTATTCCCCCATCAGGTTGCCGTCTGCGACCTCATTTGCACAGGCATGGTTCTTTCCACAAATGACGGGTGGTCGGCGTGTTTTTCGGTTGATGAAATCCTGTGGGGGCATGTGTCGTCAACTAATATCACGCTAAGGTGCGTCGACACACATCGGGACACCAATTTCCTTCATCAGGGAAGATATCTCATCCTGGCTTTCACAAACAATTGGTGGACGGGGGACGGATTTATCGAAAACAAGTCCTTCGCGCACCTCTACGACTATATCACGCCGACTAGTCGGCCCTCCAGTTGCGCTGTGTTTGATGATTACCGCATATTGTCTCCGCGTGGCGGCGCAATCAGCTTTGAACACATCATTTTCGGAGGCATGAATTACTGGGAGGGAACGCGGACGTTCATTACGAACTTCAACGACATCGCGAGAATCCAACATAGCGAACGCAATGCCTATGTGAAATTCTACTACCTGAATTCCGATACGAACTTGTTGTCCACTTTGCCTGTGAAACTGGGAAGGCAACTTTTCATGTACAAAAGGCAACGTTACGACATCCAGCATCTGCCTCCACCCGAGGAGATGCCCGAGTAGCGCCATGCCTTTTCTGGAATCCGTCTTGGCCGTTCCTGGATGGTGAATGTGGGTACAGTAGGAAAACGGAGTAGTGTCTATGAAAGCAGGTGCAATTGTAGTTGCGGTTTTGGGATGTGCGGCGGCCATAGTCAAGGTGGATGCTGCATCTTTGGGACAGGTCGTGCATGGACTCGGCACCAACCTTGTGTCTTGTTGCAGCCCTGCGGATTATGTGGACGAATGGGGTTTCCCCCGGTCGGTGGTTACGCAGGCGTTCTTTTCGGCCGCAGTAGACGCAATTAATTTCCAACAACTGGACCTGCGTCTCAAATGAATGGTGCGAGATTCGCTCCAGTTACGATTCGCGCGTCGTGTTTCTTGAAATGGCGGGATTTGCCGGTGCAAATGCCTTTCTGGGCATTATGAATTTCGTTGCCGAAGATGCCCGGACCAACGCCACGGCAAAAGCAGACCTTCCCAACGCCGTGTCGGCGACACGAACCCCGCTTCGGGCCTATGTCATCGACCATTGTTAATGAACAAGTATTCGGCACTGTGCCCCGGAGTTGTTTCCCCAGTTGTCATCCGCCGCGCACGGGAGGGGATTGTGGTAGAATAATAGGGTGATGTCCAACTCTTTTCCCCGTAAACACAGGAGTCTTCCATGAGCAACGAATTCCGTGCGCCGGCCGTTCCCCTTGTCGGCGTCGATCCTTTCTTTTCCATCTGGTCGGCGGCCGACTGCCTGACCGATGCCGAGACCTCCCACTGGGCGGGCGCCGCGCAACCGCTTTCGCTCGTCGTCGAGGTTGACGGCGCGAAGTTCCGCCTCCTTGGCGCGTCGCCCGCCGAGATCGCGGCACTGCCTCAAGTTTCGTGCGCCATCCACCCGACGCAGACTGTTGTCTGTTTCGCCGGTTCGGGCGTCGAAGCCGAACTGCGCTTTTCGCAGGCGGCGACGCCCGACGACCTCGAGGCCTTTTCCCGTCCCGTGACTTATGTCACGCTGCGCGTCCGCAAAGACGGCAAGCCCGCCGCGGCCTCCGCGCGGTTTGCTTTCTGCGGGTCCACCGCCACCAATGACGACGCCTCGGTCTCCGAGATCAGAACCGCGTCCTTCGCCGGGCTTTCGGCCGTGGGCATTGGCCGCGCCGAGCAGACGCCGCTTGCCTATTCCGGCGACCGCGTCCGCTGCGACTGGGGCTATGCCTGGGCGGTTTTCGCGGCGGACGCCGTGACCGGCCTTTCGCAGCCCGGCGATGGCGGACGTCTCTTCGCCTCCGCCCTCAAGGCTTTCGCGGAATGGAAGATTCCCTGCTCGGGCGAAACGCACTTCATGCTTGCCTACGACGACGTCAAGTCGCTCCGTGTCTTTGACTACGTGGCCCCCGCCTGGTGGCGCCGCAACGGCAAGCCCTTCGAGGCGATGCTTGCCGAGGCCGAGGCGGCCTATCCCGCGCTCCTCGCGAAGCTTGACGCGCTCGACGCCGAGCTTGAGGCCGATTTTCTCGCCGTTGGCGGCGGGAAGTACGCCAAGCTCGCAGCCCTGGCGTGGCGCCAGAGTTTCGCGGCCTGCAAGCTTGTCGCCGACCCCAATGGCGAGCCCCTTTACTTCTCGAAGGAAAACGCCTCGAACGGTTGCATCGGCACGGTCGACGTCTTCTATCCGCAACTTCCGCATCTTTTGCTGACGAGCCCGACGCTTGTCAAGGCGACGCTCGCCCCGATCCTGCTCTATGCCGAGTCGGGCCGCTGGCCCTATCCCTATGCGCCGCACGACCTCGGCCAGTACCCGCTCGCCGTCGGCCAGGTCTATTCGATGGGGCCGTGGCATTCCGACGCGGCCCGCATGCCCGTCGAGGAATGCGGCAACATGCTCCTTTGCCTTGGCGCGCTCTCCAAGCTCGAGGGCAACGCCGATTTCGCCTCGCGCTGGTGGCCGTCCGTCACCAAGTGGGCGCAGTACCTCGAGACGCAGGGATTCGACCCTGAAAACCAGCTCTGCACCGATGATTTCGCCGGGCATCTCGCCCACAACGCCAACCTCTCGGTCAAGGCGATCCTCGCTCTCCGCGCCTACGCGATGATGGCCGGAATGCGCGGCGAGAAGGAGGTCGCGGAGAGGTACGCCAAACTTGCCGAAGGCATGGTGCCGCGCTGGATGGAGGCTGCCGCGGGCGGGGCCGAAGGGGCGTACAGGCTCGCCTTCGACCAGCCCGGGACGTGGAGCCAGAAGTACAACCTCGTCTGGGACAGGCTCCTTGGCTTCAACCTCTTTCCGAAGTCCGTCCGCGACGCCGAGACGAAGGCCTACGTCAAGTTGCTCAACGCCTACGGCCTCCCGCTCGACAGCCGCAGGGCCTACACCAAGAGCGACTGGACGGTTTGGTCCGCCACGCTTGCGGACGACCGCGCCGACTTCGACGCGATCATCGGCGCGCTCTACCGTTTCGCCGACGAGTCGCCCAGCCGCATTCCCTTCACCGACTGGTACCAGACCGACTCCGCGTTGCACGTCGGCTTCATCGCCCGATCCGTGATCGGCGGCCTTATGATTCCGCTCCTCTATGACGATGCGCTCGCCCGCAAGTACGCCTCGCGCGACAAGACTTCCGTCGGCGCCTACGCGCCGGTTGATCCGCCGCGTTCCGCCATTGGCAAGGCGCTCGAACCCTACGTCGGCGAAGGCAACCTCATGCCCGGCGCCGTCAGCGTCGTCTGGAAGGACGGCAAATACACCGTCGACTGCCTGGGGGTCGCCGACCTCAAGACCAAGGCGCCGATGCTCCCCTCCACGATGTTTTGGGCGGCCTCGATGTCGAAGGGCGTCTGCGTCGCGGCGCTCCTCACCGTCGTGGACGAAGGCCGGATCGGGCTCGACGATCCCGTCGCGAAGTACATCCCCGGGTTCCACGCCGAGGTGACCGTCCGCCACGTGCTCTCGCATATGTCGGGTCTGCCCTTTTTCCCCGCGATGCCCATCGACGCCAAGCCCGTGCTGCTCCTCGCCAGCCTTGCGGCGCACGAGCCGCTGCAGTCGAGGCCCGGTACGAAGTATTGCTATTCGAACTGGGGCATCGACGTCGCGATGGCCGTGATGGAGACCGTCACCGGCGAGCCCTTCGACAAGACCGTCAAGGAGCGCGTCCTCGATCCGCTCGGCATGGTTGACACGACTTTCTGGCCGACGCAGAAGCAAGTCGACCGCATGACGAAGCTCTACTTCAAGGAAAACGAGGAGGCGCCCTTCCTTGAAAAAAACGTGGACCAGTGCCAGACGCCCTACACGCTCCCGAGCCGCTATCCCGAGGCGGGGGGCGGACTTTTCTCGACGGCGCTCGACATGGCGCGTTTCTACCGCATGGTCGCCGAAGGCGGCAGGTTGCCCGACGGCTCGCGGCTCCTCTCGGAGGCGGTCTTCAAGGAGTGGGCGACGCGCCAGACGCCTGCGGACGCCGAAAGTTCCTACAGCTTTGGCATGTCCGCCACGCCCGACGGCTGGATGGCGCACGGCGGTTCCGGCGGGACGCAGGGGCGCGCCAACTGGAAGACCGGCGTCGCGCAGATTCTCTTCGTGCAGATGCACGGGCAGTTCAAGGCCTTCACGGAGATCTACGGGGCCTGGGGCGATGCCTGCCAGAAATACTTTTTGGTATAATGACACCATGAAAAAACTTGAAGACTTCATTGTGAGCGTTCCGGATTTTCCACGTCCGGGCATCCTTTTCCGCGACGTGACCGGCGTTCTTGACTCCGGCGAGGGGTTCAAGCTGGCCGTGGACGAACTCACGGACCATCTCAAGGGCCTGGACTTCGACCTTGTCGCGGGGATCGAATCGCGCGGCTTTCTCTTTGGGGCGCCCGTCGCCTACAAATACGGCACGGGGTTCGTGCCGGTGCGCAAGCCCGGCAAACTGCCGCGGGCCGTCGTCCGCCAGAGCTACGACCTTGAGTATGGTTCCTCCACCATCGAGATCCATGCCGACGCCATCAAGCCCGGTCAGCGCGTCGTTCTCATCGACGACCTTCTTGCCACGGGCGGCACGGCCGAAGCCGCGGCCAAACTTGTCGAACGCCTGGGCGGCAAGGTCGTCAAGATGCTTTTCCTCATCGAACTCGCCGACTTGGGCGCGCGCCGGAAACTCGCCGGATACGACGTCGATGCGCTGGTGAAGTTCTCCGGCAAATGAGCTGGGCGTCCCCGTTCCGATTCCTGCTTCTGAAAGGTTGTGCTTATGGGAAGGCAATTCATCTTGCAGGCGTTCTTCGCCTGCGCATTTGGCGCCGTCGCCTTTGCGGCGGCAGACGCCAAAGTCGAAATGCTCTCGCCGGGGGATCCCGGCGGGTATGTTTTCGTGGCGGAACCCACCGCCGCCAAGCTGGCGTCGCTTGCCGCGGCTGGCAAGTCGCCGCTTGTGGAGGCCCTCGACCCCGTTGACGACGCCGTCGCCTTCACGAACTTCGCGAAGCATGCGTCGGCCGTCGCCTTTGAAAAGATGCCGCGCTACAACATCCTCCACAGCTGGAAGGCGATTGGAACGAAGGTGCTGAAGACCGTCCGCTACTACCCGGAGGGGTCGGCGGAGCACTTCCGCCGCGAGGCCGGCTTCAAGGCTTTCCAGGCGGGGGCCGACGGCCTCTGGCTGCCTAACGCGGCCGAGCTCCCCGAGAACTTCAGGCAGGCGCTGCGCGAGGCCGCCGAGGATTGGCGGATTCTCCTCTACTTCCGCGACCTGCGCGACAAGGCGGGCGCAAGCGAAGACGGAATTGTCCGCACCGATTCGCGCCGCGCGACCTACTGGATCGGCTACATGCCCGCGTCATGGGAAAACCTCGACACGCTGCGGCTTGAGACCGTCGCCTGGGCCAAGCGCCTGGAGCAGGTGCTGGGGTTGCCCGAGGCCGACCTCCCCGTCGTCCCCGCCAAGCCCATCGCTGAGAACCTCGCGGCCAGGCCTTTCGCCGGATTCGCCGAGAAGCCCGTCGATGTCGCCGTGAAGAAAATCGGCGTGAACGAACTTGAAAACCTGGGCGGCGGACTGAAGTTCCGCTCGAACTACAGCGGCTTCACCCTCTCGTACACGACGACGAACGGGCCTGAAATCGCCAAGTACGCCAATCCCGGAGGCGCCCTTGACTTCGCGGTTTACATCCCCTCCACGAACGGCGTCGACTACTTGCCCTACACCCTCCACTGCGACCTTGACCCGGCCTGGCGCGGGGAACGCGCCCCCGCGCTTGGCCGCGGCTCGCTTCTCTTCGGCACCGACGAGCGCTTCAAGCCGTATTCCATCGCCTACGGCGTGCCGAACATCCGCGTGAAGCACTGGCCGCAGGTCCGTTCCTACGGCCCGGACTACCCCGACCTGCGGGCGTCGTACAGCCTCGACCCGGTGAAGGGCGGGGGATGGACCGCCTCGGTCACGGTCAGCTGGCTCGCGCTCTACGGTCATTGGCCCATGCTCAAGAACGGCGTCGGAGACGTCTGGTACGTGGGGCTCCTCAAGTCGCCTGAAACGGGGAAGCCGCTCCTCTTCCGTCTCGCCTGGCCAAAGGGCTACGAGGGCGAATACCCCAGGATCGCGGCGGGAATGACGACAGGCGCCATCTCCAACATCTACAAGGAGGAACTGGCGCGCACCTACGAAGTGTGGATGACGGCTTTCCGGGAACACTACTATCCCTTCGCCAAGACGGCCAAGCCCTGCTTCAACCGCTACGACCTCGAGTCCGACGAGATGTTCCGCACGCGACTTCTCCAGCCGCTTCTCGACGCCAATGAAAACGCCTGGCAGCTCATCTGGACCGACAAGGAGCACACCAACCCGAAGTTCAACGCGCAGGTCGACGCCGTCAAACTCAAGATCTGGAAGAAGCTCGGCAAGATGCTTTTCCTCTCGTATGACGCGGGCCTCCTCCGCCGCGACTACCTGCGCGACCGCTTCGCGGGCAAGGAACCGGCGGAGTACGTGAAAAAGGAAGACACGAGCCGCGCAAGCGCACCTGTCGGGCCGGATGTCGACTTCGACGACGGCGCAATCCAACTTGACGACGTGGAGTTTTAGCAATGAACACACTGGCACTTCTCTTTGGCGCGGCCTTTTCCATCTGGTGGGTCGATCCCTACGGCCTCAAGCCCTATCTTCCCGACACGCCCCCCGAGGGCGGCGTCGTCACCAACGTCCTTTCCTGCGCCGCTGCAAAGGGCGAGATCGAGACGATTTCCTTTTCCGTGAAGCCCGAGCGCGACATGAAGAAGGTCGATTTCGTCCCTTCCGACCTCACCGGCCCCGGCGGGGCGGTCATTCCCGCGTCATGCGCCGACTTCGCCCTCGTCAAATGCTGGTACAGGGCGGGCGAGAGGTGGAACACGAGCTGGTGCGGCCATGTCGGCAAGCCCGAGCTCATCAACGACCTCGTCATCCACGACGACGACCTCATCCGCGTAATCGAGTCCACCAACTACACCGAGCGCACCATCAAGCTCAGGATCGACTACCCCGAGGGCCCCGCCTACGTCGACATGCGCAAGCACGGCCGTTCGGGCCGTTTCGCCCACGAGCTGCATCCGGTCAGGGACCCGAAGAAGTTCGTGCCGTTCGACCTTGGGAAAGGCCGCTTCCAGCAGTATTGGTTCACCTGGAAGGTGCCGGCAGACGCCAAGCCCGGCCTCTACAAGGGCAAGCTCGCCGTCAAGGAGGACGGCAAGCCGCTCGCGGACATCCCCGTCGAGGTCGAGGTCTATCCCTTTGCGCTGCCGACGGCCCGCACGCATTACGACACGTCCAAGCCCTACATCCTCAGCATGATGGGGACGCCGTCGATGGTGGGCGAACTTGCCAACTCGAAGAGCCTGGCCGTCACCGAGGAAAAATGCCGCAATGTCTACAAGTCGCTCGCCGAGCACAACGCCCACCAGCCCTGCGGACCGGGCGTCTTCAAGGCGGACAGCACCGACGACCTCTCGGTGCGCGGGCTCATCCTGATGCTCCAGGCCGGCATGAAGTGCGACCTCCTCATCAACGGCGCCTCCTGCGACTACGGATGGGCGGCCAATCCCGAGGCCCCCTTCATCCCGCCCGAAAAGGATCCCGAACTCTACGGGAAGGTTCTCGGGAAATACGCCGACATGCTCGATGTGCAGGCCGCCGTTCTCGACCGCTACCTCGGCCACCGCAACTGCTACTTCTGCGGCGTCGACGAATGCGGCACCTACATGCACCGCCGCACCTACGGCTTCTTCGCCGAGCTCCACAAGCGCGGCTTCCACGCCTGGGCCGACTCGGGGGTCTCCGAGGACATCTCCTGGAGCGTCGAGATGAACGACGCCCCGGCAGCGGCGCGCCATACCGAGGCCTGGAACTGGCACAAGGGCTCGTGCACCTGCGTCTCCTACGCCGGCACCTTCACCGGACCGTCGTGCCCCGACATCTGGCGCCGGACCAAGGGCCTCCGCTACTACTACGCGGATTTCGACGGGCTCAACGAGTACTGCTTCTACTACAACCGCTGGAACCACTGGAACGACTTCACCTACCGCGGCAACTACACGCAGATGCAGATCGTGTACCTCACCTACGACGGCCTCATCCCGACGCTGGCGTGGGAGGGGCTGCGCGAAGGCATGGACGACGTCCGCTACCTCTCGCTCCTTCGCCTTCGCTGCGAGGCGGCGATGAAGTCAGCCGATCCCAAGGTCCGCGAACTCGGCCGCGACAACATCATCTGGATGGACACGCAGGATCCCGAGTCGGTCATCGATCTTTTCGCCTTCCGCCGCGAAGTCGCGCGCCGCATCTCCGCGCTCGTGGCCGTCGTCGGCGAGGAACCGCCCGAAAAGCCGCTCAGGCCCATTCCGGAACTGCCTCCCTGCACCTACGGGAAGTGCCCGCCCGACGCCGACAAGATGGCCTTCGCCAAGGAACTCGAGGCAAACAACCGCTGGGATCTTGCCATCCCGCTTCTTGAAAGCGTCCGCACAGACGAGGCGCAGCCTATCGACACCCGCGTCGAGGCCGCGCAGAAGGAGGCCGAGCTTCTCGCCGGCATGCTCCGCCGCGAAGAGGCGATCAAGGTGCTTGACGACACGCTGTCGTGGCCCACGGTGCTCACCAAGGCGCGTTCGCACATGCTCCTGCAGCGGGTCCGCACAATGATGACGGACCGTGTCTACGAGGAGGAATTCACGCTTGCGCAGCTCGATGCCGCCGCGGCCGCCGCCAAGAAGGCGCTTGCCACGGCCGGCGCTTCGCAGAAGGAACGCTTCGAGACGGTCATGAAGATCGTCGAGGCCTATCGCGCCGGAGGCCAGCCGAAGTCGGCCTTCGACTTCGCGGAGGAACGCTTCAAGGACATGCCGCTCGACAAAAACGCCAAGTGCGCGCTCTTCCTGCAGCAGGCCAAGGCCTGCATCGACCTCAAGGACTGGGACACGGCCGCCAAATCGTTCCGCCTGGCCCATGGCGAGGCCCCGTGCAACGACCGCGAGACCATGAAGCTCGAGGGCATGGTCGCCGAGAACCGCGAGGATTGGAAAACCGCGCAGAAGTGCTACACCGAGGAGATCCGCACCTACAGCGAGGAGGAGGAAGATCTCAAGGCGGCTTGCGCCAACAAGGTCAAGCGCGTCACGCAGAAAATCAACGAGATGTCGAAGAAAACCGACGTGTCGTTCGACGAAGTGGACGGCGGCATCGACCTTGATCTCGACGAATAGCGCGAGAGCCGGCGTGCGGCGTGGCCGCGGCGCCGAGGTGCGTGCGCCGGCTGCTTCTCGTCTCACGTCTCCTGTCTCACGCCTTCGCTCATCACAGGAGGACACGAGACGAGAGACACGAGACGCGAAAGGTGCGCACCCTGAGTCTCGGACGTCGCCGCCACGGGCAAGGACTGAGGCGCAGGAGCAAGTCAGGGGCACGCTCTTACGTGACCGCGGCGCATCTCGCGTCTCAAGTCTCGCGTCTCACGGCCTGTTGCTCCGCCTTGTCCGCCAGTTTGTTGCGGCAGATGTGGCGGTAGAAGGCGTAGTCGAAGATCGCCGTCGTCACCCAGGCGAGGACATTTGTCGAGACAACGCCCGCGTACCCGAAGGCGTAGAGCATGGGGAATGCGAAGGCGCCGCGGCAGACGAGCTCGATGATGCCGCCGATGAAGGGGATGGTCTGGAAGTCCATTCCCTGGAGGGCGTTCCGGTAGACGAGGATGCCGCTGAGCGCGATGTAGAAAGGCGTGGTCAGGGCGAGGTATTGGAAGACGCCGCGGAGAACTTGCGCCGAGGGGTCCTTGATGAAAATGCGGGTGATCGGCGCGTAGAGGCAGACCGCCGCCGCGCAGGCCACGAGGGAGTAGGCCGCGAGAATGCGCATGCAGGAGCGGATGCCGCTCCGCATGCGGTTGATTTTGCCGGCGCCGAGGTTCTGCGCCGCGTAGGTGGCCATGGCGAGGCCCAGCGTGAAAATCGGAAGGGTCATGAACGACTCGATTTTCTCGCCCATCGCGTAGGACCCGACGGCATCTGCCCCGAGCGTGTTGGTCGCGGCCTGGCGGACGATGATGCCGGCGGCGGTGAGCAGGAACTGCAGCGACATCGGGACGCCCGTGCGGAGTTGCGCGCGGAGGATGGCGGGGTCTATTTTCCAGTCGTCCCGGCGGAGCTGCATGACGGGGTATTTGCGGCGGACCGAGAGCAGGCAGCCCATGCTTGAAATGAGCGAGACAAGCACCGTCGCGATGCCGACGCCGAAGACGCCCCAGTTGAAGACGGCGACGAATAGCACGTTGAAGGCGATGTTCAGCACGGTCGAGACGCATAGCCAGACCAGCGGCGTGAGGCTGTCGCCGATTGCTCGGGATTGCGAGAAGACGGTGTTGTAGAGGGCCGTGGCAATCGAGCCGCCGAAGATGCACAGGAGGTAGGTCTTGGCGTCCGCGAAGATTTCGGCGGGAAACTGCATGGCCTTGAGCATCGGGCCGACGAGCGGGAGGGCGACGCCGGCGAAGACCGCCACGAAGCAGGCCGCCACGATGAAGGAGGTGGCAATCGACTTGCGGACGGCCTTCTCGTCGCCCGCGCCGAACTTCTGCGCGGTGACGACGCCTGCGCCGCCGGTGAAGCCCATGAGCGCGCCGATGTAGAAGAAGAGGATCGGGCCGGTCGCCCCCACGGCGGAAAAGGCCCCGAGACCGCAGTAGTGGCCCACGATGGCCATGTCGACAATGCCGTAGAGCTGCTGGAGGAGTCCGCCGAAGAGAAGGGGCACGGAGAAGCGGATGATTTGCTTCAGCGGGCTGCCCTCGGTGAGGTTGACGTTGCGGGTTTTCATTTTCCGCTGTTTTGGCGGGTGTAGTGGGGCGAGTCGCCGCGGTGGCCGTAGTTGATGGTTTCGCCGATCGACGCGATGCTGCGCTCCAGCGCGAGGCGGGTCTCCGCTGCGTTTTCGTCGAGGTTGGGCTTGCCTTCGTAGAGCTGGTAGTTGCGGCGGTAGCGGACGTCCGTGACGTTGGGCATGATGACGTTTGCGCCGGCGAGGAGACCCTGCTCCCGGCCATCGGGGGCGAGTGCCTGGAGCGCCGTCGTGGCCGCGATGTTGACGTCGTGGAGGTGGAGGCGCGTGGCGGCGATCATGTCGATGCCGAGGCGGAGTCTTTCCGCCGGGCTGCCCGCGCAGGACCTGGCGACGGAAAAGAGTCCGCTTGCCGCGCCGAGCGGCGTGTCGCGATGGGGGATGTAGGGGCCCATGCCGATCATGTCGGCGTCGATTTCGGCGAAAAAGAGAATGTCGCGGGCGAGGTCGCGGACGGTCTGTCCCGGGAGCCCGATCATAACTCCGGTGCCGACCTGGTAGTTGCAGCGGCGCAAGGCGCGGAGGCATTCGACGCGCCGCTCGAAGCTGTGGCCCGCGGGGTGCAGCGACTGGTAGAGCTTGGGGTTCGACGTCTCGATGCGGAGGAGGTAGCGGGCGGCGCCGTCTTCGCGCCAGCGCCGGTAGACGTCTTCGTCCTGTTCGCCGAGCGACAGCGTGATGCCGACAGGATCCTCGCGTGACGGGCGCAGTTTGCCGTCGAGGGCGAGGATGCCCGAGAGACATTCCGAAATGTAGGCGGTGTGGGCGGGCGACTCGATTTCGCCGGACTGAAGGACAAGCGACGCATAGCCGCATTCCAGGCCGGTGCGCGCGAGGTCGATGACTTCGGGGACGGGCAGCGCGTAGCGGGCGACCTTGCGGTTGGACTTGCGGATCCCGCAGTAATGGCAGTCCTTGGCGCAGACGTTGCCGATCTCGATGAGTCCGCGAACCGACACCTTCGCGCCGCAGTGGCGGAGCTTGACGCCGTAGGCGGCGTCGTGGAGCATGCGGCGGTCCGCCTCGTCCCCGGGCGAAAGCAGAAGGGCGAGTTCGTCCTCGTTGAGTGCGCGGGGGGCGGCCATCGCCTTTTCGATTGTCTCGTGGAAGTTCATGGCGGCATGATGGGCGCGGCGGCTATTTGATGACGCCGCCCAGGAGAATGGCGCCGTCCGCGCCGTAGAAAACGGCGCTCTGCCCGGGGGCGATGCCTTGGATGCCTTCGGGAAATGTGCATTTGAAGCCTTCGATGAAGGCCGGGCCGCGGGGGCTTCCCGCGCTGCGCACCTTGACGGCGCAAGGGATTGGGGCGGGGGCGGCGAGCAGTTCCCCGCGGGTGAGCGCACCGAAAACCGGATCCTCGATTTCAAGCGAGGTGCGTACGGCGTCGGTGGCGCGCCCGACGACGACCTCGTTGCGGCAGGCGTTGAGGTCGACGACGTAGTAGGGTTCGCCGGCGCCGCCGATGCGGAGGCCTTTGCGCTGGCCGATCGTGTAGTGCCAGAAGCCTTCGTGCGTGCCGACCGTTTCGCCCCCGAGGGTGACGATTCGCCCCGGGCGGGCGGGGGTGCCGATAAGCTCGGCGACGTCGCCGGAGTAGAAGTCCTGTGAATCGGGGCGTTCCGCCGTGCGGAGGCCGCATTGGCGGGCGAGGGCGCGGACGTCGGCCTTGAGCTTGTCGCCGAGCGGGAAGAGCTGGCGGGCCAGCTGTTCCTGCGAGAGGCGGTAGAGGAAGTAGCTCTGGTCCTTCGCCTTGTCCGCTGCGCGCGCGACGACCACCCGCCCGCTTGCGCCTTGGACGATGCGGGCGTAGTGGCCCGTGGCGAACTTGTCGAAGGAAAGCCCGGATTTGGCCGCGAGGTCGGGGAGCAAGCCGAATTTCTCCAGGGCGTTGCGGCGGACGCA
>JAZQOA010000116.1:0-9484 GCA_045627605.1 Kiritimatiellia bacterium | reverse complement strand
GACAAATCTAACACAACGAGATTTTATTGTCAATGAGATTTTGCGGAATATTATGGCGTTTGATATTTGTTTTTTGCTATCTGGATTTTGGATTACGGGAGAAGAGGGAACATCATTCGCCATATTCCCATTGGAAGGTTGCTGCGCCGCTGGCAATGCCTTCTGGCGCTGCACCAAGTACCCCGACTGCAACGGGACGCGCAAGATTGAGCTGTAATCGCCCCGCGAGGACGGCCAGCTCGATCACCTCGAATAACTCGGTCGAACCTTCGAGATGATCGAGGCGCGAGATCCGCGAGGTGACCGACCTCGGCCGCAACGGCGATGAAGAGAACGTTCTCGTCCATCACGCCGAATTCCATGGGATGGTTGCCGCCATCCCGCATTTCGCGTTGGCTTCTTAAGCGCGGGGAGATGTGGCGTTCGCTTGGTTCGCCACGGTCCTCAGCCGTGCGGCGCGTTCCTTGGCGACGCTTCGAGACGGACGTTCCGGCAGATTCAGGGCTGTGGTGCCGCGTCGAGGGCTGTAGGGAAAGACATGCACGAGGTCGAAGGCGAAGTCGCGGACAAGGCCCTCGGTCTTTTTGAAGGCCGTCTCATCCTCGCCGGGGAGTCCGGTGATGAAATCGGCTCCTAATACGAGACGGGGCACCGACTCCCGGTAGAGCGAGAGGACATTGCGGATGCCTTCGCCCGTATACTTGCGGCGGGCAAGCGCGAGTACACGGGAGTCACCCGATTGGATCGGCAGGTGGACGAACCGCTTGAAATTGGCGTGTGCGAGCATTGCGTCGATAATGCGGCGGTCGCAGATCGCGGGTTCCACGGAGCCGAGCGAGACGACGGCGCCTTGTCCGGCGACGGCGTTGCAGACCTTTGCGGCGAGATCTGCCAGGTCGTGACCACCGTCATGGTAGCAGGCGAGATTGCAGCCGGTTAGGACAATTTCCCTGGCACCCCGGTCCGCCATGCGCTGGGCGGCGGCGACAAGATTGTCGAAGGGGAAGGATACCGATGGTCCGCGCGTAAACGGGACGATGCAGTAGGCGCACCTGAAGTCACAGCCATCCTGGATTTTCAGCAGGGCTTTTTCCGGATGGGGGAAAAGAGGCCCGGGTGGTGGTCCGCGGGGAAAGGGGGGGGGTGCGGGGACGGGAAGCGCGTTGTTGTCTGGATCGTTTGGCTTGCCGGGGAAGAGGCAGGGCGCGGCCTGGGGTGACGAGGGAATGGCGTTGGATTCGACGAGTCGGCAAAGCAAGTCGCAGAGGACCTGGGGGTCGCGGACTTGGACGACGAGGTCGGCGCCGGCTTCTTCCAGGACCATTTCGGGTAGCGCCGCCGTCGCGCATCCGGCAACGGCGACGAAGGGCGGCTTGGCGCCGTGCTTGAGGGCCCGGAGTGTTTGGAGCGTTGCGCGCTCCGCCTGGCGGGTGACGGCGCAGCTGTGGAGCACGACGGCGTCGGCCGGGGCGTCGTCGAAGACGATGCGCCAGCCGCGCGCGGCGAATGCGCCGGCGAAAACCGCCTCCTCGGCCTGGTTCAGCCGGCATCCGAGTGTAATGAATCTGACCGAATGCACGTTCCTACTCTATGCGCATCCCCTGTTTTTGTCAAATCCGTTGGCTCTTGAAATTTGACTGCCGCCTTAAACATTGTTTATAATAGTTGCACGACTAACGAAAACAACGACATTCACAGGGAATGCTTAGCAATGGACACTAAAAAGTACGTTTATTTCTTCGGCTGTGGCCAGACCGAAGGCAACGCCGACATGCGCAACTTGCTCGGAGGCAAGGGCGCCAACCTCGCGGAGATGAGCCTGATCGGGCTCCCCGTGCCGCAGGGCTTCACAATCAGCACAGAAGCCTGCACGCGCTACTACGACGACGGCAAGGTTATCGCCGACGACATCAAGGCGCAGATCAACGATTACGTCGCCAAGCTCCAGGAGAGCGCCGGCAAGCGCTTCGGCGACAAGGAAAACCCGCTTCTTGTCTCGGTTCGTTCCGGGGCGCGCGCCTCGATGCCGGGCATGATGGACACCATCCTCAACCTCGGTCTCAACGACACCGTGGTCGAGACGCTTGCCAAGCAGTCGGGCAACCCCCGCTGGGCGTGGGACTGCTATCGCCGCTTCATCCAGATGTTTTCCGACGTCGTGATGGAAGTCGGCAAGAAGTACTTCGAGAAACTCATCGACAAGATGAAGGACGAGAAAGGCGTGACGCAGGACATCGAGCTTGACGCCGACGACCTCAGGAAACTCGCCGCGCAGTTCAAGGAGGAGTACAAGAACAAGATCGGCGAGGATTTCCCGACCGACCCGCGCGTCCAGCTCTTCGAGGCGATCAAGGCTGTCTTCCGCAGTTGGGACAACCCCCGCGCCAACGTCTACCGCCGCGACAACGACATCCCCTACAGCTGGGGCACGGCAGTCAACGTCCAGATGATGGCGTTTGGCAACCTCAACAACGATTCGGGCACAGGCGTCGCCTTCACGCGCGACCCCGCGACCGGCGAGAAAAAGCTCATGGGCGAGTTCCTGATGAACGCCCAGGGCGAGGATGTCGTCGCCGGTGTGCGCACCCCGATGCCGATCGACAAGATGGGCGAAGTGATGCCCGAGGTCTTCGAGCAGTTCAAGGGCGTCTGCCAGACGCTTGAGTCGCACTACCGCGACATGCAGGACATGGAGTTCACCATTGAGAACCGCCACCTCTACATGCTCCAGACCCGCAACGGCAAGCGCACGGCGAAGGCCGCCCTCAAGATCGCCTGCGACCTCGTCGACGAAGGCGTCCGCACCGAGCAGGAGGCCGTCCTCATGGTCGACCCCCGCAACCTCGACACGCTTCTCCACCCGCAGTTCGATGCCGTCGCCCTCAAGCGCGCCAAGGTCCTCGGCAAGGGCCTTCCCGCCTCGCCGGGCGCGGCCTGCGGCAAGATCGTCTTCAACGCCGCCGACGCCAAGGACTGGAATGAGCGCGGCGAGAAGGTCGTGCTTGTCCGCCTCGAGACCTCGCCGGAGGACATCGAGGGCATGAAGTCCGCCCAGGGCATCCTCACCGTGCGCGGCGGCATGACGTCGCATGCGGCGGTCGTCGCCCGCGGCATGGGCACCTGCTGCGTCTCGGGCTGCCAGGAAATCCAGATGGACGAGGACAACAAGTGCTTCAAGATCGGCAACAAGATGTTCCACGAGGGCGACTGGATCTCGATTGACGGCGCCACGGGCAACATCTACGACGGCGTCATCCCGACGGTTGACGCGACGATCGCCGGCGAGTTCGGCCGCATCATGGCGTGGGCCGACAAGTACCGCAAGCTCCATGTGCGCACAAACGCCGACACGCCCCGCGACGCCCGCAAGGCGCGCGAACTCGGCGCCGAGGGCATCGGTCTCTGCCGCACCGAGCACATGTTCTTCGAACCCGACCGCATCGCGGCGTTCCGCGAGATGATCTGCGCCGACACCGTGGAGGAGCGCGAAATCGCCCTGGCCAAGATTCTCCCGTACCAGCAGGACGACTTCGAGGAACTCTACGAGGCGCTCGAAGGCAAACCGGTCACGATCCGTTTCCTCGATCCGCCGCTGCATGAGTTTGTCCCGCACGACGAGGACGAGATCGCACTTCTTGCCAAGGCCCAGCACAAGCCCGTTTCGCGCATCAAGGAAATCGTCGACTCGCTCCACGAGTTCAACCCGATGATGGGCCACCGCGGTTGCCGCCTTTGCGTCACCTATCCCGAAATCGCGCAGATGCAGACCGTCGCCGTGATGCGCGCGGCGATCAAGGTACAGCGCCGCCATCCGACCTGGACGGTCAAGCCCGAGATCATGATCCCGCTCACGGGCGACGTGAAGGAGTTCAAGTTCGTGAAGGACATCGTCGTCCGCACGGCCAACGAGGAAATCGCGCACGCCGACGTCAACATCGCCTACAAGGTCGGCACGATGATCGAGGTTCCGCGCGCCGCCCTCACGGCGGACAAAATCGCGCTTGAGGCCCAGTTCTTCTGCTTCGGCACCAATGACCTCACGCAGATGACCTACGGCTTCAGCCGCGATGATTCGGGCCGCTTCCTCGGCGCCTACTACGACGCCAAGATCTTCGAGAACGATCCGTTCGCCAGGCTCGACCAGGATGGCGTCGGCAAGCTCATGGAGATGGCTGTCAAGCTCGGCAAGGAGGTGCGTCCGCGCCTCCACTGCGGCATCTGCGGCGAACATGGCGGCGACCCGACGAGCGTCGAGTTCTGCCACCAGCTCGGCCTCGACTACGTTTCGTGCAGCCCGTTCCGCGTGCCGATCGCCAGGCTCGCGGCGGCACAGGCGGCGCTCCGTGACGGCAAGTAAGGAGCCGCAGTCGGCAGGATGAAGAACGGCATGGAAAAGACCTCTCAAAGTACCCTGGCGGCTCTGTTGGCCCGTCGCGACCTTATCGGCAACCTCGTCGACCGCAACCTCAAGATCCGCTACAAAAGCTCCGTGCTCGGGTTCTTCTGGTCGCTTCTCACGCCGCTCTTCTTCATCCTGATCTACGCGGTCTTCGCCAAATTGCTTAAATTCGGCGGGCCCGGCTACCTCCAGTACCTTGTGACAGGCATCATCGCCTGGCAGTTCACCGTGAGCTGCCTCAATGATTCGCTCTACTCGATTGTTGGCAACGCCAATCTCGTCAAGAAGGTGTTTTTCCCGCGCATCATCCTGCCGCTCTCAACGGCGCTGGCTGACGCCGTCAACTTCTTCCTGACCTTCTTGGTGCTGGTCTTCTATCTGGTTGTCTCGGGAAATGCCCATTTTGGCCAGTTCTGGATGGTCGTGCCGGCCTTCGCCATGCAGTTGGCGCTTGGCCTTGGCTTCTGTTGCCTCTGCGGCACGTCAAATGTCTTCTTTCGCGACACCGAGCACATCGTTGGCGTCGTGACGCAGGCGTGGTTCTTCCTGAGCCCCATCATGTACCCGATGGCCTTCCAGCTTGATTTCCTGCCGGCCAGGTTCCATTGGCTCGCCTATCTCAACCCCATGACGGGCATTCTCGCGGCCTACAGGCAGGCGTTGCTGGGCTTGCAGCCCGCACCGGGCGGCGTCTTGCCGCTGGTGGTTTCGGCCGCCGTGTGCGGGGTGGTGCTTCTTGCCGGTTGCGCCGTGCTGGCGGCGGGCAACCGCCGTTTCGGAGACGTGCTATGACGGAAGACACCGCAATCAGGATAGACCATGTCACCAAGGAGTTTTGCCTTGCCGGATCGTCTGGCATGTCGCTGAAGCACTTGGTTGTCGATGCCTTCAGACGGCGCAAGAAAAAGACCTTCGCCGCCCTCTCTGACGTGACTTTCGATGTCAAGCGCGGGGAAACCGTCGGCATCGTGGGGCGCAATGGCGCTGGCAAGTCGACGCTTCTCTCCGTCATCGCCGGCACGATTGCGCCCACATCGGGCCATGTCGAGACGAATGGCCGCGTTTCGTCGCTCCTTGAGCTTGGCGCGGGTTTCCACCCCGATTTGACGGGACGCGAAAACATCTACCTTTACGGCTCGATTATGAACATCCCGCGTTCCGTCATGAAGAAGCGTTTCGACGCCATCGTCGAATTCGCCGGCATCGGGGAGTTCATCGACCAGCCCGTGCGCTTCTATTCATCGGGCATGTACGTGCGGCTGGGGTTTTCCGTCGCCGTGCAAATCGACCCCGACATCCTGCTCGTCGACGAAGTCCTCGCCGTCGGCGATGCCGATTTCCAGAAGCGCTGCATCCAGCGTATGACGTCGTTCCGCCAGGCGGGCAAGACGCTGCTCCTGATCTCGCACGACCTCGGCACCATCCAGGCGATTTCCGATCGGATCGCCTTCCTCGACCACGGCAAGATCATCGACATCGGCAATCCCCGCGAAATGATCGACAAGTACAGCCAGACGCTTTTCCCCGTGGCGAAGGAGGGACCCGGCGTCAACGAGTGGGGAACGCGTGAGGCAACCTTGACGAAGGTCGAGTTCGTCGATGCCGAAGGACGCCCGGCCTCGAATGTCGGTTCCGACAGAATCATCCGCGTCGCCGTCCATTTCAACGCCCTGCATCGCATTGAAAAGCCCGTCTTCGGGTTCAACCTCGAGCATCGCGAGCATGGCAACATTTTCGGTTCAAACTCGCAACTCGAGCATTTTGAAATCCCGTTCGTGGAGAAGGGCGACGGTACGATCTACTTCGACGTCGACGCCTCCCAGCTCCAGCGGGGCGGCTACTGGATGTCGTTTTCGATGCACAGCTACGACCACGTGATCAACTACCACCGTCTCGAACACGTGCTGCCGTTCTACATCGAGAAGCCCCCGCGGGTCTTCGACGGACTTGTCGCGCTCAAGACAACCTACCACATGTAGGCCCTTGGGGAATTCAGGGATTCATTTTGCGAGGCGTGTTAGCAGCGTCCCGTAGCCGGGGAGGATCATTGCGGCCGGGGTTTCCATGCCGGGTGCCTTGTAGCGGAAAACGGAAGGGATGGGCTTGGTGTTGACCGCCAGGACGAGGAGACTGCCGTCCGCAAGTTTTCGTGCCGCGAATTCAATGCCGTCCCCCGTGGCGTCAAGGGCGAATTCCTCCCCCATGATCCAGGCGGGATACCATTTTGCGATTTCATCCTCGATGCCGAGGAGAAAAGACCAAAGGCGCGTCCGCGACTTGGGGACGCCTCCATGGCCGAGGTGGATGACGTTTCCCGAGACGCCCCTTATGATGCAGAGGTGGATGGCGGCGTTAAGCTCGTCGGCCGTGCGGATTTGCCCGCTGGGGATTGACCCGCCGAGCCAAAGCAGGGTGGGCTTTTCGCCCGCGAAGATCCGGAGCGAGGCGAGGTCGTCGGGGAGCCTCGCCATCATCGACGCGGCGTATGAGGACCCCCAGAAGGCCGTTTCAAAGATGTCGCAGGCCGAGGCGAAGACCTCCGGATCCAGTTGGCTGTCGATCTGGATTGAGAAGAGCCGCTCCGGGTGCCTTTCCTTGATTTTCCCGTAGAGGGCCTTGAAAAATCGCGAACCGCTTGGAAGGACGCGTATCTCGCCGTTTGTCGATTTGGCCATGACGGCCATTTGCGCTTCGTAGCCGATACGGTTGAGAACAGTGGCGTCCGCCGGCATTTTCGCCAGTGCGGCGTCGGCTCCGTAGAGACCGTCCGCAAGGGCGTCGTCAAAGACGAATCCCGCCGTGGGGTGTCGCGTGAAACCATGCGAAAGGCAAGGGGGAATGGCAAGTGCCGAGTTGAGCCCGTCGCCTACGACCGGATAGAACGCCTCGGTTTGGCCGTCCTTTTCGCGCAGGGCGAAAAGTGCGCGGGGCTTCTCCGCGCGGAGCGCGATGCCCTTGAACTTGCCCTTGGCCGTTTTTTGCGTCGTCACGCAAAATACGCACGAGGCTTGCCGTGTGCCTTCGCCGATTTCAAAGGCGTAGGCGCCTGGGGCGAGGCCGGGAACTTTGAGATTGCCATTTGGTTCCGCCATCTTGGCGTTGAAGACGATTGCCCCGCTTGCAAGACTGCGGATCGAGAGGCTCGGCTTGGCGAAGCCCTTGGCGGAGTAGGCGAGGTTGAGTTCGTTTGTTGCGGGATAGTAGAACTGGTCGAGCACGAGCCATTCGGGGTCGCCAGTGTCGGCGAAGGCGTGGAGCGAAAGGAGCGTTTCACCGTTTGCCACGGCGGAGATGTCGACGGGGGTGAGCGCCTTGTGGGCGATGGCGGCATTGGTGCCGCCGGTTTCCACGTCCTCGACGATGGAGAGCCGTGTTTCGCCCGGCTTGAAGGCATGCCGCGAGTTCCCAATCTCCACGGTGGCGTCAAGGTCGGCTGTCTTGTCGAAAACCGCCGTGAGGGTGCCGTCCGCGAGGCTAAGCGCGGAGAGCGCGATCTTTTCAGGAGGCGCACCGAAGACGAGGTGCCCGAAGGTGAGGGGGCTGTGCAAGTCGCCGATTCCCGCCCAGTTGGCGCCGCCGCAGACGAAGTTCGCGCCCCAGCGGTCGCCTGTGCGCGGGATGTTTTCGCCGAAGGCGCCGAGGAAAATTTCAAAGGAGGCCTGCCAGAAGCCGTCTGCGACTTCCGAGCGGGTCCTGACTGGTTTGGCGGGGCGCCATGTCACATCGGGGCCTTTTGCCTGGTAGAGGACGTTGGAGGGGTTTACGGCGAACTGGTAGTAGACTTCGGGTCTCTCGGGGTGGGGCGCGAGGAACAACTCGATGGCGTCGCCCCTGAAAATGCCAGTAGGGTCGTCTCCGTCGCCTTTTGCGACGGGGGCGTTGCCCGCGCCAAGTTCGTGGCGGATGGTGAAGGAGAGGAGGTCGCCGCGCCATTCGGCGGTCACGGACGAGGTGCGCCCCGGCACCGTGGCCGCCGAAGTGAGGAAGGCGCCGTCGCAAGAGGACCGGCCCGGGGCGAGCGGCAGTTCGGGCGCGGAAAGCCCATCAGGCGAAACAAGGGCGAGAAGGGCGGCAAGGAGAGTGGAGGCGAATGCGGTTTTCATAGGGTGAAATGCATTTTTGCATACTTCGCGATATTCGTCAACCGCGATTGTGCTACAATGGTAGCGCAATGAAAAACGAGAGCAATAATCCGCCTGCGGCATGTCTGTCGGGCATGGTCAACGTCCTTGACCTTGGCATTAGGAACGATGGTTCGGGCGACATCAGCGAAGTCGTCAACGCGGCGACGAAGAAAAGTGCGCTCTACTTCCCGCCCGGACGCTATCTTGTCGAGAAGACGATCGTCCTGCAGCATTCGATTTACGGCAAGGGCTTCTCGCGCTGCCCCGACAAGGCGGGGGGCGCCCCAGAATTGGACGACACGCGCACATGGTTCCTTTCGCGTCTTGACTGCGCCGACGGTTCGCAGGCGGTCATCTCGTTCGGCGAGCGCCGGAACATCAACATCGAGGAAGTCAACTTCATGTGCCAGAGCGCGGAAACGGCACTCCGCGTGTTGCCGGGTCCCGCTGGAAACTGGGTGTTCCTCTCGAAGATCGGCATCTACCAGCTCGGAGGCACCGGCCTCTCGATTGAATGCGGCGGCTCGAGGGCCGTCTTCGCGCAGGACATCTGCATCTGGGGCTCGACGCGGAAATACCACGAGGGCAGCCGCGGAATCTTCATTGGCGCGTGGGACTGCCGCCTGAGCAATATCGAGGTGATGGCCACGCAAATCGGGCTGGAAGTCCAGGCGGGATACACCTACGGCGAAAACATGCACCTCTGGACGGGTTGCATGGCAAAGGAGGGCGACAAGGCCTCCTGGTGGAAAGGGACGCGCGGGCTCAAGTTAACGGGTTTTGCGCATTTCGTTGGGTCGAACATCTACCCCGACACGAGCTACTATCCCTTCGAGTTCGTCGGCGGAAGGCCCATCGTCGATATCCGCGGCATCATGTACTGGGATGACCGTTCCGAAAACGGCTGCGACGACCACGGCGGCGCATTGCTCAAGTTCGACGAAGGTTCAGATCCGTGCCT
>JAZQOA010000115.1:0-25473 GCA_045627605.1 Kiritimatiellia bacterium | reverse complement strand
CGCTTCCCCGCCGGCGACCGCAGCCGCGCTGCCGCCGGACGAACCGCCCGGCACACGGGAAAGATCATGCGGGTTGTGCGTCACCTTGAAGGCGGAGTTCTCCGTGGAGGACCCCATTGCGAACTCGTCCATGTTGACGCGGCCCGCGCAAATGGCGCCGGCCGCCTTGAGACGAGCCGTCACCGTGGCGTCATACGGGGAGACGTAGCCTTCGAGAATCTTCGAGGCGCAAGTACAGGGTTGCCCCGCGACATTGATGAGGTCTTTGATGGCGACGGGGATGCCGAGCAACGGCGACTTGTCGCCTGCGGCGCGGCGGGCATCCGCTTCCTTCGCCGCCAGCAAGGCGCCGTCACGGTCGAAGGTCAGGTAGGCGCAAATGTCGCCATCCCTGGCGTCGACGGCCTTGAAAAGCTCTTGCAGGAGCTCGACGGAGGAAAATTCCCCGTCCGCCATCGCCTTCGCGGCGGAGGCGACCGTTAAAGACTGGAAATCCATGGTTAGGCGTCCTCCACGATCTTGGGAAGCCTGAATTCGTTCTCGGTGCGGCTCGGCGCGTTGGCGAGAACCGTGTCGCGGTCAAGCGACGGAGTCACGACGTCTTCGCGCATGGCGTTGACGCGGCCGTGGCCGTGCATGGTGGGCTCGACACCGGAAATGTCGAGTTCATTCAGTTTTTCCATGTATTTCAGGATGCCGCCAAGCTGACCGGCGAAAAGCGCGGACTCCTCCGCGCTCAAATCAAGATGCGCCAAGCGCGCGACGTACGAGACGTCGAAACCTTCTGCTGCCACGGTTCCACCACTTGCTATTCGACAGGTTTGACTTCAATGACGGTCACGGGGAGGTCTGGCACGGCGGGGGCCACCACCGGAGGCGTCGGCTGATCGACCTTGGGGGCCGCAATGCCCGGCACCACGACATTGGCCGTTTCGGCGGCCTTCTTGAGCGCCTCGGCCTGGGCGGCACGCCCTGCGGCGACTTCGGCTTCGGCTTTCCTCAGGGCCTCCTGGACTGAAGTGGCCTTGGCAGCATCCGCTTCAGCGGCGGCCTTCTTGATGGCTTCGACTTGCGCGGCGGCCTTTTCGGCGGCGGCTTTCGCTTCGGCCTGCGCGGCGGCTTCCTCAGCGGCCTTCTTCTCAGCAAGCGCCTTCGCCTCGGCCTCGGCTGCCGCCTTCGCCTTTTGCAAGGCTTCGACTTCAGGCGGCACCGTGACCTTGGGAGCCTCGACCTTCGCCTCGGCCTCAACCTTCGCCTTCGCCTCATCGGCCGCCTTCTGCGCGGCGGCTTCCTCTGCGGCCGCCTTCTCCGCGAGAGCCTTCACATTGGCCTCGGCCTCGACCTTCGCTTCTTCGGCCGCCTTCTGCGCGGCGGCTTCCTCTGCGGCAGCCTTCTCTGCGAGAGCCTTCGCCTCGGCCTTCGCCTTCGCTTCCTCGGCCGCCTTCTGCGCGGCGGCTTCCTCCGCGGCAGCCTTCTCCGCAAGAGCCTTCGCCTCGGCTTCAACCTTCGCCTCGGCCTCGACCTTCGCCTCATCGGCCGCCTTCTGCGCGGCGGCTTCCTCCGCGGCCGCCTTCTCCGCGAGAGCCTTCACATTGGCCTCGGCCTTCGCCTCATACTCGTCAACGGGAACGACAACAGGCTGTTCCTCCGTCTTCGGGGCTTCCGGCAGTTTCTCAACAGGCGTGAGGACGATTTCCGTCGGGGTGAGACTCAAGTCCTTCGGGGCTTTGGCCGCCTTGGGCTTCCTGACCTTGGGCTGCTTGACGACAGGCTTTTCAACAACAGCTTCCCCAACGGCGGGAACCGCACCCTCCGGCTCGCCAACCGTCACGAAACGCACATCGTCCTTCTCCGCCTTCAACGCCTCGACGCGCTGACGTTCAGCCTTTTCCCTCTCGGCGGCGAGCGCCGCCTCCTCCGCCTTGGCCGCCTGGCGCGCCGCGATGTGATCCTTGGCCGCCTGGCTGTCGTAACGAGACTCAACGGGAAGCTTGCGCAGGCTGATGTCATACGACTTGCCAAGCGCCTTCCACTGCTTTTCGGCAAGGGGGTTGAAAGTGTGCACGGCATTGACAATCTCGTGGAAATAGACGCCGGAGGGCGTCAGGACATTGTCCGCCCACTTCGCGTCATTCAGCAACTTTTCCGCCGCGGAATCGTTGCCGACAAGAACCAAGTTGGCGTGACGACCGCCCGCAATCGTCCCGCTGCCCCAGGCGTTCTTCGTCGTCTCGACCCAGCGCCACGCGCCACGGTCAAAATACTCAAGCGATGAGACGCCCTTGTCGCCCGAATAGCAGACCATGTCGAGATCGCCAGACGGTAGCATGCGCATCAAATCGAACCCCAGGTTTACCAAGTTGACGTTCGCCGGAACGGCAAGAAGCGTACTCTCGGCAAGCGTGGCAGCCGAAACCCCGACAACCGCGAAAAACGCGAAAAGAATTTTCTTCATTTTGCAATCCTTATTGTTAAAGAAACAGACGTTATAATTTTGCCCTATTTGGCAAAAGGTGTCAACCACGCGGCTAAAATCGCGGAATCGCAGCTGCCGCCTTTGTGGTATAATCTTCAAACAAACCTCAAGCCATGGAACTCTACTTCACTTTCCCGAACTGGAAACGCAAGGCCGTTTCCTTCTCCTACGACGACGCACGCGTCGAAGACCGCCGCATGGTCGAGACCTTCAACAAGCACGGTCTCAAGGGCACCTTCAACATCTCGCCCGGCCGACTCGGTCGCGAGGGCTTTATCGCGCGAACCGAAGTCGCCTCGCTCTACATGGGCCACGAAGTCGCCTCACACGGCTACAACCACCTTCACCTCAGCCAGCTTTCGCCAGGCGACCTCCGCGCCGAACTGCGCGACGGACGCTCCGCCCTCGAGGACTTGCTCGGCCACCCCGTCACTGGTTTCGCCTCGCCCTACGGGGACCATACGGCCTATTCGATGGAGGCGATGCGCGAGGCTGGCTTCGCCTATGCCAGGCCCGTCGCGGCGACGCGCTCCACGAAGATTCCCTCCGACCCGCTTTTCTGGCAGGCCTCGACCCACCACGACAAGGACTCAGTCGCGCTCGCCAAGAGCTTCCTCGCCAATTCGGGCTGGGGAGGCACGCTTAACTTCCTCAACATCTGGGGCCACAGCTATGAGTTCGAACGGAACGGCAACTGGGACTTGCTCGACGAACTCTGCCAGCTGCTGGCAGGCCGCGATGAAATCTGGTACTGCACCAACCTCGAAATGCGCGAATACATGCGCGCGACGCAAGCCGTGAAAATCACGCTCGACGGCCGTGTCGTCGAAAACACCGCTGCCTTCCCGCTCTACGCCAACTGGGGGGAAAGCCACGGCACAATCGACACCGTCAAGGTCGTGCTCCCCCCCGGCAAGCGAATCGACCTCGCTGCCGCCACGGCGGGCGTCGCGGACGGTGGCACCCCCATCTGGACAGGCGCCACCAAGGTTCCGGGGCACTTCGAGCTCGCCTACCCCGGTTGGAAGCGAAAGGCGCTGACCTTCAGCTACGATGATGCGCCCCCCGGAGACCGCCGCCTCGTCGAAATACTGAACCGCCACGGCATGAAGGGCACATTCAACATCAACACCCACAACCGCCCCGAAACCGTGCCGTCAGACGCCCCCCGGGACGCCGACGGACGTCTGCTCATCTCCGTCGCCAAGGACGAATGGAAGTCGCTCTACCTCGCCGGCGGCCACGAAATCGCGCTTCACGGCGCACGGCACGAAACCTTCGGGAGCGTCCCATGGCCCGTGGTCATGGAGGACATGTACCGCAACAAGGAAGTGATCGAAGCCGAACTCCACGCCCCCGTGCGCGGTTTCGCCTACCCCTGCGGCGCCTCGTCGAAGACGCCCGAGGGCGACACGATCCTCAGGGCGCTCGACGTTTCCTACGGCCGCGTTACGCAACCCGCCGAACGACGCTTCACCCTCCCTGCCGACTTCCTCGACTGGCACCCGACCGCGCACCACAACGCGGGAATCGACGCCGTCGGCCGCGACTTTCTCGCCGCGCAAGCCGCCGACGAACCCTTGCTCTGCTACATCTGGGGGCACTCGTTCGAATTCGACAACGCCGGCAACTGGGACGTCCTTGAAAACTTCTGCGCCCTCATGGAAGGCCACGCCGAAATCTGGTACGCCACCAACATCGAGATCTTCGACTACGTGACGGCGGCGCGCCAACTCGTCTGGAGTCTCAAGGGCGATTCCGTCGCCAACCCGACGGCAACGGCAATCTATGGTTTTCTCGATGGCAGGCCCATTGAAATCGCGCCATCGTCCGCAAAGTAAAGCTAAGAGCATTACAATCCCGCGTAACGATTTGCGATATAACAACTAAGGGACTGTCCCCCTATTTGAGGCAAAGTATGCAAGGCAAACCCACCAAGGTGATGTTTTTCTTCGACACCGAGGACTACACCTGCGACAGGTCGAACGACGCGATACGCGACATTGCCTACACCCTGGCGGCAGAAGGTGTCCGCGGCAACTTCAACGTCGTCGGCTTCCTGGCGCTACGGCTCCTCGAGCTCCACAGGACCGATGTCGTCGAGGCGCTCAAGGCGCATGTCGTCGGCACGCAGACGCTTTACCACTCGCGCCACCCGACCATTGCCGAACTCGCCGAAGACCCGGACTACTCCCGCGCCTATGCCCGCACAATGGCGGACGAAGCGAAGGCCGTCGGCCTGCTTGAGGCCGCCTTTGGCGAGGGCCGCGTAAAGTTCGCCTGCCCGCCGGGCAACAGCGTAAGCGCCGTGGCGATGGACGCCTATGCCGACCTCGGCATCCGGTTCAACGCCGGAACCGGCTTCTACGGCGGCGCGACAGACGGCGAGATGCTCGTCCGCCCCGGCACCTGCGTGGACGGCCTCTGGTTCGCCAACCAGGTCCACCTCCCCTACTACACGGGGTTCACGCTCGAAGACCTCATCCCCGCGCCCGGCAAGCCCGAACCGGACATCGGCGCCATCCTCGACGATCTCGCCCGATACGATTTCGCCGGACTCTTCATGCACCCGCACATGGCCGTCAAAACCCGCCACTGGGATGGTCCGAACTACCTCGGCGCCAACCTCGCGCCCTGGCGCCAGTGGCGGCAAGTCGACGACCGCGCCCCCGCAGACACCGCCGAGTTCTACCGGCGGCTTGGCCGCTTCGTCCGCCGGATCGCGGACGACCCGCGCTTCACGGTCACGGACATCGATGAATACGCCGCCTCGCTCAAGCCCCGCAAGGCCATCGGCCGCGCCGAACTCGCCGTGGCCAAGGCTTCGCTCGAGCGCAGTCTTTCCTCCGTGAAGCCGCCACACTCCTGGTGCGTCGCGGACGTTTTCCACGCCGCCGTCAAAATGCTTCGCGGCGAAGACGTCCACATGCCCGGCGCCGTGCACGGCTTCCTTGAACCGCCACAACCCGCAGGGAAATGCGTCGATGTTTCCGCAAACGAACTCGCCGAGGCGGCAAAGTCCATTTCACTGGACGGTTTTCTGCCGTCCGTCATCAATGTCGGCGGCAAGTCCATTGGCCCCGCGGATTTTCTTTTCGCCGCGCTCAAGGTCCTCGTCGACGGCACCCCGAAAGCCGTTGTCGAACCCGGTCGCAACCAGCTCGGCTCCTTCGGTGAAGTCCCCTCGCTCAAGACCTTCTCGCTCGCCGGCGGCTGGTGCATCCACCCCGGCAACTTCACGGACGAATGGGTTTCGCACCGTCTCCGCCTCCAGCTCTGGACGTTGCGGCTCGAAGACTGACAACCGCCCGCAACGGCGGCAAAAGGAGAATGCCCATGGAACAATCAGCGAACATTGAAAAGTACGACGTCATTGTCGTCGGCGGTTCTTCCGCCGGCGTTGCCGCCGCCGAAGCGGCGGCAAGGGAAGGCGCGGCAACATGCCTCGTCGAGTCCCGCCCCTACCTGGGAAGCGACATCGCCGGCAAATTGCGCCTCGACGCGCCCTTCCGGCAGCAGGAGTTCCCGCCGTCGGACAAGCTCGAAACGCTCCTCGCCCGCGCCTCGTCCAACGTCCCGGGCGACCCGAATGTCATCTCGCCGCTTCGCGTCAAGCAAATCTGCGACCGCAAGGTTCTCGACGCCGGCGTGAAACTGCACCTCCTAACCTACGTCACGGACGTGCTGCGGGACGACGCCGGCCAGTTTTGCGGAATCATCGCGGCGAACCGCAGCGGCCCCTTCCGCATCGAGGCCAAGGCGCTCATCGACGCCACCGAATTCGGCCGCGTCGCAGAGCAGGCGGGAAGCGTTCTTTCGCCCTTTCCGTCCGGAAAGATGAATTTTGCGCACTACTCCGTCGCGGGCGAACCGCCCAGGCTTGCGGCGGACTCGTTCGCCTGGGAACTGGCCGATGCTTCGCCGCGGAGTTTCGCCTTCGCGGAACAGGCGGCGCGCGACGCGCTTTGGAATCCGGCCACACTTGACGCGGCGGACGCACTTCTCCTGGCGGAAAACCGAACAGTCGTCGCCGATGCCGTGAACGTGCGCACCGTGGGACTCGTCTCCGCGACGACCGATCCCAACGTCTTCATCTCGAACGGCCGCGACGCAGGCGCCGAAATGGCGCGCGCGGTCTTGCTCCGGGAACCGTCGGCACCGGCCGCAAAGCCCCAGCCCCCCCGGGGGGAAGTCGAATGCGACGTGCTCGTCGTCGGCGCGGGGACGGCCGGGGCCCCGGCCGCAATCGCCGCGGCCCGTTCGGGCGCAAAGGTCATCGTATGCGATCCGCTTCACCGCATGGGCGGCGTCATGACGGAAGGCATGATCGACAGCTACTGCTTTGGCCTGCGCATCGGCTTCACGGACGAAATCGACAAGGGGATCGACGCGATGTGCGCCAAGGTACACGGCGTCGCGAAGGCGGAATGGTTCAGGCGCGAGGCGCGCAAGGCCGGCGCGGAAATCTGGTTCGGCGCGATGGCCGTCGAAGCCATGCCCCTCGACGCAGGCGGAATCGGCGTCCTGGTGGCGTTCCACGACGCCGCCCAGGGCGTTTTCGTGCGGGCGAAAACCGTTGTCGACGCAACGGGGAATGCCGACGTCGCGGCCATGCTCGGCGAGGAGACGGAATTCATCGACGGCAAGGAACTCGCCTTGCAGGGCGCGGGCTCCGCCGCGAAAATTCTCGGGAGAAGCTACCTCAACACCGACTGCGGTTTCGTGGACGACACCGACGCGGAAGACATGATGAACTTCGCGCTTCGCGCCCGTCTTTCGATCGGCGCCTACGCCTGGGACCAGGCACAGGTCGTCAATTCGCGAGAACGCCGCCGCCTGCACGGCGTCGCCTACGTCACGCCGCAAGACGTCATCATGAACCGCACGTATCCCGACGTCATCGCCCGCACCTACTCGAATTTCGACACGCACGGGCAAACCATCGGCGAGCAGTTCTTCATCGAGGCGCCCCATGCCGCAAACCCCATTACCGTCAACCTGCCCTACCGCTGCATGCTGCCGAAGAATGTGGACGGTCTTCTTGTCGTCGGGCTCGGCATGAGCGCCCACCGCGACGCCATGCCCATTCTGCGCATGCAACCCGACGTGCAAAACCAGGGCTTTGCCGCGGGAACGGCGGCGGCGATTGCCGTGGCGTCGGGGAATCAACCGCGCGACATCGACGTGAGGGAACTGCAAAGGCAGATGATCGCAAAGGGCATCGTTGACGCCTCCGTCCTTGAAATGGCGGACTCCTTTCCCCTCCCCGACGCGACAATGGCCCAGGCGGCAGCCGCGCTCGACGAGACCTACCGCGGACTTGCGGAACTGCTCACGGACCCGGCGCGGGCGAAGAAGCTTCTCGAAGGACGGCAAGACCTTCCCGCCGCACATGTGCTGGCCTTGCTGGGCGATGCCTCCGCCGCACATGTGCTGGCCGACGCCGTCTCCTGCGCGACATGGGACGCGGGGTGGAACTACCGCGGCATGGACCAGTTCGGCCGCAGCGTCAGCTGGATTGACAGCTATTTGATTGCGCTGGGCAAAGCCAAGGCCAAGTGCGGCCTGGCGCCGCTTCTTGCAAAAATGGACGAACTCAACGCCAGGGGCGAGTACTCGCATTTCCGCGCCGTGGCGCTCTGCGCGGAGGGGATCGGCGACCCAGCCGCCGTGAATGCGCTCAAGCGCCTCCTCGAGCTTCCTGGCGTTGGCGGCCAGTGGATGAAACCCTTTGCCGAAGGAGGCGTTCCCCTTTACCCGGAATTCGCCTACTGGCAGGGCGGGAACCGCGGCATCGCGGACAAGGAGCGAAGCGACGCCCTGCGCGAACTCTGCCTGGCGCGCGCCCTCTACAAGCTGGGGGACACTCCCGAAAAGCTGGGGCAAAAAACGCTTGAAGCCTACGCGAACGACCCCCGGCGCGCCTTCGCCAACCACGCGAGGAAAGTTCTTGAAGGCAAGTGACGCCCCGGCCCCTTGTTCGAACCGTGGCGCCAGAAAATGTGCGGATGCATGAACGCCGTCCGCACACAACAAATTTTTGTGGAACGCTCCTTTAAAAAGGAATATAATATTTTTTTAACTTTTTGGGAGATTTTACCATGAGCAGAATGGTTGGAACAGTTTCAAGGGGCATTCGCGCACCGATCATCCGTGACGGCGACAATCTCGTCGACATTGTCGTCAATTCGGTTCTCTCCGCTGCCAGGGAAGAACCTTTCGAGATGCGCAATCGCGACATCATCGCGGTGACGGAAGCGGTCGTCGGCCGCGCCCAGCGCAACTACGCGACGGTTGACGACATCGCCGCAGACGTCGAGGCCAAATTCGGGCGCGACACGGTCGGCGTCATCTTCCCCATCCTCAGCCGCAACCGTTTCGCGATTTGCCTGCGCGGCATCGCCAAAGGGCTCAGGAAAGTCGTGCTGATGCTCAGCTACCCGGCGGATGAAGTCGGCAACCACCTCGTCTCCCTCGACCAGCTCGACGAAAAGGGCGTCAACCCCTACAGCGATATTCTTTCCGAGGCGAAGTACCGCGAACTCTTCGGCGAGAACAAGCACCCCTTCACGGGGGTCGACTACGTCGCCTACTACAAGGAGCTCATCCAAAGCTGCGGCGCCGACGTCGAAATCGTCCTCGCCAACGACCCGCGCGCCATCCTCAAGTACACGAAGAAGGTCCTCGCCTGCGACATCCACACGCTCCCCCGCACCAAGCGCCTCCTCAAGGCCGCCGGCGCCGAGCTCGTCCTCGGCCTTGACGACATCATGACGGCGCCGGTTTCCGGCAGCGGCTACAACAAGGACTACGGCCTCCTCGGCTCCAACAAGGCGACCGAAGACAAGGTCAAGCTCTTCCCGCGCGACTGCGATGCCTTTGTCGCCGAAATCCAGGACCGCATCCTCAAGGCGACGGGCAAATACGTCGAAGTCATGGTCTATGGCGACGGCGCCTTCAAGGATCCCGTCGGCGAAATCTGGGAGTTTGCAGACCCCGTTGTCTCCCCCGCCTATACGCCCGGTCTCGAAGGCAAGCCCAACGAGCTCAAATTGAAATACCTGGCCGACAACGACTTCGCCAACCTCACCGGAGAAGAGCTCAAGAACGCCATCAAGGAGCGCATCCGCACGAAGGACAACAATCTCGTCGGCAACATGGCCTCCCAGGGCACGACACCGCGCCGGCTCACGGATCTCATCGGCTCCCTCTGCGACCTGACTTCGGGAAGCGGCGACAAGGGGACGCCGATCATCTACATCCAGGGCTACTTCGACAACTACACGGCCGAATAACGACCGAAGTCCACGAGCACCCCATGCAGTCTCCGGCGTCTTGACCGCCGCATACTTCTTCATGAGCGCCGTGACGTAGAGCCAGTCCGCGTCAAGGGGAAAGTGCTTCTTCAGGTTGTCGTGGATGTCCTTCGTCAGCTCGGACACGGCCCATGTCGCGCCGAACTCCTTCGAGTAGGCCCTTGCGCCCACGGGCCGGCGCACCGTGCTCTTCGGGACAAAGCCGTTCTCGGTCACCCGTTTTGCTATACTACTCCCATGCGGAAAGTTTGCTTTTACAGTTTCCAGCTTCTCCTCCTCGCCGCCGCCTGTCCGGCGGCGACGGTGGTGGTTGCCGGAGGAACGGCCCCCGCATCCGTGCAGACGAACTCGGTCTTCGCATCGGTCGATTTTGAGGACGGCTTTTTCGCCTCGACTTCGGAGACCGACTCGCAGCTCGCCCTCTCCCCGTTCCCGGCGGACTGGCAAAACGTGCGGGAAGGGACGCTTCTCTGCGAGATGGCGGTCGTTTCGGGCGCGTCAAACACCGTCACCGTCCTTTTCGGCGACTGCGCCGACCCCGCGCTGTCCGTGACCTTCGCCGACGGCTGGCGCCTCGTCGCCCCCGGCACCTTCCCCGCCGAAATGCCCCTTGCCGACGACGCCATCCGCACAAACAGGCTCGCCCTCGCGCTCCGCACGCTGGACGCGCAGGGCAACGTGCACGTCGGCGCCACGGACGGCGCGGGCACGGCGCGTGAAACGCGCTTCAAGTGGCCTTCCGCGGCGTATCTCCCCGAGAACTGGCCGTCCGCGACAGTCTGGCTGGCGGGCGCGGAGGCGAAGCTTCTCTCCCTCCGGCTGAAGTACCGCCCCGACCCCTCCCTGCTCATCATGAGGTGACGGCAATGGGTGTTCTCGTTCTGCTGATCGCCGTCGTCCTCCCCGCGTTCTTCGCCTGGACACTCCGCCGCTCCGCGAAAGCCGCGTTCGCACATGCGCGCCTGGATCGCGGGGCGTCCGCCGTCCTCGCCGCTTTCGGCCTCCTCTTCGCCGCCGTCGGCGGAACGAAGACAAACTCCCCGCCGGCGCGGCTCCTGCATCGGATGGCGTCGGCCGTGCAGGCGGCGTTCACCTCGCCGGGATTCCCCTACGGGCGCGAAACCTGGCCCTTCGACGCGGCGACGGGCAACGCGGTCGCGGACATGCCTTCGACCGCCGTCTGGCCGATACCGGACGAGATGTCCGCGACCGGCGTCGCCCTCTACCGCGTCAACCCCGACGTGGCGTTGCCGGACCTGCCGCGGGACCGCCACGTCCTCGGCGCCTGGACGCGCCACGACATCGACAACCGCGGGCTTGACATGCCGCTGCCCTTCGCCTTCCCGTTCAACGGCGCGTGCCACACGAATGTCGGCGTCCTTTCCAACGGGCGGCTCGCCTTCGGCCACGCCACGCTCCACCGCCGCCCCGCAACAGGCCTGCCGCTCCCCGGCGGCCTTGAAATCGCCGCGCCGTTCTGGGGCGACCACCTCCTCGTGGCGGAAAGCGGTTCCGCGGTCTCGGCGATCGCCGGCGAAGATGAAATGACCGTCGTCTGGGAAAACCTCGTCACGCCCGGCGCGGCCTCGAACACGACGGTGGTCTGCCGCCTGGAGCGCTCGGGGCGGATGTCGTGGTACTACTCGCCCGTCGCCACCGCGGCCCTCCCCAACGTCACGGCAGGCATCCAGAGCGGGACGAACGGCTGGAGCCTCGCGCCGCTCTTCGCGTCGGGGGCCGCGGTCGAACTCGTCCCCGTCGGCGGCCCGGACTGGGCCGCGGCGGACGACGACGGCGACGGCCTCGCGAACTACGAGGAGTTCATGCTGGGAACGGACCCGCGCAAGGCGGACACCGACGGCGACGGCCCGGACGACAAATGGGAACTCGCGCACGGCTTCCCGCCCGACCTCCCCGCGCTCCCGCCCGTCCTTGCGGACAGCGACGGCGACGGCGTCGCGGACAAATGGGAAGCCGCCCTCGGCACGGCGACCAACGCCGTCACGACCGGCTGGCCCTGCGCCGATTCAGACGGCGACGGCTTCGTGGACTACTACGAGACGCGCCACCTGGGCACCGACCCGGCGGACTGGGGCGACCCGGCCGGCACGAACACCTACGGCGAGGCCGTGCTCGCTTGCGAAATCGACTCGTCCCTGCCGTGCCTCCTCGTCGTCACGTCCTCCAACGCCGTCGTGGAAATCCCGTGGATACCCGGCGTCTCGCCGGCCGTGCAGAAGGTGTACGTCCCCGGCGGCGGGAACGTCGCCGTTCGCCTCGCCCGCGACTTCGCGGACACCGCCGCCCCGCCGGACGGCCCCGGCGGCTACTGGTACGCCACCCTCAATCTCCGCGACGCGACCAGCGGCGAGGAGGCTTCGCGGCAGGGCGGGGCCTTCGGCCCGTTCCACGCGCGACCGGCCGGGCGGCAAGGCCCCGGCTGGATCGCGCCCGGAAACCCGGTCTCCAACGAATGGGAGCTCGAATACTGGCGGCTGAAGTTCGCGGACGGCATCATCGACTTCTGCGGCGGGCTTGCGGAGGCGTGGCTCTGGCTCGACCCCTCGTCGGACTGCGGCGGGGCGCCTCACTGGCACAGCGTCCCCTCCGGCATTGAAGGCACGGGCAACCCGCTCCTCTTCCACCCCTCGGAACTCGCCCCGGGGACCTACGAGGTCTACGCGACGACAGCCGACGACTCGCCGCATGTCCGCGCCTCGGCCACGGTCAACATCCGCCGGCTCGTCCTCGCGGACGGCCACGAGGTGGTCAACGTCGACGCGGCCGACACGACGCCCCACGCGATCACGCTTGACGAAGGCTCGTACTCGCCCGACGGCTACACCGTGACCAGCGAACCAGCCGGCATCGACGACCTCACCTTCGTCCCCGCCGACCTCGACCCCGGCGTCGCCTACCACGTCCGCATCTTCAACGGCCTCTGCGGTTCCGCCGACGTCACCGTCAACAACCTCGCGCTCGTCTCCGAAACCGAAGCCGAATGGCCCGCCGACAGAACCCGCACCGACATCGGCGTGGGCGAGGTGGTGAGGCTGTCCATCGCGCCTTCAAGCATCGCCATTGAACGCGCAAGCTGCGACAACAGCCTTTACGCCGCAATCACAAGCACGACGACGGAAGCGACATTGACAGCGTTTGACATTCAACACCAGGTCACAGCCACGGTTATTGCAGGGGGGATTTCCCTTTGCAAGTCATTTTCGATTTGGGAGCCTGCTTCAATAGCGTATGCCTTTCCTTGGTATCCTGAGCCGATTGGAAGCTTCATCCCAGGCGCAGCATGCTCTGTTGATGTGGTAATCGCGCCAACAAATGTTGCCTTTAACAATGTATTCATGACGGAAGGATATTGCGAGGCAACTAATTATTGCGGCTGGTTCAACGATTGCGAATCACGACATCCTCCTCACGGAATTGAGCAAGGTGCTGACATTGTTATTTCTCCACGTTATGACCCTGCTTACGATGGCACACACTTTACAGACAAGATTGCATTTGTTGATCCGGGAATGCCATGGAGTTTCGGCATGATGGAATGGAGAATGCCCGTTTCTTGGTGGATCGACAAGCATACCGGCGAAACCAACAAGCACAATTTTGTCGACAATTCCTGGATTGAGGAATTCGAACTTGACGAAAACGGCACCGTGACCATACGCAAGTTCGGGGCAAGTATCACGCGTAGTTTGTCTGGAGATGTCATTCTCAAGGACAGTAAAGGAGTTGTTCAATGAAAAAGACAATAGGTATTGTCATTCTTTGCGCTTCCGCCGCGTTTGCGGGAACTTCAATCGATCCCAAGGATCCAAATATTACGAATTTGGCGTTCTGCATCACGAACAATGCATCCGCCAGCATTGCACCTTCACATTCAACTTCGGCAGACTCGAATATTTCCCTGCTTTCCGAAGATTTGATTCGCGATGGTTTCACCATTTCCGCAACGAATTTTGCCTGGATCTCTTCGTTGACGACCAACAGTCTTGACATTGTGGCCTGGCGAAACGTTGGAAACATAAACACGGTTTATCTTATCACTTGCCGCCATCATTCTTCCCACACCAACGAGGTGCGAACGGTTCTGTTACGCGATGCGGAATTTGGCAATGCTGTTGCAACAGCCTTGAACGAAAACCTTCATTTTGGGAACCGGAGTTATTTTCAACATATTCTCACATTCGCGCAACCTCCAAAATACCAGCGAGGCGACCATTACGGCGTGGCGATCAGCAGCAATGTATTCTACGCGACAGGATCGTTTACCCAAATTTCGCATAAAATCTTGAGAAATTCAAACGAACACGCTACTCCCTTCGGGAAAAGAATGCTTAACCGTTAGCCGACTCTTATGAGCGGATTGAGGAAATCAACAAGATCAACGGGACAATCGCCAGTAACAATGCCGCAAGAGTTGCCGCATACAACGAGGATCAAGCAAGACGGAACTTCTATCGAGAATTCGATTCTTTCTACTGGTTTTTAAATTGTTTCACTGATTTATGACAAAAGAGACACCGTATCAAGGAGAAGAAGAATGAAAAAAACGCATGGAATTTTCCTTGCTGGAATAATCATCGCATTTGTTTGCAGAGGCGAGTTCCAGTATACCAACCAAGTTGACTGGGCTTCGGCCCCATCCGTAATTGGCTACTTGGACGCCCTTCTTGTCGAGAAGGGAAGTTCGTGCAATGTCGAAGATTCCGATTTGACTAACATTGTCGTGTCGGCGATAGATATCTGGAGGGAATGCCTTAATTTCAATGTTGACACGAACCAATACCAACACTCTGCGGAAATGCTGCGACTTCGTGAAAAAGAACTCTTCGTCATTATGCGGATGCAACCCGTTCTCAAGTCTCACTCCGGCTATGCGGCGGCAACAAATTGTCTGGCTCGGTTAAAACCGATGAAAGACATTGGACGAGGACGTCCATTGCCGCGTCCATTGCTAAACATCGCCCATGTCGCGACAAATGCAACAGAAAGAGACCTTTGTCAGATTGCAGCCATTAACACGGCCCGGTCAAATTCTTATCATTCCGCCCTTGCCAGCTATCGGCGCGACCAGCAAAAACGGGAGTTTTATTTGGCGTTATTTTCGTTTTATTCCACGCTGGATTTCATGACAAGGAATTTATGAAGTCGTTAACGCATCGGCAACTTTCATCACGGAAGGGGAAACTGAATGAAAAACAAGGCTCTTTGCGCGGCATTTATCGCAATCGCGAGCGCGACATCCCCGCTTTACGCCGGGATTGACACCAACAAGGTGGATTGGACTTCGGCTTCGAATCGACATCTACCAAGATGATCGCGCAAAAGGAAAATTCAAATCCGGGATAGGACATCACGCAGATGCAGAACGGCTAACAACCCTATGGTCTGTTAGCGAAGAGATACGGTTCAGAGCGCGCCGATGGCATCGGCAAACGCCTTGAGATCGGAATAGCACCCTGCGGCATAGTCGTCGAGGGCCGTGGGCTGCGCATTCACGATGAAGACCTTGCCGCCATGGCGGAGCGTCAACTGAGGCAGTCCCGCGGCAGGATAGACCGTGAGGGACGTTCCCAGGACGAGGAAGACATCAGACTTCACCGCAAGTTCCTGGGCCGAGGCGAAGGCCTCTTCGGGGAGCATCTCGCCGAAGAAGGTGATGTCGGGTTTGAAAACGCCGCCGCAAGCACAGCGCGGCACAACAACGCTTCCGTGGCCGGTCTTTTCCTCGCCGCGCCGAATCATCTCGCAAATCTTGTCGTAGGAGATGGTTTGCCCACACTTTCGGCAGCGATGCACGATGGGCGAACCATGCACTTCGTAGACTTGCGACGACCCCGCCTTCTGGTGGAGCATGTCGATGTTCTGCGTGGCAATGCCGGCAAGTTTTCCAAGATCCTCGAGCTTTTTGAGCGCGGTGTGCACGGGGCCCGGCCGATAGTCGCCAAGGCCGTAAACAAGCTCGCGGCTCCCGCGGTAGTAGATGGAAGGGTCCCGGTCGAACCACTCGATATCAAACATCCGCTCCGCATCCGGCTGCCTGTAGAGTCCCTGCGGGCCTCTGAAATCCGGGATGCCGCAAAGCGTCGAAACGCCGGCGCCCGTCAGCGCCCCGACGCATTTCGCCTCCATAATGGCGTCAATCATCTCCTTCATCGCAATGTCCTCTCATTTACCATTCATTCTACCACTTGGATTTTTCCATTTCAACGGCGTCGCCGGGTCTTTGCGGCGAAAGGGGTTCGCGGCGAGATATGGTAGAATAGACATGGCTTAAAGGAAATGGAGATTTTTCCACCATGTGGCTCACATACGTACTGGTTTCGGCTTTTATCCTCTCTTTTTTCGACCTCTCGCGGAAATCCGCCATCAAGGACAACCCGTTGTGGCCCGTCCTGGCCTTGTCAAACTGCTTTGGCGCGCTTTTCGTCACGGGCCTCTACCTGGCCCTGGGCTGGCTGGGCGGTGCCGTCGCCGTCTCCGCGCACAACTGCTGGCTCCTCTTTCTCAAATCATGTCTGGTGACCGTCGAATGGAGCTGCACCTTCTACGCGCTGAGGGCGCTGCCCATCTCAAGTTGCGTACCCGTCAACGCCTCGTCACCTCTCTGGACGCTCATCGGCGCCATCATCGTCTTCCACGAAATCCCCTCGCCCCTCCAGGGACTCGGCATGCTCGCCATCATCGCGGGCTACTGGCTCTTTGCCGTCGCCGGGAAGTCCGAGGGCATCAACATCTTCAGGACCAAGGGCATCATCGTCTGCTTCATCGGCGTCATCGCCGGCGCATGTTCCGCCGTTTTCGACAAGTTCCTCCTCCAAGGCTGCGGCGTGACACCCGAGCAGATGCAATTTTGGTTCACCATCGACATGGCTGCGATCGCCTCCGCCATCGCCCTCGGCCTCACGGCCGCAAGCCGGCGCAAAACGGGCGCGGAAAGACCCCGGCTCAAGTTCCGCTGGACGCTCCTCGCCATCGGCGTTTTCCTCGCCGTTTCAGACCTGCTCTACTTCAAGACCGTCGCCATGCCCGGCGCCATGATTTCCGTCGTGACGCTTCTCCGCCGCCTGAACGTCGTCTTCACATTCGTCCTCGGCGCCATGCTTTTCCACGAGCGCAACATCAAGTCCAAGGCCCTGGCCCTGGCGGCGATCATCGCCGGCGCCATCCTTCTCAGCCTCTAACCCCGTTTCGCGAGATGATCACCAACGCGACACTGCGGGTCGGAAAAGACGAGGATGGCGCAAGGCTCGACCTCTTCGTCCTCGCCCATTTCGCATCATCGTCGCGGGCACTTGTCCGCGACGCGCTTTCGCGCGGTCTCGTCGAGCTTAACGGACGCAAGGCCCCGAAAGGCGCAAAGCTCCACGCCGACGACGCCGTAACCATTCGCGAGCTTCTTGAAGGAACGGACATCCGCGTACGGCCCGACTCCTCCGTCGTGCCCGCCATCGTCTACGCGGACGACGCCTTGCTTGCGGCAGACAAGCCTGCCGGCATGCCCGTCCAACCCCTCTCCCCGCGTGAAACCGGCACCCTGATGAACGGGCTGGCCGCCACCTTCCCGGAGCTCGCCTCCGTTGGCGACGACCCCCTCATTGCGGGGGCGGTGCACCGCATCGACGCCGGCACCTCCGGGCTTGTCGTCGTCGCGCGCTCCAATGAAATCTTCGCCGCCATGCGGCGTGCCTTTTCCGAGCGCAAAGTCACCAAGACCTATCTCGCCCTCGTCGAAGGAAAAGTTCCGGGACCTGGCCAAGTTTCCTGCGACCTCGCCCACGACCCGGCGCTTCCGTTCTGCAAGATGATCAAGACACGCGACGGCCTGCATGCGGAAACAGCCTTCCGCCCCCTTCACCCCGCCGGGGCGAATACTTTGCTCGAAGTCACGATTCTCACGGGCGTCACGCACCAAATCCGCGCGCAACTCGCCATGGCGGGCCATCCCATCGTCGGCGATGCGCTCTACGGGGCGAAAAGCGACTTTGGCGACGGCACCTTCCGCCTGCACTCCCTTGCCGCGGAATTCGCCCACCCCGCCACAGGCCTCCCCCTCCGCCTCGAAGCGCCACGCCCCGCCTGGGGCCGCTGACATTCACACACGCCCCGGCACCTGCCGCCGCCCCGCCACCTGCCTCCTGCCCCACGTCAAATCGTTTGACAGACACGCCGGGATTCGGTATTGTAGATACAAGTTCCCTATACATTATAGAAAGAAGCATGCAATGGCAGCACAGGCAAACCAACTCGACCCCCAGCTCCAGAAGAAGGCGCAGAACTTCTTCAACAATGGTTTCGCGGCTTTTGAACGAGGAAATCTCGACATGGCGCTCGAGCTCCTCTACCAGTGCCTTGAGATCGACCCGTCGTCATTCCGCGCCCGCAAATTCCTCCGCGCGGCCGCGCTCCAGCGATTCATCAAGTCCAAACCCTCGAGCCTCAAGCTCAAGATGGCCGAGATCGCCGGTCTTCCCGCCAGCATGAAGGTCGACGGCCTCATCAAGGGCGGCAAGATCGCCGAGGCGATCCTCGCCTCCGAAAAGCTCATCGAGCAGGCACCCATGTGCGTCAAGTACCTTGCCCAGGCCTCGAAATGCGCCTTGCTCGCGAAGCAGGCGGATGTCGCCTCGATGATTCTCGAAACCGGCCTCCAGGCCGACATGAACAACGAGGAGCTCATGACCGTCCTCGCCGAAACCTACTGCGAGACCGGGGAGTGGAAAAAGGCCCGCGAAATCTACGCCGTGCTCGTCAACAAGCACCCGCAGGACGGCAAGCTCGTCACGCTGCTCAAAAACACGGAAGCCCGCATGACGATGGCCAGCGGCTGGGAGGAGGTCGCCAACTCCAACCAGAAGGAAGGCTATCGCAACCTCATCAAGAACAAGGAAGAGGCCAACAAGCTCGACATGAAGAACAAGGCGACGGTCCAGGCGGGCGACGACGCCGAAGCGATGATCGCCGAGCAGAAGGCCAAGATCCAGAAGGAACCCAAAAACCTCAACTACTACCGCGGCCTCGCCCGCATCTACCAGCAGCTCAAGCGCTACGACGAGGCGGTGCAGACCCTCGAGGCCGCGCGCCAGATCAACTCGGCCGACCCCGAGCTCGACCGCATGCTGACCAACGTGAGCATCCTCGCCTACGACTCCAAGATCGACGCCCTTATCCAGGCTGGCAAGGCCGATGAAGCCGAGTCGCTTCGCGCCGACCGCAACCAGTTCGTCTTCGACGATCTCGTGCAGCGCGTCGAGCGCTACCCAAACGACCTCCGCCTCCGTTTCGAGCTCGGCGAACAGTACCTCATGTACGACGCCTACGACGACGCGATCCAGCAATTCCAGCTTTCGCAGCGCAGCCCCAAGGAGCGTACGCTCTCCCTCCATGGTCTCGCAAAGTGCTTCCGCGCAAAGGGCCAGCGCGACATGGCCGTCATGCAGCTTGAAACCGCGCTTGAGCAACTCCACGTCATGGACGACGCCAAGAAGGCGGTTCTCTTCGACCTCGGCGAAATGGCCGAGGAGTCAGGCGACCTCGAAAAGGCCTTCAAGATCTACCGCGAAGTTTACGGCGCGGACATCTCCTTCCGCGACATTGCCGCGAAGATGGAGCGCGTCTACAAGCTCCGCCAGCAAAAGAACGCCTAAACCCATGCGCGGCCGCGGCATTCCCGCGGCCGCACAATCTTTTCGGAAGGTTGCAAATGAGCATCCACCCTACCGCCATTGTCAAGGACGGCGCACAGCTTGACCCCTCCGTCGAGGTCGGCCCCTACGCAATCATCGGCGAGAACGTCAAAATCGGCCCGGGCACAGTCGTGCAGGCTCACGCCTTCATCGATGGCCACACGACGATTGGCGCAAATTGCCAGATCTTTCCCTTCGCCTGCGTCGGCATGCCGACGCAGGACCGCAAATACGACGGCGGGACAACCTACGCCGAAATCGGCGACGGGACGATTCTCCGCGAATTCACGACCGTCCACCTCGGGACGCGCGACGGCGAAGTGACGAAAGTCGGCCGCAACTGCCTTCTGATGGCCTACTGCCATGTCGCGCACGGCTGCGTCATCGGCGACGACGTCATCATGTCGAACGCCGCCATGCTGGCCGGCGAGGCGAAGGTCGAGGACAAGGCCGTGATCTCGGGGATGGTCGGCGTCCACCAGTTTGTACGTATCGGCACAATGTCGATGACGGGGGCCGCGCGCATCACGAGGGACGTTCCGCCCTACATGCTCGTCGCCCGCGAACCGCCTGAAGTCGTCAGTCTCAATCTTGTCGGGCTCCAGCGCCGCGGCGTCCCGCACGAGTCGGTCTCGGCCCTGAAGAAGGCCTTCAGAATCATCTGGCACGAGGGGCTCAACCGCTCCGAGGCCCTCGCGAAGGTCAAGGCCGAGGTCATCGGCTGCGCCGAGGTCGATCATCTCGTCGAATTCATCGAAAAATCCGAACGCGGAACACTATGAAAAAAACTGCCGCGGCACTCGCCGCACTCACAGCCCTCTGCCTCGCGGCACAAGTCCTCGCCGGCGGCGACACCCTCAAGGAGCCGGCGGATTCCTCCGGCGACATCGAGCTCGGTGCCTTGGAAAACGTCAAGCTCGACGTTCTCGCGCAGATGATGTGCGACGCATCGGGCAGGCCCTTCGCTATTTCCGGTGGTCTCGACACCGAGTTTTCCGTGCTCGTGCCCGATGGCGACACCATGGCGCTTTCGGCCGGCGACATCTACAACTTCGGGCTCTCAATCCTCGCCTCGGCGGGTCTCTCAGTTGTCGACGACGGCCATACCTGCCGCATCGTGAGACTCCCCGAAGGCGGCGGACTCGCCGTCGGCGCCCCTGGCGAAACGGAGTCGCCCGCCTCCTGCGGCCTTGTCACGCGGGTCTTCCGCCTCAAGCACGCCTCGGCCGACGACGTGCGGCGCGTCCTCGAAGGCGGCAGCGGCCGCAAGTCGTGGATCACCGTCCTTGAAAACGCCAACCTAATTGTCGTCACGGACACCGCGCTCACCCTTTCGCGCGTGGCCAAACTCGTCGAGGAACTCGACAAGCCCGGGCTCTCCCGCAAAACGGAGGTCGTCAAGCTTTCGTTCGGCGACGCCGACGCCATCGCCCAGCAGCTCAACGCCATCGCCGTCCAGACCCTGCAGGGCGAAGGCTCCGCCGTGGCCCAGCGCATCGCCAACGGCGGCGGCGTCACGCCGCGCGCGGTCTTCAAAAGCGCCGTCGCCATCGCCGCCCCGAAGTCCAACTCCCTGGTTCTCATCGGCCAGGAGGCGCAAATCGAGGAGTTCAAGGCGCTCATCAAGTCGCTCGACGTCGACGCCCCGACGGGCCGCGGCAACCTCAACGCCATCCCGCTCCAATACCTCAAAGCCGAAGACGTGGCGAAGACGCTTTCCACCCTGCTCGAAAAATCCGCCGCGCGCGCCGAAGGCGGCAAGGAAATCCGCCGCATCGCGGTCGAGGCGAGCCCCGTCAACAACGCAATTGTCGTCGATGCCGCGCCCGGCGACTTCGCCGTCGTCAAGCAACTTGTCGAGTCGATGGACGTCCTCCCCGGCCAAGTCCATGTCAGCGTGATGATCGCCGAGGTGACCGACGGCGACGGCTTCACCTGGAACCCGCAGCTCACGGCGCTCGACGCCCCCGGCAAGAAGGGCGAGACCGCCTTCAGCGCCGGTTCGCGCATGGCGCCCGATTCGTCGAGTCTCGTCGAAGGCGCCGTGCAGGGCGTCCTCCCGCAGGGTCTCACCGCCGCCTTCTCGCACGGCGCGGGCTATGCGGCGGACGGCTCCCTCCGGGTTTCCTACCCCGGCATCGTCGCCATCGAGGCGCTGCGCTCCGACAGTCACGTCAACATCGTCTCGGAAACCTCCCTCCAGGCGCAGAACAACATCGAGGCCGAAGTCAAAATCGTCGATGACATCCCCTATCTGAAATCTTCCGTCGAAGGGTCGGGCTCGGACCGCGACTACATCCAGAACGTCGACCGCATGGAAGTCGGCGTGACGCTGAAATTCACGCCCTACATCGTGCCCGGGAACCTCGTCCGCATGGCGCTCGAACCAACCATCGCCTCCGTCATCAGCTCGGCCGACGCCCTCAACCCGACGATCGCCAGGCGTTCGGCGCGGACGACCGTCACGGTTCCCGACGCCGAAACCATCGTGATCGCCGGGCTCACGCGCACCTCGGTCAAGAAAGTCGAGCACCGCATCCCGATCCTCGGCTCCATCCCGCTTCTCGGCTGGCTCTTCCGCTACAAGAGCGACGCCGAGGAAAAGACCAACTTGCTCGTCTTCGTAACGCCCACCGTGATCGCCGCGCCTGCCGATGCCTCCAGGACGACCGAGGCGTGGAAACTCAAGACCGGCATTCTCGACGCCGGCGAAACCGAAGACGCCCCGGACGCCCCCGGCAATGACTGAGCAGACCGCGGACAACTCGTCTTTGCGCACCGCGGCCAAGGCGATGGGCCTGGCCTTCGCGGACGCCGTCCCGGACGCCTATTTCTCGCGCGAACTTGCCGCCGCCGTCCCCGTCGCGTGGGCGCGCGCGCAGTGCCTTCTCCCCGTTCTGATCGACGGCGAACCATCGCTTCTCGTCGCCGTACCCGACGACCTCGAAACCCAGCACAAGGCATCGCTCGTCGCCGGCCGCCGGCTGACGCCGGTTGTCGCAACGCGCGAGACGATTCTCGAGGCCATCGACCGCTTCTACGCGGGCGAGGCATCCGCGCCCCCCTCCGGGAAAGACGCCGGCAATGCCGCGGAAAACGAGGGCGACGGCATCTCCGCGCCGTCAGCCGAGGTCAACGACCTCCTCGCCGCCGGCGACGCCGCGCCCGCCACGAAGCTGGTGAACGCGATCCTTCTCCAGGCCGTCCGCGAAAACGCCTCCGACATCCACTTCGAACCCTTCGCCTCCAAGACCACGGTGCGCTTCCGCATCGACGGCGTTCTCTACGAGCGCGCCGCGCCGCCAAAACACCTGGAGGCAGCCCTGGTCTCGCGGCTCAAGGTCATGGCGGGAATGGACATCGCCGAGAAACGCCTCCCGCAGGACGGCATGGCCCAGGTCGCGGTAGGCCGCAAGTCGATCGACATCCGCGTCTCGACCGTGCCCGTCGCGGACGGCGAGCGCGTCGTGCTGCGCCTCCTCGACCGCGACGACGCCTGTCTGCCGATGCAGGCGCTCGGCATGGGAGACGCGATGCTCGCCTCGTTCCGCTCCCTGATGCGCGTTCCAAACGGCATCATCGTGGTGTCGGGCCCGACGGGCTCGGGCAAGACCACGACGCTCTACGCGGCACTCGGCGAAATCGACTCGTCGCGCCGCAACATCCTCACGATCGAGGACCCCGTCGAATACCGCCTCCCCAACATCGGGCAGATCCAGGTGAAGCCGAAAATCGGGCTCACCTTCGCCAGCGGCCTCCGACACATCCTGAGACAGGACCCCGATGTCGTCCTCGTCGGCGAAACGCGCGACCCCGAAACCGCCGAAATCGCCGTCAGGGCCTCGCTCACCGGGCACCTCGTCTTCACCACGCTGCACACCAACGACGCCCCTTCGGCCGTCATGCGCCTTGTCGACATGGGCGTGCCCCCCTACCTCCTTGCCTCGTCGCTGCGCGGCGTTCTCGCGCAAAGACTCGTCCGCACCCTCTGCCCCGCCTGCAGGGAGCGCATCCCCTTTGCCGACGACGCGCTGCCCGCGGGCTTCGTCCCCGACGCCTGGCGCGAAAAGCTTGCCGCCGCCGGCGTCATGGCGCCACGCGGCTGCGGCAAGTGCATCGGCGGCTACCGCGGCCGCCAAGGCCTCTTCGAGCTGATGGTCTGCACCCCGGCCCTTTCGGCGCTCATCAGGCGCGGCGTCGCGGACGGCGCCGACCTCCACCGCGCGGCCCTCGAGGCCGGCATGTCCACGATGGCGGACGACGCCTTCGCCAAGCTTCTCGCCGGCGTCACGGACGCCGCCGAAATCTCAGGGGCGCTCGCACCATGAGCCTCTTCGCCTATACGGGGCGCGACGCACTGGACCGGGCCAGGCGAGGCGTCGTCGAGGCCGACTCCCCCAAGGCCGCGCGCACCGCGCTCCAACGCGAAGGCATCGTCACCGACCGCCTCGCCCCCGCCGCGCTTAAGGGCAAGTTCGGCAAGGAGGTGCGCGCGCGCTTCTACGGCGAAGCAGGCATGCTGCTCAAGGCGGGCTTCACCCTTTCGCAGGCGCTCGACATGCTCATCGGCGAAACTTCGGGAAACGACGCGGTCGCGCTTGCCGCGCTCAAGGAGCGCATCGTGGCGGGCGACTCCCTTTCGAAGGCGGTCTCGTCGCTTGCCCTGCGGCTGCCCGGATTTGAGGACGCCGCGCTCAAGACCGCCGAGGAAACCGGCGTCCAGGGCGACATGCTTCTCAGACTTTCGGAATTCATCGAGGCGGACCGCGCCGTCCGCGAGCGCATCCGCGCGGCGATGACTTATCCGGCGGCGGTGCTCGTCCTCGCCGTCGCGCTTCTCTCGCTGATGGTTTTCGTCGTGCTGCCCAAGGCCGCGGTTCTCTTCCCCGGCGGGACAATGCCGGCCTCGGCCGCGTTCATGGTGCGCTTCGGCCCGGTCCTTATGGGCGCGGCAATCGCCGTTCTGGCCGGCGGGGCGTCGGCGGTCGCGTTCCTCGCGGCACGGGCGCGGCGCGGCGGTACCGACGCCATGCGCTACGAGCGTTTTCTCCTCGCGCTGCCGCTCGCCCGGCGGCTGCTGCCGCTCCTTTGGACCTCGCGCTTCGCGCTCACGATGGGGCTCCTCCTTGACGCGGGTCTCACCCCGCAGGCGGCAGTCGCGCCAGCAGGCTCCGCCACCGGCTCGGAAACGGTCGCCGCGCTTGCCGCCTCGGCGGCGAACGACGTGAAAAACGGGCTTCCGCTCTCGAAAGCCGTCGCCTTCATCGCCCCCGTCGCGCCACACCTCGCGACATGGGTCAGCGTCGGCGAAAAGTCCGGCGCCTTGGCAAGCCTGCTGCCCCAGGCGGCGGCCCGCGCACGGGGCGAATACGAGAAAATACTTTCCGGTGCGCTGGCCCTGCTTGAGCCGGCGCTTGTCGCGGCGGTCGGCGCGGTCGTGCTTTTCGTCGCGCTTTCCGTGATACGGCCCATGCTGGCGCTGACGACCCGGGGCCTCTGAGGTAAACTTTTTTGAGACAAGGCTTCAAATGTACCTGAAATCACTTGAGATGTGCGGCTTCAAGTCGTTCGCCGACCGCACCAAGCTCGTTTTCGAACCCGGGCTCATCGCGATCGTCGGCCCCAACGGCTGCGGCAAGTCCAACGTTTCCGACGCCATCCGCTGGGTGCTGGGCGAACAAAGGCCGTCGGCCCTGCGCGGCTCCAAGATGCTCGACGTCATCTTCAACGGCACCGACACCCGCAAGCAGATGGGCATGTGCGAGGTGAGCATCACCTTCGCCGACTGCGACGGCGCGCTTGAAACGGAGTTCAGCGAGGTCACGATCACCCGCAGGGTCTTCCGCACCGGCGACAGCGGCTACTTCATCAACAAGTCTCCCTGCCGCCTCAAGGACATCCAGCGCCTCTTCATGGGCACCGGCATCGGCACGACGAGCTACTCGGTCATGGCCCAGGGCCAGATCGACGCCATTCTCTC
>JAZQOA010000114.1:0-13014 GCA_045627605.1 Kiritimatiellia bacterium | reverse complement strand
TGCAGGGCGCGGGCGGCGTCGGCGGCCTCCTCGCCGTGATCCGCGACGGCGAGACCTACATCCCGACTTATGATGCCAACGGCAACATCAGCGAATACATCGATTCATCCGACGGCACCGTCGGCGAATACCTCTTCGCCTCCGACGGCTCCGTCGCCGCGCACTATGACTACTCGCCTTTCGGCGAAACCCTCGTCGCCTCCGGCACGCTCGCCGCCTCGTTCACGCATCGGTTCAGCACCAAGCCCTACTGCCAAACAACGGGCTTCTGCGAGTACCAGATGCGCAAGTACCGCCCCGACATCGGAAGATGGATGAGCCGGGATCCCATTGGGGAAGAAGGGGGACTACATCTGTATCGATTTTGTGGCAACAGCATGTGTCGGCACGATGTCTTGGGGCAGTATGTTGATTTAGTTTACGATGTTGCGAATAAGACTTTGACAGCAACAGATGTGGATTCTAAAGAAACTATTACCTTAGTCGAAAAGGTTTTTTCTGGTAATGGCGATTCTTGTTGTGTCAAAGATGATCAGTGGAAGAAGAATAGCGGACCATTGCCAACTGGCAAATATCTTGTTGGTCAGTCCTTTGTCCCTGTTGAGCATCGAGATCAGTCTGGCGATTACAATTGGTATCATTTATACGGCCCGAACGGGAAAGGTGGATATTCGTATTCGGAAATACCTGTAATGAGCCCCAACGGAATGACGGTTATAAGAGGCGGGTTTAATCTTCATACCGGAAGAAGATCAAATGGCTGTGTAACCGTATGGTCAGACATCGGAGAAGAGGACGATGGATACCCGCATAGCAATGATTTTGACAAGTTGAGAGAGATGCTCGACAAAACGCGGCCGCTGCGTTGCAAAGATTCGAATTATTCAGGATGGTTGGAGGTTAAATGATGAAAGAATGTTTCCGCATTGCCATTTCGGCGGGTCTATTTTTTCTTGTTCAGATGTTTTTGGGATGTGCCAGTTATACCCCCACACCTAAGGAGGAAAGTTTCCGCATGGCGATGTCTGTTCTTCAAAAACCTCTTTGCAATGATACACTTGACAGAGTAAATGAGATGTCCAATGTGGATGCCTTGCGTGTCATAGCATTCGCATCAAGGTCTGCGGCCTGGTCTATGGAGGCCGGCCCAGATGTTGAATTTGACCAAGTAATGCTCGAGATGTCTCTTGCCGCAATTCATAGGCTATTCATGCTTGATTCGGCTTCTGCAAGAGAAGCCATCGATGGTTACAAAAATTCTTTTCTCGTGGATGGAGCATTCACTCTCTTGTTCAACGAATGGGAAAGTGAAGTAAAAAAGAGGAGAACAGAATGCAAATATAAGGCTGACGGATTGTAGGGCCTTGTGACACTCATGCCAAGAGAGCATAAATGAGACGAAGGGCGCAATATGTAATGCGAATGTCTGTGATGACATTTGTCGCCAATGTTGGGCAGTGCGCATCCGAATTCGCCCAGCTTGCGTATGTCTTCACCTACGACGCCGACGGCAACATGACGGGCGACGGACGCTTCACGTACACGTGGAACGACGAGAACCGCATGGTCTCGGCGTCCAACGCCGAAGTCGTCGCCACCTACGCCTACGACCACAAGGGCCGCATGATCCGAAAGACCGTCTCGCGCCACGATTCGGAGCCGCAGAGCATGGAGTATGTGTGGGACGGCTGGAACATCATCCGCGAAACCCGCGTCACGGGGCTCGCGTCTCACGTCTCAGGTCTCGTGTCCAACGTCACCTATAACCTGTGGGGCTTGGATATTGACGGCACGATGCAGGGCGCGGGCGGCGTCGGCGGCCTCCTCGCCGTGATCCGCGACGGCGAGACCTACATCCCGACTTATGATGCCAACGGCAACATCAGCGAATACATCGATTCATCCGACGGCACCATCGCCGCGCACTACGACTACTCGCCCTTCGGCGAAACCCTCGTCGCCTCCGGCCCGCAGGCCGCCTCGTTCACGCATCGGTTCAGCACCAAGCCCTACTGCTCGGTCACGGGCTTCTGCGAGTACCAGATGCGCAAATACAACCCAAATCTTGGAAGATGGATGAGCCGGGACCCCAAAGGTGAAAGCAGAGGATTTTTGCTTTACGGGTTTACGAAAAACAGGGCGTTGAGTCTGTTTGATGTTCTCGGTTTTGACATCTGGACTGAAAACACAACCGCTGTTCACGGATGGCATAGGAGAGTTTGCGTTGATGAATGGGTTGCAATGTCCGCTCCAGTTGTGAATGCAGGAATTTGCTGTGTTGATGGAACTATTTATATAAAAACAGGGAAAAAGTATTGCATTTCATTTGGAATGATTGACTCTGAAAATGGTAACTCTCTCGACTCGTGGTCGGGAGACGGAGGAAGTTTTGATTCGGACAGTTCTGGAGAAGATTCTAGTTCAAGTGAAGACGAAACAAGTTTTAACACAGGTGTTATAGTAGATTTCCCACCAGGTTTTGACGGTCCAAATCCGTCTGGCGATGGTGTTGTTTATGTTGACAACATAAGCCAAAAAACAAAGGAAATTGAGAGGCTGTCTGGTACTTGTTGTACTCTAGACATGAATTTTATGTCATACATGAAGTCACTTGTCAGCCAGAAGGCGAACTATTCGATCATCGGTCAAAGTTGCAGATCTTTTTCTAACGCAATGTTTGATCACGCAAAAAAACTACATGGAGAACTTTGTAAGTGAAATCATTCTCTCATTTGATATTTGGCTTGATTGTATCTGCATATATGGTCGGTTGCCAAACGGATATTTCCTGTTTGGCGGACATTTTGACAAGGGAAATGACTATTGAAATGCATACGTCTTTTTCAAAGTCCAAAATAGTTAGAAATCCATTTTTGGCAATGTCCGACGAACAAATCTCTGAATTTATATTTGGGTTTACACTTGACTACAATACGTATGCGCCAAATATTGTTTTTAGTACAGAAGACTTCAACATTAACTACACGTCGAAACATTTGGTAGTTAATTTTAAGGATCAAAATTCTGAAAAATGGATTCAAATTAGCCGTGTCAAAGGGGAGATAGACCGTGTTGTGCTTCAAAAAATTGCTACATCCTGCATGGTCGGCGATGATTTTTGTCAGGAAATCCAGTCTGTGATGAATGAACAAGGACAATAGCGTGAAATGTAAAATTATTAACTATCATCACGCAGTTCTTTGCGGCGACTACGCCGACAACACGCGCACCGCGACCAACAAACAGGTCGAAATCGTCGCCGTCCTCCCCGCCGCAACGCCCGGCGGCGAGGACGAGATCTCCGCCGTCACCGGCCGCGTCTTCGTCGCGAAGACGCCCGAGCGGTTCACCTACGACGCCGACGGCAACATGACAAGCGACGGACGCTTCACATACACGTGGAACGACGAAAACCGCATGGTCTCGGCCAGCAACGCCGAAGTCGTCGTCACCTACGCCTACGACCACAAGGGGCGGATGATCCGAAAGACAATTTCACGCGGAGACGCGGAGCCGCAGAGCATAACCTACCTTTGGGACGGCTGGAACATCATCCGCGAAAGCCGCGTCACGGGGCTCGCGTTTCACGTCTCAGGTCTCGCGCGCAAGAGCGCGCCCCCTCTGACCTCAGACCTCCAACCTCTGCCCTTTGACCTGCCCTCTGGCGCCTCTTTCCAACTCATAGAGCCCGACTCTCTTTGCCATACTTCCCGACGCGCATCGGCATAGGACCCGACCCGCCGGGGCATCCAACCCGACTTGGGGGTTCACGCGACCCCGCCCCGAAGGTTGTTGATGCTTACGGCCGCCTCAACGGCGCATCATCCAAGACTTTCCCGGAATATTGTGGTTTTGGTAAAATAACCGTATGAAAAAGAACGGCATTTCGATTTTCTACAACCACGTCCGTGACTTCGCCGAGGCGAAGGGCCTTCCTGTGGATGCGGCGCTTGCCGCCACCCGCGAGATGGGGTTCGACGGCTGCGCCTTCGACATTTTCTTTCTTCCGTCCGGCGAGCGTCCGCAGCTGAAGAAACTCTACGATTCCACCGGTCTTGAAGTCTCAACGGTCTGGTCGGAAGTCGACTTCCTCCACTGGGAGGCGGAACGTTGCTGGCGCCAGGCCCGAGACCTTCTTGAATGCGCCGATTTCTTCGGGACGGGCAACGTGCTCGTTTTGCCGGGCGTCTTCAAGGCTGGCGACGACGAGAAAACAGGACTCGCCAAAATCTACGCCGGCTTGGAAACCGTCTGCCGCATGGCGGGGAAATTCGGCATTGCCGTCACCATCGAGGATTTCGGCATGGGCAAGGCCCCCAATGGCAACATTGCCGGCTGTGCCGATTTCCTCAGAAACGTAGACGGCCTCAAGTTTGCCTTTGACACCGGCAACTTCACCCTTTTCGGCGAAGAACCGCACGCCGCCTACGAAGTCTTCAAAGACAAGATCGCCTATGTCCACCTCAAGGACAAGAAGCGCCCCGGCGACGCCCCCGCTGCCGTCGGCGACGGCGACCTCGACTTAGGCGGGTTGATGCGCCGCATGGTGGCGGACGGCTACACCGGCGGTTTCGCCGCCGAGCACTTCGGCCTGGACGACCAGGAAACCGCCATGCGCCATAGCGCGTCATTCTGCCGGAAGGTGTTGTCGTGAGAGGCTTGGACATTCCCGGCTTTTGTTCCCCTTGTTCATATTCTTGCCAAATTTAGTATAATGTTTGGCAATGGATAAGCAGGAAAAAATGGAAAACGCAAGTCCCGCACGGTCTGTGCGCGGGCATTTTGCCGTGCCGCGCCTGGCCTTTGCGCTGGCGGACGTGGCCTTGCTTTGCGTGTCCATCGCCGTGGCCTACGCCCTGCGCTTCAACTTCTCGGTGCCGGAACAGCACGTGGCGCTGCTTCCCTATGTCGTGCCCTTCACCCTGGCCGTCGAGCTTGTCCTCATGGCGGCTTTCGGCTGCTTCAAGACGGTGTGGCGCTTCTTCTCGGCCGTGGACATGCCCCGCTTCCTCTGCGCGGCCTGCGTGTCGTCGGCGATCTTCCTCGTCTGCCGCTGCGCCTTCCCGTCTGTCGCCATCCGCTTCTATCCGCCGATCAGCGTCAACTTGATGAACCTTGTCCTTTCCGTGGCCTTGCTTGCCGGTGTGCGCTGGTTTTGCCGCACGTTGGCGGAGTCGGGGCGAAGCGGGGCCGAAGGCGCGAAGCGCGTCGTCATTGCCGGGGCGAACCCTGTCGGCGGCGCCATCGCCTATGCGTTGCGCCACGAGAATCCGGTTTCGCGCCTTGTCGCGGGCTTCATCGACGATTCGCCTGATGTCGCGGGCACAATCATCCAGGGCGTACCCGTCCTCGGCAAAACGGCCGACGCCCCGCGCCTCCTCGGCGAATACGGCGTCGACGAGGTGATCGTCTCGCCCGGCGGCCTTTCGCGCGAAAAGATGCAGGGGCTTTTCTCGGCGGCTACGGCGGCGGGGGCGCGGCTTCTGGTCGCGCCGGAATATTCGTCGGTTCTTGACGGACGCGCCGCCGGCGGCAAGCTGCGCGGCGCCGACATTACAGACCTCCTGCGGCGGCGGGAGATTTCGCTTGCCGGTTCGGAGGCGCATGGCGCGTTCCTTGCCGGGCGGCGCGTGATGGTGACGGGGGCGGGCGGTTCGATTGGCTCTGAGATTGTCCGCCAGTCCCTTCGCGCGGGCGTGGCGTCGCTTGTTCTCGTCGAACGATGCGAGTTTGCGCTTTTCACAATAGCGCATGAGCTTGAAACGGCGCCCGGCGCGGAAAATGTCCGCAAATACGTGGCGGATGTCGCCGATGAGGCGCGGATGCGCTGCATCATGGAGAAGGAAAAGCCCGAAATCGTCTTTCACGCGGCGGCCTACAAGCACGTCCCGCTGATGGAGGAGAATGTTTGCGAGGCCGTGCGCAACAATGTCGTCGGCACGGTTCGCCTGGCGCGGCTCTGCGCCGCGACGGGCGTCGGCAACTTCGTGCTCCTTTCCAGCGACAAGGCCGTCAAGCCGGCGTCCGTCATGGGCGCGACGAAGCGCCTCTGCGAGTTCGTCCTCCAGGATCTCAACGCCAGGGGCGGGACTTCGTTTTCGGCCGTGCGCTTTGGCAATGTCCTGGGTTCGACGGGGTCGGTCGTCCCCGTTTTCCGCGAGCAGATCGAGCGCGGGGGGCCCGTGACCGTGACGCATCCCGAGATGACCCGCTATTTCATGACGATTCCCGAGGCCGTGAGCCTCACGATCGAGGCGGCGGCAATGGGCGCCGAGATGCGCGGGCGGATCTACGTCCTCGACATGGGGGAGCCCGTCAGGATCACGGAACTCGCCGAGAAGATGATCAGGCTGGCCGGGCGGCGTCCGGGCGAAGACGTCGCCATAGCCTTCGTGGGGGTGCGCCCGGGTGAGAAGATGCACGAGCAGCTCGTCGCGGAGGGCGAGAAAATCGGCCCGACGCGCCACCCGCAGATCAAGTGCTGCGAGATGACGCCGGTTGACGGCGCGGCGCTTGCGGAAGTCCTCGTGAAGTTTGACGGCGCCATTGCGGCGTGCGACGATGAATTGGCACGCAAATTGCTCATGGATTTTGCGGGAAGGGGATTTGATTCGTGAAAAACGCCTCTCGCAAGATAAGCGCGGGCCGCCTGATGCAGGTGGCTTCCTTTGCCGTGTCCTTCGCGCTGCTGGCGTGGATGAGCAACGGCTTGTGCCGCTGGCTGGCGAACGACGTCTTCAACGAGCCGCGCGAAGACATGGCCCACGGTTGGCTGGTGCCGTTCTTCTCCCTGGCGCTTCTCTGGATCAGGCGCCGCGAAATTTGCCGTGCGGTCGGCAAGCCCTCCTGGGCAGGTGTCTTGCTTTCCCTTGGCGGGGTGTTTTTCTTTCTGGTCGGCGTATTGGGCGACCAGGTGCGCATCACGCAAATCGGCGCGATCTGGTTGCTCTGGACCCTTTTCTACGCCGTCTGGGGCAAGCGGCTGGCCAGAACCGTGGCTTTCCCCGTGGCCTTCCTGCTCTTTACGGTGCCGACGAGTTTTCTCGATGCCGTGACTGTGAAACTGCGTGTCGTCATTTCCGCCATTGCCTCGGGTTTGCTCAATGGCTTTGGCATTCCCGTTCTCAGGACGGGCACCGGCCTCTACTGCCTGTCGGGCGAGGGTTTCAGCCTCGACGTGGCGGATCCCTGCAGTGGCATGCGCTCGATTTTCGCCTTGACCGCCCTGACAGCGGCCTACGCCTACCTGACGCAGAAGACCCGCCGCGGGAAGTGGCTCCTCTTTTTCTGCGCGGTGCCGGTCGCCATGCTCGGCAATCTCGCCCGAATCTTCTCGATTGCCGTTGTCGCGCGGTTTTGCGGTCAGCGCGCGGCAACCGGCTTCTACCACGACTATTCCGGGCTGGTCGTCTTCGTTGTCGCCGTGATGATCGTCACCTGGCTTGGCGGGATCATTTCAAAACTCTTCAAAAAATACGAAAAGGAGGCGGAGGGCGGGGCTCTGCCGCCTGAGTGCCCTTCGTCCTTTGGTCCTGGACGTGGCGCGGCTCTCGTCGCCTTGCCGCTGGTCGTGTTCCTGGCGCTTGTGCGCGTCGAGAATGCGCCGGTGCCGCAGGAGGAACCCGCGGACTTCCTCGCGCCCCGTCTCGTGGCGCTTCCAAGTTACCGGGCGATGTACCCGTTCTACTGCCAGGACGAGCAGTGCGGCGCGGTGACGGAGTCGGAAGACCCCGGTTGCCCGCCGGAGAAATGCCCGCGTTGCGGAGGCGAAATTGGTCCGATTTCCATTGGCGAAAAGACGATTCTCCCAACGGACACGCGGTTCCTGAAGTGCAACTACTACGACGACATGGGCGACGCCTGGCGCGTGACGGTCGTCGTCAACGGCAAGTCGCGACAGAGCATCCACCGTCCGGAAATCTGCCTGCCGGCGCAGGGAATGTCCCTTGAAAACGGCCACATCGAGGACTTCCGCCTTTCCGGCGGCGAGACGCTCGCCATGCACTGCTACGACATCCGCTCGCGCCTTTCCGCCTCGACCTCGCGCATGGGCCATGGCTACTTCTTCGTGAGCGCCCACCATCGCGCGGCGGCGCATTTCAAGCGTATTTTGATCTCCGTCCGCGACAGGGCGTTCTTCCGGCGCATTACGCGCTGGGCGATGGTGACGGTCTCCGGCGAGGAGTCGTTCACCGCGACGCCGGAGCGCCGGGAGGCGACGGCCGCCTTCCTTTCCGAATTCAGCGCGATGCTCTTTGCGGACGGCAAGCCGGGAGGCGGGCAATGATGGTTCTGGCTCTCAAGCTTTTTGTCGTTTTCGCCCTCGCCATGGTGGCGTCGTTCTACCTTACGCCACCCGTCGCGAAACTTCTCGTCCATTTCGGCGTGGTAGACAAGCCCTCGAAGCGCCGCATCAACACGAAGCCCATTCCGCGGGGCGGGGGAATCGCCCTTGTCCTGGCTTTTTTCATATCGGTTTTCATCGCCTACTGGGGCATGTGGCCGGATGGCCCCGCTGTTCTCTCCCGCGACGACCGGCATGTCGTTTTACAGGCCTCGGGCCTTCTCATCGCCGTCGGCCTTCTCGACGACGTCTTCGGGCTCAAGCCCTTCTTGAAACTCCTGGGGCAGCTTATCGTGGCGGCGCTTCTTTATTCGACGGGGCTTTGCGTGGGCTTGATCCTCCCGTTTGACGTTCCGTGCTGGCTTGACTGCCTCCTTACGCTCGGCTGGTTCGCGCTCATCATCAACGCCTTCAACCTCATCGACGGACTGGATGGTCTGGCTTCGGGGCTTGCCTTCATCGGGGCGCTTGGCCTCTCGATCTGCCTTCTCATCCGCGGCAAGCCCATCGCCGCGATGCCGCTCTTCGCGCTCATGGGGGCCTGCCTGGGCTTCCTCCGCTACAATTTCAACCCGGCATCGGTCTTCCTGGGGGACACGGGGTCGATGTTCCTGGGGTTCGTCCTCGCCCTTGTCCCGCTCGTCGCCGGCGGCAAGGCGGCCTTGCTCGCCTCGATTGGCGTCCCGCTTCTCGTCATCGGCGTGCCGCTTTTCGACACGGTTCTCGCCGTCTGGCGCCGGTCGATCAAGGCGCAGCTTTCGCCGGACGGAGGTCTCAGCCAGGTCTTCCTGCCCGACATGGAGCACCTCCACCACCGCTTCCTCTCTTCGGGCATCAGCCAGCGCGGCGTGGCCTGCACCCTCTACGTCATCGCCGCCGTCATGGTCCTGATGGCCGTCGGCATCACGGTCTTCAGCGACCGCTCGACGGGCGTGATCCTCGTCGGCGCCGTCATCGTCTTCGGCATCATGAGCCGCCAGCTTTCGCGCGTCGAACTCTGGTACACGGGAACCGCCCTCCGCAAGTCCTTTCATTCAAAGGCGAAGCGCCTGCTTGTGCCGGCCTACGTCGTCTGCGACATCCTCGTCTCCTTTGCCGCGTGGTGGGGCTCGGCGGATCTCGCGATGATTCCGCACATCAAGTTCCGCGGGCTCTGGTATCTTTCGGTTTTCCCCGTGTTTTTCGCCGCCATCTTCGGCATGATGTGGGCATTCCAAATCTACCACAGGATGTGGTCGAAATCCCAGGTGCGCGACTACATCGCCCTTGTAACCGCCGTTTTCACCGGCTGGGTCGTGGCATACGCCATTGTCACGCTGGCCTTTTCGCGTTATCCGGGATTCTGGCGTCACGCCACGGTCTTCCTGCTCCTGGTCATGCCGCTTTTCCTGGTTTTGCGCGCCGTTCGCGTCTCCATCAACTCCATGCTTTCCGTGAGCGAGGACAACCGCATTGTCGACAAGAAGAATTCCCGGCGGATCATCGTCTATGGCGCCGGCGAGCGTTTCTCGATGTTCGACCTCCAGCGTACGGGGAGCCTGCTGGGGCGGCGCGATTTCAACATCGTGGGCGTCATCGACGACGATCCCTTGAAATTCAGGCGGCTTGTCCACGGCTATAAAATCGCCGGCGGCATCGAGGAAGTCGAAAAACTGGCGCGCAGTTCCAATGCGAACGCCATCTTGATTGCCGCCGACTTGCCCGGGGAACGCATGGAAAAGCTTTTGGCGGTCGCCCGCGAATGGAAAATCGAGATTCTGCGCTTTGACCACAGTCTAACCAAATTGTTTGATCCGGCCGTTGGGGAAGTCCGCGAAGTCGTTGGCTATTCCTCGGGGGAGTGAACGGGAGGAAAAATGGGACGCGAAAACAAGACATGGATATCCCGCTGCATCGAGGCTTCGCACGCGGCGCTTGACTCGCTGGCGGAGCAGATCGACAAGGTTTCGGACGCCGCCGACCTCGTGGTTTCGACTTTCGAGGCGGGGGGCAAGCTGCTGACGGCCGGCAATGGCGGAAGCGCCGCCGAGGCCATGCACATGTCGGAGGAGGCCGTCGGCCGCTTCCGCGACAACCGTGTTTCGCTTCCGGCCGTGGCGCTGGTGGCGGACGGCACGGCGCTCACCTGCATCGGCAACGACTACGGCTTTGACAACGTCTTCAGCCGCCAGGTCGAGGGCCTTGGCAAGCCGGGCGACCTCCTCGTGCTTTTTTCAACGAGCGGCAACGCCGAAAACCTCTCCCGGGCGCTTGAGATGGCGAAGGCCAAGGGGCTCAGGACCCTGGCGGTTCTCGGCCGGGATGGCGGACGCCTCGCCGGGCGGGCCGATCTTGAAATCATCGTCAGGGGGACGGATTCCGGCCGCATTCAGGAGGCCCACCAGCTCCTGATGCACATCCTGCTTGACGCGGTGGACCGCCGGTATGTCCCGGAGTTCAAAAAGGCCTAACGCAGGGGAAATTTGGAATGAGAGTCTTAGGCATGGCTGCGGCAGCCGTCTTCCTGGCCGTTGCTTCCTTCGGGCAGATGGTGAGTTTCAAGCTTGAGATGAACCACGCGTCGTATGTCCTCGGCGAGGAAGTCGTCGTCTCGCTTCGAATCGCCAACAAGGGTGTCACGCCGGTTGTCATCAGCGATTTCGAGGCCTACAAGGACAACAAGCTCTTCTTCGAGATCGTCAACCACGACAAAAAGGCCGTGCCCCAATTCAGGAAGGGGGCCATTGTCGAGGAGCTTTCGCTTGAAAAGGACGAGGGCGAGGTCATCACCGTCAACCTTTCGGAGTGGTATCTTCTCACCGAGGCGCACTACCAGATCAAAGCCGTGCTTTTCTGCAACGGCCTCCGCTACGAGTCGCCGCTGGCGGTCTTCGACGTCGTGCCGGGCATCGAACTGGCCTCGGTTTCGCACTACGTGAGTCTCAAACCCGCGGTCGAGCGCACGCTCCGCCTGGTTTACTGGGGGCGCGAGGGCAGGGAACTTGCCTTTCTGCGCGCCGACGACAAGCCCACCGGCGTCATTTGCCGCACGCTCTTCCTCGGCGACATCATGCGCGTCAAGAAACCCTCCATCGAGAAGAAGAAAAACGAGTCGGGCGTTTTCTTCATCTACCGGCAGGCGACGCGCGACGTCCTGGCCCGCACCGAGGTGGAGTCCGATGCCGACGGCATCCGCATCAAGGATCTCAAGCGCGCCGTGGAGTCGGCTTCGTCGCCGATGATCGACAGTCTCCGCGAAGCCGTCGAGCGCAAGGCCTCGAAGAAAAAGTAGCCCGGTCTCGAATGAGCGGTTCGGGTGAAAAGACACTTGTCGCGGGGGTTGTGGTCGCGGCGCTTTACGCCGGGATGCAACTTGTCTCGAATGTCGCCTCCCTGAAGGTCGGGCTGGTCTTTGGGCTGGCCGTCGACATGGGGGCGTTTTGCTATCCGCTGACGTTCACGTTGCGCGACATGGCCCATAAGGCCCTTGGGCTCCGCGCGGTCACGGCGCTCGTCTGGGCCTCGGCCCTGATGTGCCTTGTCGCCTCGGGCTATTTCGCGCTTGCGTCGCTCTCGGCGCCGGCGGTCGACGATGGCGGGCGCAACGCCTTCGGCGTGGTTTTCTCGCCGATGTGGAGGCTTGTTTTCGCCTCGATCGCGGCCATGGTCGCCAGTGAATTGGCGGATACGCGCGTCTTCCACTGGTGCCGCGCGATGGAAGGACGCCGCGAATGGTTGCGTGTCGTGATTTCAAACGCGGTGTCGATTCCGGTTGACAACGCGATTTTCGCCGTCGGGGCCTTTGGCTGGGCGCTGCCCTGGAATGCCGTCGCCCAGGTTTTCCTCTTCAATCTCGCCGTCAAGGTCGTGGTCGGTCTTGCGGCGGCCCCGTTGATTTATCTTCTGCCACGGCCCGAAGGCCGCTGAAGCAACTTAACAACCCAAGCGCAAAAAAGGAAGGTTCGAAATGGTCAAGCATGTGATTCTTTGGAAACTCAAGGCCGATGTCGCTGACAAGGCCGCAGTCAAGGCCGGCATCAAGCAGGGGCTCGAGGGGCTGAAGGGCGTCGTGCCCGGACTCGTCGACATCAAGGTGAATACCGAGGGGCTTGCCAGCTCGAATGCCGACGTCATGCTTGACTCGTCGTTTGTCGACGAGGCGGCGCTCAAGGGCTACGCCGTCCACCCCGCGCATGTCGCGGTTGCCAACGGAAAGGTCAGGCCCTTCACGGAGACCCGCCTTTGCCTTGACTTCGAGGCTTAGGGCAGTTGAAAAACCACCTTTGGAATGGTAGGATTGTAAAACCGCTTTTCGGCGGCAGGGAGTTGTCACAAGATGGCGAAAAAAGCAGAGAAAAAAGAGTGCAAGGGCCGCTATGTCCGCGAGCCCGGTTTCAAGAATCTTTCGGCGAGGGAGCGCAAGGAGATGGAGACCTACTCAAAGGTCTACATCGACTTCCTCGGCAAAGCCAAGACGGAGCGCCGCGCCTACGATGCGTCGGTCGAGTTCATCGAAAAACAGGGCTTCAAGCCGCTATCGTCCTTCAAGACGCTCAAGCCCGGCGACAAGGTCTACCGCGGCTACCACGGCAAGACCCTGCTGGCGGGGGGCATCGGCGACAGGCCGCTTGCCGGCGGGGTCAACGTCGTGGGGGGCCACACCGACGCCCCCCGCATCGACCTCAAGGCGG
>JAZQOA010000113.1:0-4893 GCA_045627605.1 Kiritimatiellia bacterium | reverse complement strand
CGTGAGGTCGTCGGCGGGCGAGACGACGTCAACCGGCACGCCACGCTTCCAGTAGGGCATGTAGTTTGCGACAAGCCCGGTGCCGACGACGTCCTTGGCGACGTCTGACGGTCCCTGCGCGTTGCGGAGCGCCCAGCGGTTTTCCCAGTCGTGGACGAAAGCCACTTCGGCAGGCGTCGCGGCGCCGCGAATCTCCCCGATGGCCTTGAGGTCGCCTCCGTCTTCCGCGACTTCGCGGAACATGCGCGGCGACCCATCGCCCACGTGGTCGATGACTGCGCCGTGAAACTTCTCGCACCCGCCCCGGCCCTTGCGGATTTGGAAATACTGAACGGAGTCCGAACCATGCGCAATGGCCTGAAGGGACTTGAGCCGGTGCACGCCGGGCCGGAGCAATCTGTTGGTCGGCATCCAGTTGACGGGACCCGGCGAGGACTCCATCATAAGGAAGGGCTGCTTCTTGAAGGAACGGCACAAGTCGTGCATCAAGGCGCGCTCGGCAGCCGTGCGCTCGGCTTTTCCGGGGCGGTCGTGGTAGGGCGGGTAATTGTCCCACGAGGCGACATCAAGGTGTTTGGCGAGGCGATTGTAGTCGAGCGGCTCGTAGAAGCCCATGAAGTTGGTCGTCACGGGGATGTCGGGCGCGACGGACTTGAGGGCCTTCGCCTCGTTTTCAAGGAAGGACGCGGTGCAGTCCGAGACGAAGCGCCGCCAGTCGAGGACGAGTCCGTCGATGGTGGTGTCGATCGTCACGATCTGGTTCCAATCCGAAAACGCATGCGACCAGAAGCCCGTCCACCACGCCTGGTTCATCGCCTCAAGCGAACCGTACTTGGCCTTGAGCCATTCGCGGAACTGCGCCATGCAGTGAGGGCAGTGGCATTCCCCGCCAAACTCGTTGGAAATATGCCACAGCGCCAGCGCGGGGTGATGACCGTAGCGTTCGGCAAGGCGACGGTCGATCTCCGCGACCTTGGCGCGGTAAACAGGCGAGGTAAGGCAATGGTTGTGGCGTCCGGCCTGGAGATCCTGCGTGGGCGCGACGCACCACCCGTAGGGGGTCTGGCGGCGGATCTCCGGGTATTTCGCCGCCATCCAATTGGGCTTGGCGCCGCTGGGTGTGGCAAGGACAACGGCCATGCCGTCGCCGGCGGCGCGGTCCATGATGTCATCGAGCCAGCCGAAGGTGTACTCCCCTTCCCTCGGCTCAAGCGCCGCCCAGGAGAAAATGCCAACTGAAACGGAGTTGATCCCGGCGAGTTTGAAAAGACGGAAGTCCGCGTCGACCGTACCGGGGATGTGACGCCACTGGTCGGGGTTGTAGTCGCCGCCGTGAAGAAAGAATGGGAATTTGTCGAGCATAAGCAAGGTCCTTTCGTATGTCTTTGCATTCTACCAAAGCCATGGCCGTTTTTCAAAAAAGCATTCTTTTAGTAAAATGGTTGAAAGACACAAGCAACGAGGTCAACATGAAAAAGAATTTCGACATTCGGGATTTTGGCGCGGGCACCGGACTTGAAGCACATGCCAACCAGACGGCCATCCAAAAGGCCATCGACACGGCATCCGCCGAAGGAGGCAGGGTTGTCGTGCCGGCGGGAAAATGGAACTGCGGCACGCTACGCATGAAAAGCCACGTCGAGCTACACCTTGACGAGGGCGCGGTGATTCTCGGCTCGGCGCGACAGGCGGATTACAACGCCGACGATGAATTCCCCGAAAATTTCTGGAGCGTCGGCGAGGAATGGAGCGGCGGCCATCTCATCCTCGGCTACAAGGTCGAGGACGTCGCCCTTACTGGCGCGGGCATCTTCGATGGCAATGGCGGGGCCTTCTTTGGCGAACCTGAATTTGACAGTTGGTTCCCCGGCTACAAGTACGGTCTCAAGCTCCACCCCGTCGACCGCGAATGGTTCCGTCCAGGTCCCATGGTCGCCTTCTTCCTCTCCAAGGACATCCGCATGGAAGGCGTCACCTTCGCCAACACGCCCTGCTGGACGTGCCACATCCGCTGCTGCGACGGCTTCTCGGCGGAAAGCGTGACGATCGACGCCGACCGCACGATTGCCAATTCCGATGGTTTCTCAATCGACTGCACGCGCAACGTGCGCATTGAAAAGTGCACGGTCAAGACTGGCGACGATGGGTTCGCCATCCGCGCAAGCTGCCACCATCATGCCGCCGTCCACCCCTGCGAGAACATCGTCGTCCGCAACTGCGACATCTGGAGTTGCTGCTTTGGCGTCCGTTTCGGCGTCGGCACCGGCACGATTCGCAACGCGCTCTTCGAGAACTGCCGCTTCCATGAGTCGGCTCACGGCGTTGGCTACACGCCCGCCTGGGTTGCCGAAGGCAAGAACGTGTACATCGAGGACACAACCTTCCGCAACTGCTTCTTCGGCCAGTGCTGCAGCGCGATCGGCATCTGGATGCCCGAGGCGGACGCGCTCGTCAGGAACGTGCGCTTCGAGGACTGCGCCTTCGAGTCCGCCTTTCCGCTCAGTGTCGGCGGCAACTCAAAGGGCGGCCGCGTCGAAAATATCGAGTTTGTCCGCTGCAGCCGCAAGACGCTCGACCATATCACGGTCAGGGAAAGCCTCGGCTGGTTCAAGGAGAACCGCAAGTCCATCCGCCAGCAGGCCGAAATCTTCGCCCAGATCAGCCCCGATGCAAAAAACGTCGTCGTCCGCGACTGCACGCCAGAGCCGAGCAAACCGTCAGGCGTCCTGGTGCTCTCCTTCGACGACAGCCACTTCGACAATTGGAAGGCGGCACTCCCCGTTTTCGACAAGTACGGGGCCCACGCCACCTTCTTCGCGAACGGCAAGACCAACAACGACATCGTTCGGGCGATGAAGATTCTCCGCGCCCACGGCCACAGCATTGGGCTCCACGGGCAGAACCACGCCAACGCGCCGGAACTTGTCGCTGAAAAGGGCTGGGATGCCTATTACACTGCGGAAGTCGCCACGCCGAGGCGCCAATGCGGCGTCTCGTATGTGCCGGTCTCGTCCTTTGCCTACCCCAACGGACGCCGCACCGACGAGACGGACGCCAAGTTCTACGAGGCGGGATTCGAGCGTCTTCGCGGCTGCAGCAAGCTCCGCCCCTACGACCCCAGCGGCGAAAAACGCGGCGAGCTCAAGCCGCTCGTCACGAATGACGCGGCCTTCTTCCCCGCCTTGGAACTTCCAAGGCGGAAACGGCTCGACGCCATTCTCCTCGGCGAAGCCTACAATACAGACATCGACGAAATCGTCGCCTGCGTCAAACGCGCCGGCGAACGCAAGGAAGTCTTCGTCATTGCGTCGCACGACATCTCGCCTGATGCGAAGGGCATCAACATGAAGACAGAGTGGCTCGGGAAAATTCTTGCCACAGCAAAGGAATCCGGCGTAAGGGTCCTCGGTTTCGACGAACTGCCTTTCCCGGAATAAGAGCGACTACCTCGGCTTGATCCTGACCAGCACGGGGAAGTGGTCGGAATACCCGTAGAGGAACTTGTGGCCGCTGGGCGTGCCGACGCGCCGCGCGGGAAACGGGGCGCCGTATTCGCCCATGCGTATCCGCTCCGGAGCGAAAATCTGGTAGGAATCGAAATCGACCACCCAGGGCGAAGCAGGATTGCCCTCTGGGAGCAATCCGCGTGAAACGTTTATGGTGTCAAAGGAATGCCAGGTTTTCGTCTGCGAATAGAAAAAAGTGCCGCGTTTATTCTCGGGCAACAGCGACGACAGGCAGAAAAGCGAGATTCCATCCTCAAGCACCTGGACCATGTTGGTCCGGAACGGCCCGCATTCCAGCGGCACGCGGTCAAGGACGCCGTCGTTGAAATCCCCCGTCAGGACGATTGCGAGGTCCGGTTCCGCCTCCAGTCGCTTCTGGTAGGTGGCGCGCACCTTGTCGGCCTGCACTTCGCGCTTCGCGTTGGAAATTTTAGGATTGCCGAACCGTGACTTCCAGTGGTTGCCGCAAACGACGAGGCGGCGGCCGTCGATAACGAAGTCCACAAAAGGCGAATGGCGCGTTCCCGCGCCAAAACTGATCCACTTGACCTTCGCGGGCTTGTAGCGCGAGAGGATGGCGCAGTCTATGCCGCGGGGATCGTTAGACTCGCGGTGGACGACTTCCGGCATCGGCCAATGGAAGACGTTTTCCATGATCTCGCGAAGATCGTTGATGACGCCAATGTTCTCGACTTCCTCGACGCAGAAAATGTCGGGCTTCATGCAGCTCGCGATTTCAGCGATGTTTGTGAGTTTCATGCGGTAGCGGACGTTGGTCCAGCGCGTCCACCCCGAAGGCGTGAACTCGTCGTCGCCCTTGTAGGATGGGTCATTTGTCGCGTCGTAAAGGTTCTCGACGTTCCACTGGGCGATGACAATTCCCTCCGCATTCCCGGCACTTGCAAAAGGTGCTACAAGACAGGCCGCCCAAAGAGACAGCAAGGTGACAATGCGTTTCATTTCTCCCAGTACATCCACCCCGAACATTGCGTCGTCTTTCATAATTGAGCGAAACGCGGCTCGGCCACGCGGCCGGCGACGTTAAACAGACGACAAGATTATTTTGCCAAAATGATGCACTCTACGCAAGTTTTTTGATTCCGTGAGTAAAAACGACCTTCGCGGAAACCGGCATCTTGCTACGCAGGCGTTGTCTCTGCCACAGATTTCATTGACCAGCCAGATGGGGCGAACTCCGGGGCGAGCCTGAGGTCGAGCTGCGCAATCACATCGGTCTGGCACCTGCCGCAGGCCCTGAAAAAGTCCTGCGCCCTGCCCCACGCCGCCGCCATCTCCCACGACGAAATCCCCAGCGCCCGCCGCGCCATCCCCGACAAGAAGTTCCGCACCGTGTTCTCATCGGTCTCGGACAGCACGGCGGCGGGGA
>JAZQOA010000112.1:0-10602 GCA_045627605.1 Kiritimatiellia bacterium | reverse complement strand
GTCTCCAGCCTGATGCTGTGGCGGTTCGCCCGGAGCGCCGCGGGCGGCGGCCGCCGCCGCGACATGCTCCGCACGCCGTTGCTCTTCTACGTCGAGCTCGCCGTGCTCCTGCTTCTGGCCGTCGCCGCCTTGTCGCCGCTGGCGCATGTCGGCGAGCGTGCGCCAGCGACAATCGTTCTCGACACTTCGGCCTCGATGTCTGCGGCGGGGTCCGACGGCCTTACCCCCGCGCAACGGGCCTCCGCCTTTCTGGCGGCGGAATTTCGCCGCCAGAAGATCTCGAAGATGAAGGTGGTCGCCGCGCCTGTTGGCGGCCCCGTCGTCCATGGCGTGGAGAAAGCCGATGCCGTGCGCCTTGGCGGCGCGGCCTACGGGGACTTTGCCTCGCCGGGCGACTCGCTTCCCGAGACGGTGGCGGCGGCGCGGCGGCTGGCGCCGCCGGGCGGCGCGGTTTACGTCGTCACGGATCATCCCGCGCCGACGGAGGCCGAGGGCGCCAAGGGCGTGGACTGGCTTGCCTTCGGCCGCCCTGTCGCGAATGACGCGATTACCTACGCGAAGCTGTCGCGGACGTCGCCGAGGGCGGAAGCCGGATTTTCGCTCTATGTCGAGATGTCTCGTTTCCCCGCGGGGAAATCGACGCCAATTAATTTTACCGTCTCGTATGCGCGGGCAGATGGCGGGCGCATAACCGAAAAACATTCGGCTGAGCCCAATGCTGGCGGCCGCGCGCGCTTCGCCGTGTCGCTTCCGTCCGGCACCGAGGGCGAAGTCGTCGTGCGGCTGGCCTCCGCCGACGCCCTGGCGGCCGACAATTCCGCCGTGCTCCACGCCGAGCCGCCCCGGAAGCTCAAGGTCGCCGTCGCGCTTGCCGATCCGGGGCTTTCCAACGTCGTGGAGCGCGCCCTCGTTTCAAGCGGCTATTCCCTTGAGAGGGTTGCGCCGCCGGCCCTCTCCCCTGCCGAAAACGGGGCGGTGCTGTTTGCGGATGCCGCCCGGCCCGCCGCCGGCAATTGCCTGCAGGTTGTCTTTGTCCAGGCCGAGAATCCCACGGTCAGCGCAGGTCCTTTTCTCGCGGACGCCTCGTCGCCCCTCCTTGAGGGACTTGATTTCACGGGGCTCGCCTGGCCGGTCGGCACAAATGCGCCGCCCGGGCGCGCCGTGCTTTTCGCGGATGGGTCGCCGCTGGTCACGGTTGCGCCGCCTTTGCGGTCGCCAACGGTTTTTGTCGTGGCGGGCACCGCTCGCGATGCGTTTTTCAGAAGCACGGCGTGGCCCGCGTTTGTCTGGAATGTCCTTGGCGAAGCCGCGAAACTCGCCCCCGGCGCGGAGACCGCGGCCCAACACGCCGCCCCCTGGCGGTTCCCCGAGTCTGAAGCGGATTTGACGACGGCGGGCGAAGGCGTCAGTCCCGCCAAGGCGCAGGAAGGGGCCTCCGCGCCGGGGATGTTGCCGCTGGCCCCGTGGCTGGGGCTTGCCGCGCTTGTTGCCCTGGCCGTGCACCAGGGGCTTTCCCGCAGGCTTGCGCGAAGCGAAGAAGGAGGGCTTTTGCAATGAACTTCCTTTCCCCGGCCATGCTTTTCCTGGCGCTGCCGTGCTGCGCGTTGATGCTGCTCCTGAAGGGACGGGGAATCGTCGCCGTGCTTCGCGCGGCGACCTACCTTTTCCTTGTCCTGGCGATGGCCCGGCCGGTGATCGACGTCGCGCGCCAAGTGGGAACCGTGGTTTTCGTCGCGGACAGAAGCGCGTCGGTTCCGGCGGGCGAAGCCGCGTCGATTGAACGCGCCGTCGTTTCCGCTTCGTCGCGGTCGCCCAAGGGCGGCAAGGCGGGTGTCGTTTCCTTCGCGTCGGCGCCCGTCGTCGAGCAAGTGCCTTCCGGCACGACCTTCCCTGGCTTTGGCGTCGGCGTGGATGCCGACGGTTCGGATCTCGACGCCGCCCTCGATGCCGCCCTTGCGTTGATCGAGCAGGGGACGCCCGGGCGCATCGCGGTCTTGACGGACGGGCTTTTCACGGGGCCCGACCCGCTCAAGGGCGCGGCTTCACGCGCCTTGGCCCGCGGTATCCCGATCGACTACCGCTTTGTCGGCGGGGGCGACCGCGACGACGCGGCAATTCTCGGCGTCGACGCGCCGCTGTCGGTCGCGCCAGGTTCCGCCCTGCTCGCGACGGCGTGGGTGTCGTCGCCCCGGGCATGTGAAATCTCCTATTCGTTCAGGCGTGGCGGAAAGCTCCTCTACCGCGGGACGCGTTCGCTTCCGGCGGGCGTCTCTCCCTTGACCTTTCGCGATGTCGAACCCGTCCAGGGCGTCGCCGCCTACGAAATCTCCTTCGACGTCGCGGATGGCGGCGACCCGCGCCTCGAAAACAACCGGGCGCGGTTTCTCGTCACCGGCGGCGAGGGACGCCCGCTCCTCGTCGTGCCGGCGTCGTCCGCCTCCGCCCTGCCCAAGGCGCTTGGCGCGGGCGGCGTCCCCGTTGTCGCGGCGGAGCCCAACGAGGTGGACTGGGACGTGACGGGGCTGGGGGCGTATTCGGGGATCGTCGTCGAGAACCGGCGCGCGGACGACATCGGCCGCGCGGCGCTCTCCGCCATCGCCGCCTGGGTAGAGCACGCGGGGGGCGGCTTTGCGCTGACGGGCGGGCGCAATTCCTTTGGCCAGGGGGGGTACTTCAAGTCGCCGATCGAGGATATCCTGCCGGTTTCAATGGAGCTCCGCAACGAGAAACGCAAATATTCGGTGGCCGTCGCCGTGGCGCTTGACCGCTCCGGCAGCATGTCGTTGCCCGCCGGCGGCGGCCGGACCAAGATCGACCTCGCGAACATCGCGACGGTTGGCGTCGCGGACATGCTCTCGGCAGACGATGAGATGGCGGTTTTCGCCGTCGATTGCAAGCCGCACGAAATCGTCCCGCTCCTCGAAGTCGGCGAAGTGCGCGCCCGGCGCGGCAGGATCCTCGCCATTAAGTCGGAAGGCGGCGGCATCTACGTCTACGCCGCCCTCGTCGCGGCGCTCGATGCCGTGTCGAAGTCCACGGCCACCATCCGCCACGTCATCCTCTTCGCGGACGCCTCCGACGCCGAGGAACCCCGCGACTACCAGAATCTCCTTGCCGCCGCGGCCAAGGCGGGCGTCACGGTCAGCGTGGTCGGGCTCGGGCGCGAGGACGACTGCGACGCCGACCTCCTCAGGGACGTCGCCCTCTGGGGCGGGGGAACCTGCGCCTTCACGGAGAACCCCGGCGACATACCCCGGCTCTTCGCGCTCGACACCATCAACGTCGCGCGGAACGCCCTGGTGACAAACGAGACCCAGGTGCTTTTCACCTCGGCGCTTCCGCAGTTCTCGCAGGCGCTCCGGCGCAATGTCCCGCCGCTGGGCGGCTACAACTTGTGCTATCTCCAGCCCGGTGCGACCTGCGTCGCCGCTTCGGACGACGAAAATTCCGCGCCGATCCTCGCCTTGCGGAATTACGGTTCGGGCCGGACCCTTTCCTTCGCCGGCGAGGCCGACGGCGAACTTTCCGGCAAGTTCGCGAAAGGCGAGGGGGCGCGCGAGTTCTACTCGGCAATGGCGAGATATGTGGCGGGGCCCTCCGAAAACGAGGCGCAAGGTTTTCTCGTCGTGCCGAAGCTCGTCTCCGGCGGACTTGAAATCAAAGCATACGCCGATTCCCAAAACCAACGGGCGCTGGCCGAAGACGGACTCGAATACAAACTTGTGAAATCGGCGCCGGGCAGTGGCATGAAGGTGGTGGTGGATCGCCTTCGTTGGAATTCGGCCGACGAGATGTCTGCCACGATCCCCCTTCACGGCGCGGAGACGGTGTTGCCGGTCGTCAAGTTCCCCGATGGCACGGTCCGGACGCTGCCGGCGGTCTGCCTGCCGTATTCGCCCGAATACCGGCCCGACGCGCTGGGGGCGGGGGAGGACGTGCTGGGGAAGGTCGCCGCGCTGACCGGCGGCGGGAAAATCGCCGATCTCACTTCTGTCTGGGACAAGCTGGGGAAAGGCGTGGCGCGGATCGACCTCTCGCCGCTTTTCTACACGCTGGCCTCGCTCGCCTTCCTCCTGCTGGTGGTGGAGCGTCGCCTGGGCATGGTCTCGGCGCTTTTCGCAAGAGGTCGCGGACGGGAACCCCTTGACGCGGACGACGTTCCGCAGGGAGGGAAGACGAGGGCCGCGCCCACGCCAAAGCCAGAGGAAGCCCCCGCAGGGAAAATGCCGCCGAAAGACGGCGGCAATGTCTTTGCCAAGGCCCGCCGCCGGGCCAAGGGGCGGTTCTGAGTTGCGCGTTGAGAGTTGGGAGCGGGGAGTTGCGCGTTTCCGCCTATGCGTGGCCATTTGGCCGTGCACATGGCCGCGTCAATTTATGGTATAATGAAACAAAGTTTTCAAAAGGAGAGAGACATGGCGAGATATGCGACCCCTGCCGCCAATCAGGCGAAATGGTTTGTGATTGTTCCGGTGGCGTTTTTGCTGCTGGTATTTTTGGCGCGGTTTTTCGTGACCATCGACGCCGGCTACGTGGGCGTCGTCACCCAGTTCGGCCGCGTGACCGGCCGGGTGCTTGATCCCGGCCTCCACTGGCTGGCGCCTTGGCAGGATTGCGAAAAATTCGATTGCCGCGTCCAGAAGTTCGACAGCCAAACCGAGTGCTTTTCAAAGGACCTCCAGCTCATCGGCGTTGAGCTTTCGGTGCTGACGGTGCTCGACCCCGGCAAGGCCAAGGACATCTACCAGACGATCGGCCGGCACTACCTGGGCCAGGTCACGCCGCGCGTCCTCGAAATCGTCAAGCAGCAGATCGCCGCCTACAACGCCGAGGAGGTCATCGAGAAGCGCGAGCCGATCCGGCGCAGCATTCTCGACGCCTGCAAGACGCGCCTCGCCGACGTGGTGGTGGTCGAGGACGTCGTCCTCGTGAACATCACCTTCAGCGACGTCTACGAGAAGGCCATCGAGCAGAAGCAGGTCGCCCAGCAGGAGGCCCTGCGCGCGAAATACGAGCTTGACCGCGCGAAAACCGAGGCCGAGAAGGCCATCGAGACGGCGCGTGGCGAGGCGGAGGCCATCAAGGTCCGTGGCGAGGCGCTGAAAGACAACCCCGGCGTCGCGCAGCTTGAGGCAATCAAGAAATGGAATGGCGTTTCGCCGCAAACCGTCGTGATAGGCGCAGGCTCCGACGTCCCCGTCGTCTTTCCAGTCAAGTAATTCCGTGGCGTTTGGTATAATAGACGACAATGAAGATCGCCATAGCCTACCCCCCGATGGAGTCGCCCAAGGGCGTTCCGCTGCTTTCCCAAAACCGCCAGTTCCAATGGTTCAACCGGCCGACTTACATCTACCCGGTCGTCCCGGCCTACGCCGCCACGATGGCGAAGCACGCGGGCCATTCCGTCTTCTGGCTTGACGGAATTTCGGCCGGCGAGACTTCCGGCGCCTTCCTCGACGAACTCGAGGGCGTGGCGCCTGACCTCGTCCTCCTCGAGACGAAGACGCCGGTCGTTGCGCGCACGTGGGATTGGATCGCGACAATCAAGAAGCGCATGCCGAACGTCATCGCCGTCCTCTGCGGCGACCACGTGACGGCGCTTCCGCAGGAGTCGATGGAGAAGTCGCAGGCCGACTACATCCTCACAGGCGGCGACTACGACTTCCTGCTTGTCAACCTCGCCGCGCACATCGAGAACCGCGCCGTGGCGCTCGAACCCGGCATCTGGTACCGCGATGCGCGCGGCGCCGCGCAATCGACGGGCGAGTTCCGGCTCGACCACGACCTCAACACGCTGCCGCTCATCGACCGCGAGCTCACCTGCTGGAAGCGCTACAGCGTCCACAACGGCAACTACCGCCGCACCCCCGGCGCCTACATCATGGCCGGGCGCGACTGCTGGCACGGCCGCTGCTCGTTCTGCTCGTGGACGACGCTCTACCCGAAGTACCGCACGCGCTCGCCCGAGACGGTGGTCGACGAGATCGGCTACCTGATCGACAACTACGGCGTCCGCGAGATCATGGACGACACAGGCTGCTTCCCGGTTGGCGAGTGGCTGCGCACCTTCTGCCGCCTGATGATCGAGCGCGGCTACAACAAGAAGATCTACTTCGACTGCAACATGCGCTTCGGCGCGCTCGGGGCCGAGGACTACGCGCTCATGAAGAAGGCCGGGTTCCGGTTCGTCCTCTTCGGGCTCGAATCGGCCAACCAGGCGACGCTCGACCTCCTCAACAAGCGGCTCAAGGTCGCCCAAATCCGCGAGGGGGCGCGTTTGGCTTCGGAGGCCGGTCTCGACGTCCATGTCACGGTCATGCTCGGCTACCCGTGGGAGAACTCCGCCGAAATCGACCGCACCGTCGCCCTCGCGCGGGATCTCCTCAGGCGCGGCTGGGCCTACACGTTGCAGGTCACTTTCCTCATCCCATATCCCGGCACGCCGCTTTTCCGCGACTGCGAGGAAAAGAAGCTCCTCCTCACCACGAACTGGGAGGACTACGACATGCGCATGCAGATTATGCGGACCGAGGTGCCGGCCGACGAGATCCGCTGCGCCATCCGCCGCATCTACCGCGGCTTCTTCCACCCGCTCGCCTTGCTCAACCGGCTCGCGCACACCCGCCACCCCGTCGAGGACGCCAAGTTCTACGTCCGCGGGCTCCTCTCCCTCTTCGGCCACCTCAAGGACTTCAAGTAGCATGGACCATTCGAAAGACACGGGCGACACCTACTCGCCTTTTCCCGAGACGAACGACATCGAGACGTCGAACGACGACTACGCCACCCGCTTCCGCGGCAAGACCGGCGCCTGGATGCTCGCCGTGCAGACGGCCCTGACGCGCCGCCACCTCCGCAAGATGAAGCGCGGCACGTTGCTCGACGTCGGCGGCGGCCACGGCCAGCTTGCGCATCCGCTTGCGGACGACGGCTGGGACGTCACCGTGCTCGGGAGCTCGAAGAGCTGCGAGCATCGCGTCCGCGACCTCACGGAGGCGGGGCGCGCCAAGTTCATCGTCGGCAACGTCATCGAGCTGCCGTTCCCCGACAACAGCTTTGACGCCGTCATCTGCTTCAGGCTCCTCACGCACTGCGACCACTGGGAGCAGCTTGTCAAGGAACTCTGCCGCGTTTCGCGCGGGCCGGTCATCGCCGACTACCCGACGAGCCAGAGCATCAACGCCATCGCCCCGATGTTCTTCGCCGCGAAGAAGAAGTTCGAGAAGAACACGCGCACCTGGAAGCTCTTCAGGCACCGCGAGGTGACGGACGCCTTTGCGGCGGCCGGCGCCGCGATCGTCTCGCGCCGCAAGCAGTTCGCCTTGCCGATGGTCGTCCACCGCGCCCTCAAGTGCGCGCCGCTCTCGGCCTTCCTCGAGGGATGCTGCCGGCTCGTCGGCCTCACCGCCCTCTGCGGTTCGCCCGTCATCCTGCTCGCCAAAAAACGGTAGCCCGGCCCTTGCCGGGATCTGTCCGCAACCCCGTACAACAACGACACCCAAGGAGAATGGCAAAATGAAAAACCCCATCTGGCTGATGACTTCCGCCTATCCGTCGCTCGGCTTCGCGGACGTGGTGAGAAAAGCGCGAACCCTCGGCGCACAGGGACTTGAACTTTGCGTCTTCCGGCGCGACGGCACCCGCAAGGACCATGTGGCGACGCACCTCGACTACGAGGATTTCACGGCGAAGGACGCCCAGAAGGTCATTGACGTCTGCCGCAAGGAGGGGCTCCGCGTCTCGGTCGGCGCCTACGAGAACCTCCTTTGCGAAAACGAGGCCGAGGCCATCGCCAACCGCAACCACCTCCTCCGGCTCATCCGCATCGCCTACTTGCTGGGCGGCGACAAGGCGGATGTCGTCGCCGGCACGTTTGTCGGCTACAACCACAAGCTCGGCCGCCAGGACGGCGGCTTCGAGAAGAACCTCGCCCTCTACAAGAAGGTTTTCACGCCGATTATCAAGTACGCCGAGGATCTGGGCGTCACGGTCACCTACGAAAACTGCCCGATGGAGGGCTGGACGCCGCTGAGCGAGCCGCAGACCTACAACAACCTCCCGTGCACCCTCGCGGCGCGCAAGCTGATGTACGCGCTCATTCCAAGCCGCGCCCATGCCGAGACCTACGACCCCTCGCACGACGCCTGGCAGCACATCGACCCGAGCGACGTCGTCAAAAACACAGACCCGTCGCGCCTGCGCCGCATCCACATCAAGGGCACGCGCAACCGCTACGACGCGCTCGGCATCCACTGGGGCCGTCTCTTCCCCGTGCAGAAGGTCGACCCGAAGCTCGCCGCCAAGGCGGGCATCCCCACGACCGCCTCGGAATGGGACCGCCACAACTACGACCCCGCGCTCCCCGGCTTCGGCGGCAGCGACAGCATCGACTGGCGCAAGTTCATCGACACGCTCAACGCGATCGGCTACGACGGCAAGCCCTACGTCATCGAGAACGAGGCGTGGAACTCGTCGCACACCGGCAACGCGGCGGCGACGGACCAGGGCTTCGCCGCGACAATCCTCAACTGCGCGCCGCTCCTGTGGCCGCTCGGCAAGTCGGGCTACAAGTTCGACAAAAAGGACCTTTCGCCGCTCGTCGACGCGCCGAAGGACATTCCCGTCGTGACCGTCGACAAGCTGTAGCGCGTGGCGCGGCAAACCGGTGGCATACCATGATCGACTTTGAAAAAGGCGGCTACCAGGCGCCGGCCTACGGCGAGGCCGAGCGCTCCGTGTCGGATGTCTTCCAGCATGTTTACGGCTGGATGTGCGCGGGCCTCTGCCTTTCGGGCGTCGTCGCCTGGCAGGCCTTTTCGCACGGGCTCTGCCAGAAGCTGTTCGCGGGACCGGGCATGGCGATCTGCGTCATCGCCGAAATGGTGCTCGTCATCGCCCTTTCGGCTGCGATCAACAAGATTTCGGCGGCCGTGGCGGGGACGCTTTTCATCGCCTACGCGGCGCTCAACGGGCTCACGCTTTCCGTTGTCTTCGTCGCCTACAAGCTCGAACTCGTCCAGCGCGTCTTTTTCCTGACGGCGGGAATGTTCGGCGGCTTCGCGCTTTACGGCACCTTCTCGAAGTGCGATTTCTCGCGCATCGGCTCGATCTGCCTGATGGGTGTGCTGGGTCTTCTTCTCGCCTCGCTCGTCAACTTGTTCATGCGCTCAAGCCTCCTTGACTGGATCACCAGCGTCGTTGGCGTCGTGCTCTTCTCGGGGCTCACGATGTACGACGCCAAGATGGTCCGCGCCCTCGCCGAAAACAGCGGCAGGCTCGACGACCAGACCGTGCGCAAGGCCGGTGTCATCGGCGCGCTCAACCTCTACCTCGATTTCGTCAACATGTTCCTCTACATTCTCCGCCTGATGGGGCGCAGAAAGTAGGAAAAACGCACTGAAAACAGGAAAAACGCAAATGCAGGACTTTGAAAAACTCGGCGTATTCTACCTCGGCCGCGAGAAAAGCGAGGAAGCCAACCTCTTGCTCTACAACTCCAAGCACCTCACCACGCACGGCGTGATCGTGGGCATGACGGGCTCCGGCAAGACCGGCCTCGCCATCGACCTCATCGAGGAAGCCGCCATCGACGGCGTCCCGTCGATCCTGATCGACCCCAAGGGCGACTTGGCGAACATCCTCCTGCAGTTCCCGAACCTCGCGCCGTCTGATTTCCGCCCGTGGATCGACGTCGAGGAGGCCGCGCGCGAAGGGCTCACCCCCGACGCCTTCGCCGCGAAGACCGCCGAAAACTGGCGGACGGGCCTCTCCAAGTGGGCCGAGGACGGCGAGCGCATCCGCCTGCTTTCGAGGTCGGCCGACTTCGCCGTCTACACGCCGGGCGACACCACCGGGCGCCCGCTCCAGATTCTTCGCTCCTTCGACCCGCCGCAGGGCGTCGACGAGATCACTTTCCGCGATACGATCGTCAACAACGTCTCGAGCCTGCTGGGGCTCGTCGGCGTCGCGGCGGACCCGATGCAGTCGCGCGAGCACATCCTCCTCTCCTCCATCTTCTACTCGGAGTGGAAGGCCGGGCGCGAACTCGACCTCGCCCGCCTCATCGGCTTCGTCGCCAACCCGCCCTTCCAGAAGGTCGGCGTCTTCGACGTGGAGAGCTTCTATCCGTCCAAGGACCGCATGAAGCTCGCCATGGCGCTCAACGGCCTCCTCGCTTCGCCGTCGTTCGCCTCCTGGCGCGAAGGCGAGCCGCTCGACATCCAGCGCCTGCTCTGGACGGATGCCGGCAAGCCGCGCGTCTCGGTTCTTTCGATCGCGCACCTCTCCGATGCCGAACGCATGTTTTTCGTGACCGCCGTGCTCAACGCCACGCTGGCCTGGATGCGCCGCCAGAGCGGCACCGGCAGTCTCCGCGCCTTGCTCTACATGGACGAGATTTTCGGCTACTTCCCGCCCAACGCCAACCCGCCCTCCAAGGCTCCGATGCTCATGCTCCTCAAGCAGGCGCGCGCCTTCGGCCTTGGCATTGTCCTCTCCACGCAGAACCCCGTCGACCTCGACTACAAGGGGCTCTCCAACTGCGGCACCTGGTTCATCGGCCGCCTGCAGACCGACCGCGACAAGATGCGCGACCTCGACGGCCTT
>JAZQOA010000111.1:0-5989 GCA_045627605.1 Kiritimatiellia bacterium | reverse complement strand
CGGCGCACACGTGCCCCAGCCCCACAAGACAATCGGGATTCACGCCGGGTTCTGCGCCCCCGGCGACGACAGCCTCGGCAGCACGCCGAACAACCAGTGCCACCCCATGAACGACTCCCCGTGGGGAACAGCCGGCGTGTACCTCTCGGCGATACGGGAGTCGATTCCGTCGCAATTTTCACGTTACCTTGCTGACTGCGGAACAGTTTATGAAGACTTCAAAAACGACTGGAGCCAGTTCGACCTCCCGTTGGGCGTGGGTCATCTTGCCCGTTTCATCTCCTACGTGGTGCTCCACGAGTGCGGCCATGCGATGGGGCTTGTACCCGATGCCGCCTCCCAGGATCACGCCCACAACAACTGCAGCTGCGGCAATCACCACATGGATAGGGGAGCCACCAGGCAAATTCCGATGTACCTTAGGTCGATGCCATACCTCTTCTGGAATCCGTCGAACGACGGCTACCTGCGTTTTGTCTTTAAGCGAAAGGAAAATCCAACACCATGAAAACGACAACGATGGTGGCGCTTCTTGCCCTTGGGACTTTCACATTGACTGCGAACGCCTATCCCGGCGCCTGGGAAAGCCTCTTCCCCACCAACAATCCCAACGTGAAACCGCCTTTCAAGAGTAGCGAAGTGACGTGGCTTTTCCCCCATCAGGTCGCCGTCGGCGACCTCATCTGCACGGGAACGGTCCTCTCCACCAACAAGGGGTGGTCTGCTGAGTTCGCGGTGGATGAAATTCTCTGGGGATACGTGGCCTCTTCCAACATCACGATTCGCCGTGTTGACAGATTGCCGTTGGAGGAATTCCACATAGATGAACGATACCTTGTCGTGGCGTTCACGAATAACTGGTGGGGAGATCTCAGGGACCACGCCTTCATCAGAAATTCCACGCGGTACCTCTACGACTTCATCTCGCCGACGAGCCGGCCGCCCGACCAAGCCGTCTTTGATGACCACCGCATTTGCATTCCACGCGACGGGGTAATCAGCTTCGACTACATCGTCGAGAACGGCACGAACTACTGGGAGGGGACGCGGACGTTCATCACGAATTTCCTTGAGATCGCGAAATTCCAGCAGGACGAACGCAAGGCGTATGAGTGGCTCTACAACCTAAGTCACGCCAACACGAATTTTTACCGGCGGCTTCCCCGCAAGATACGGTCTGAACTTTATGTTTATATGTGGATGCGTTATTATAATTTCAAACTGCCGCCGCCAAACGAATTGCCGAAATGAGAGGATAAGCCATGAGGCATTTTGCACTATACGTGTTTGTCATGTTGTCCATCTGTTGCCATGCTGCAACAGGACTCTACAGTAACGCATGTGCGGTAATTATGAATTTCGTTGCCGAAGATGCCCGGACCAACGCCACGGCAAAAGCAGACCTGCCCAACGCCGTGTCGGCGACACGAACCCCGCTTCGGGCCTATGCCATCGACCATTATTCAGCCCCGCCCGTCTCGAACCTGGTCTTGCGCCTGGTTTCAGTTTATTCCGACGACCCGGAGAACAAGACGTTCTACGAGGAGGTGCTCTCCGGCGAGATAAAGCGGCAGTTCGACGAAATGCGCGCCACAGGGGCGCTTGAGTTCTGAAATGAAAAGGGAAATCAAAATCAATCAAAATTGACTTGCAATTTTCGGCGAAGAGGAGTATATTATTTAAATTGTTTTTGCGATGCGAGTGTAACTCAGCTGGTAGAGTCCCACCTTGCCAAGGTGGTGGTCGAGGGTTCGAATCCCTTCGCTCGCTCCATTTTTTTACGACCCCGGGGGCATAGCTCAGTTGGTTAGAGCAGCTGACTCTTAATCAGCGGGTCGTGGGTTCGAGTCCCTCTGCCCCTACCATCCGGCTAATCTTGCTAAAAGAAAAACGCTTCGTCCGCCATGGCGTAACGCAGGGGCTTGCCGTCGGCGTAGAGGTGCCCGATGTCGCCGAGTGTCAGGAGTTTCGGCGCGGTAATGTCTCCGCCGCCCATGCCAATCCCGAAGCTGATCAACGTGACACCCGTGAAGTGGGCGACGAGCGAGGCCGCGAGGAGATGCACCGGGATGTCAAAGAGGTGCGAGATGAGGATGCGCAACATGCCGCCGTGGCAGAAGAGCGCCACGTGGCGGTCGTTTGGCGCGACGATTGTGTAGAGCCCATCCGCGTTGCGCTTGTAGCCGAGGCGTTCGAGAAAGCCGTTGAGCCCGGCGGTGACAAAAGCATGTCGGTCCCTGTAGGCGTTGTCCGTGAAGCCTTCGACCTCGCCGAAGGCCTGGCGCGTTGACAACGGCCGGTATTTTTCCTGGTGAAAGTGGGCGGGGTGGACAAATGACACGGGCTTGAGCTTGCCGTCGGGATACCGCGTTGCGCTTTCCTCCCCGATTTCGTGGGCCCAGTCCTCGATTACGACATCAAGCCCGAGAGCGTCCGCGAGGGGTTGGGCCGTTTGGCGGGCGCGTCCCATGGGCGAGGCGTGGATTTCGTCAATTCCGCAGATTTTGAGGCGGGCGGCGACAAGTTCGGCTTGGTGGCGGCCTTCGTCCAGGAGACTGTCGGTTGCGTAGTCGGGTGCGCCGTGCCTGACGATGTAGAGGAGCATGGCAGTTGAGTGTTGGGAGTGGAGAGTGTGGGCTATTTGAGGCGGAGGAGGGCGAAGGCATAGGGGCCGAGCTCTATTTCGCCACCGCAGACCTCGGCCCTGGCCGCAAGCAATGTCTCTGCGCCGTCGACGACCACGCCCGAGGGCGAGACTCTTACCGGATGGGTTGTGAAGTTCAAAGCAGCAAGGAGACGGTCTCCGTCTTTTTCCGCGACGTAGGCGAGGACTTCGCCCGGATAGTTTGTGCGGATGAATTCCCTGTGCGTTTCAAGAAGCGCCGGTTCGCGCCGGTGGAGGTCGGCAAGGCGGCGGAGCAGGGCGAGGCGGGCACGCGAATCGCGTCCGCGGTCGATGACCAGTTCGCCCTTGTTGGAGAAGAGCGAGTGGCGGGCGCAGTCGTTGTGCTCGACGCCGCAGTAGAGGAAGGGGATGCCGCCGACGGTGAAGATGAGCGCGAGGAGCATGTCCACGGCGCTTTGCCCATAGATGTTTTCAAGGCGCGACTCGAACTTGTCCGTCGAGATGTCGTGGTTGTCGAAGTTGCGGAGAAGTCGCGTCCCCCGGGGCATGCGCGCTTCCCATTCCCTGAAGACGTTGGCGTAGTCTTCGGCGTCCTGGTCGCGCGACAGGACTGACTCGAGGAATGAGTTGGCGAAGCAGTAGCCCATGTCGAAGGCCTCGATTTGCGCTTCGGGCAGGACGCCTTCGGCCAGCATGACGACGCCGGGCTTGATCTTCTCGATGCGGTGGCGGCCCTCCTCCCAGAAGTCGGTCGGGATGCGGTCGGCCACGTCGCAGCGGTAGCCGTCGACGTCGAATTCCCTGACGAAATATTCCATGTTGCCCCAGAGATGCTCGCGGAGTTCGGGGTTGGAGAAGTCCAGCTCGGGGAAGCACCAGTCGCCGTCGAGCGGGGTGCCGTCGGGATTGCGCCTCACGAATGTCGGGTGTCGCGCCGCGAAGGTCGGGCCCGCGTGGAAGTAGACGAGGTCGAGCATGACTTTGAGCCCGAGCGAATGGGCCTTGGCCACGAACCCCCTCAGGTCGTTGTCGTCGCCGTATTCAGGGTCGATCTTGTAGTAGTCGGCCATCCGGTAGGGATTGCGGGGGTTTTCGCAGCCGGACTTCTTCTGCCGCGCGCTCCAGTGGTCGCGGTTGGCGTCGCGGTCGGCCTCGACGATGGGCAGCAGGTAGACGATGTCGGCGCCGGTTGCCGCGACTTCATCGAGGCGGTTCGCCGCCGCCGCGAGGGTGCCTTCGGGTGTGAAGGCGCGGAGCGACAGCTGGTAGATCACGGCCTTGGCGGCGGTGGCCGTCGCCTCCCGGGCTTTGGCCTGTTCTGGTTCGAGCATCAAGTGCAGGAGGCCGGGATAGTTCAGTCCGGTACGGTCGGCTGCGCCGCCGCCGCGTTCGTAGGCGCCGTAGGTGATGCTGTCGCCCACGCAGGCGATGCGCGACGTGTCGGCTCCAAGCTCGTTGATCCGGCGGAGGACTTCAAAGGCCATTTTGCGATAGCCGTCGCACGTCGGGTGGCAACCATCGTCGACGCCCCCGTAGTTGCGGCGATGGCGGATGTCGCCGTAGATGGATTCGAGGTCCTGCCGGGTGAAGATGGCGTAGAGGTCGAGGAGCGACGCCCCTGCGGCGGCGGCCTCCTCGCGGACGATGGCGTTGAGCGCCTGGATGCGTTCGTTGGGCATGAGACCGCCAAAAGGGGCCTCGCCGAAACTCGCGCGGAAAGACCTGTCGATGAGGGGCGGGAGGGTCAGGGCGATGATGCGCGATCCCATGGCGTTGAGGCGCGCGTAGGTTTCGCGGATGTTGCGCCTGAAGGCTGCGGGCGGAAGGAGGGCGTCCTTGTTCCCGCAGTCGTTTGTGCCCGACAGCACAATCGAGAGGGTGGGGTGGAATTTCTCGACTTCGGGGAGCTCCCGTTCGAGGATTTGGGCGCTGTTTGCGCCGCAGATGCCAAAATTGCGGATTTCCATTTCAAAGTATTTTACCATATTTGCGCGTCATTTTTGCCGCGTTCTCCGATTTGCCGCGTCGCGTCGGCCACGCAATCCCTTGTAGCGCTTGTCGCCGCGGATTTGACATGGGGGCGCGGACTTGCTATTGTTGAAGGACGTTTGGGCAATTCGACAGTTAGGAGGAGAAAATGAAATTGGGAAACGGCATTGTGAACGTCGGCGTCAACAGCCACGACGTTGACCTTTTCGAGGGCCAGTATGAGGTTCCCTATGGGATGGCTTACAATTCGTACCTTATCCTTGATGAGAAAATAGCTGTTCTCGACACGGTTGACGCCCGCTTTGGCGACAGTTGGCTCGACAATGTCGGAAAGGCACTGGAGGGACGTTTGCCGGACTATCTTGTCGTCCACCACATGGAGCCTGACCACTCCTCCAACATCGCCCGGTTCCTTGAAAAATACCCTGATGTCACCGTGGTGTCGTCGTTGCAGTCTTTCAAGGCCATGGAGCAGTTCTTCGGAAAGGACGTTGCGCCGCGGCGTTTCATCGTGGACGAGGGCGACATCCTCGAACTTGGCCACCACAACCTGCGTTTCGTTGCCGCCCCGATGGTGCACTGGCCCGAAGTTGTGGTCAGTTATGACGCATCCTGCAAGACGCTTTTCTCCGCCGATGCCTTCGGCAAGTTCGGCGCGACGGACGTCGAAGATCCGCGGGGCTGGGATTTTGACGCGCGGCGCTACTATATCGGCATCGTCGGCAAGTACGGGCTGCAAGTCCAGGCGCTTCTCAAGAAGGCGGCAGGTCTCCAGATCGAGAGAATCTGCCCGTTGCACGGCCCTGTCCTCGAAGGGGACTCCATCGCGCATGCCGTCGGGAAGTACCAGACGTGGAGTTCATACGCGCCCGAATCCGAAGGCGTGGCGATCTCCTTCACGAGCGTGTACGGCCACACCCGCGAGGCTGTGATGTTGCTTCGCGACGAATTGCTTTCCCGCGGCTGCCCCGATGTCGCCGTCGTCGACCTTGCCCGCGGCGACCATGCGGAAGCCGTTGCCAACGCCTTTCGCTACGGCAAGCTTGTGCTGGCCACCACCACCTACAACAGCGGCATATTCCCCTTCATGCGCGACTTCATCCAGCACTTGTCCGACCGCGCCTTCAAGAACCGCGACATCGCCCTGATCGAGAATGGCACGTGGGCGCCGCTGGCGGCGAAGATTATGAAATCCCTTCTCGCGGGGTGCCCCGACATCCGCTATGTCGAGCCTGTCGTGACGCTCCGCAGCGCCATGACGGATGCCACGCGTGCCCAAATCGCCGAACTGGCGGCGGCACTCGTCCGGGAGTGACGCACGGTCCTCCCTGCTGGGGACAACGAAAAGGCGGCGGTGCTTTCGGCCCCGCCGCC
>JAZQOA010000110.1:0-3301 GCA_045627605.1 Kiritimatiellia bacterium | reverse complement strand
AACTCTCAACTCTTAACTCCCAACTGAAATGTCACTCTCCGTCGGCATTGTCGGCCTCCCCAACGTAGGCAAATCCACGCTCTTCAACGCCTTGACCCGCACGCAGAACGCCAAGGCCGAGAACTTTCCCTTCTGCACAATCGAGCCCAACACGGCCATCGTCCCCGTGCCCGACCCGCGCCTTGCCGTGCTGGCCGACATGGTCCACCCGCAGAACATCATCAACGCCACGGTCGAGTTCACGGACATCGCCGGACTCGTCAAGGGCGCCAGCAAGGGCGAAGGCCTTGGCAACAAGTTCCTTTCCAACATCCGCGATGCCAACGCAATCCTTGAAGTCGTCCGCTGCTTTGAAAACGGCGACATCGTCCATGTCGAGGGATCGATCGACCCCGTCCGCGACGTCGGCATCATCGAAAACGAGCTTATGCTCTCGGATCTTGAGATTCTCGAAGCCCGCATCGCGCGGCTCTCGAAGATTGCGCGTTCAGACCCCAAGTCCCGCCCCGAGCTCGAAATCCTCGAGGAGCTCAAGGAACATGTCTACGCCGGGAAGCCCGTCCGCACCTTCCCGAAACACGATGAAGACGCCCTCCAGCCCGCCCTTGCCGAAGGCCGCTACCTCAGCGACAAGAAAGTCATCTATGTCGCCAACGTCTCCGAAGACGCCATCACCGAAGACAACGACTTCGTGAAGGCCCTCCGCGCCCATGCGTCGTCCGTCGGTTCCGAATGCGTACGCATCTGCGCCGCGGTCGAGCAGGACATGTCGGGACTCTCCGACGAGGAGCGCACGGAATTCCTCGCTTCCTACGGCATTGAGGAAAGCGGTCTCGACGTCATTGTGAAGACAAGCTACCACACGCTGGGACTTGCCTCCTATCTCACCGCCGGTCCCAAGGAGGTCCGCGCCTGGACCTTCAAGCGCGGCTGGAAGGCGCCCAAGTGCGCCGGCGTCATCCACAGCGACTTCGAACGCGGCTTCATCCGCGCGAAGGTCGTCCGCTACGAGGACTTCGTCAAGAACGGCGGCGAATCGGCCTGTCGCGACCTCGGCCTCCTCCGCGAGGAAGGCAAGGAATACGAGATGCAGGACGGCGACATGGTCGAGTTCCTCTTCAACGTCTAAAACAACAACCCGGAGACAAGGCTATGGCAAGCAAACCAGCACCCAAGGGCAAATCCGCGCCGGCAAAGGCGAAGGCAACGGCTTCGGCCAAGCCAACGTCTGCAAAGGCGAAGACGGCTGTCACAGCGAAAACCCAGGCCGCGCCCGAGCGCAAGCCCGGCAAGCTGATCATGCCCAAGCCAGCCTCCGCACCCGCAAAGCCCCACCACGCCGGGCTCGGCCGCGGGCTTGACGCCCTCATTTCCGCGCAGGCCACCGCCGAGCGCGAACAGGCGGCGAAAAACGCGCGCAACGAAATCGTCTCGGCAATCAAGAGCGGGGCGGATGCCGCCAAAAGCGCGGCCCCCGCCCAGGCCGCGCCCGCCGAGGCGCCTGTCCAGCCCCCCCCTTCAGGAGAGGAAATCCTCAAGGTCAAGACCTCGCTCATCCAGCGTTCGCCCTGGCAGCCGCGCGGCACTTTCAACCCCGAGTCCCTCCACGAACTTGCCGAGACAATCAAGGTCCACGGGCTCATCCAGGCGCTGACCTGCCGCCGCATTCCAGAATCCAAGGGCGGCGGCTTCGAGCTGATCTCGGGCGAACGCCGCCTGCGCGCCGCCGTCGAGGCGGGGCTTGATGAGGTCCCCGTGCGGATCGTCAACGTCAGCGACCGCGAAGCCGCCGAAATGGCGATCATCGAGAACGTCCAGCGCGACGACCTCAACGCCATCGAAGAAGCCGAAGGCTACAAGACGCTTGTCGACAGCTTCAACCTCACGCAGCAGGAGGTGGCGGACCGCGTCGGCAAGAACCGCGCCAGCGTCGCGCACGCCCTGCGACTCCTTGAGCTCCCCGACGAAGTCAAGCAACTTGTTTCCGTCGGGCAGCTTTCCGTCGGCCACGCCAAGGTGCTTCTCTCCCTCGCCGACGAGACGGAGCAGACGCTCCTCGCCCGCAAATGCGTTGTCGAGGGACAGTCCGTCCGCGCACTGGAACGTGCCATCGCCCGCCGCGACGAGGAAAAGACCGCGCCCGTCACCCGCAAGATCGACATCCCCGAAAGCCATGCGAAGTTCCTGCTCGACAAGATGCACCAGTTCTTCGCGGCACCCGTCAGGCTGCGCCCGAGCATCACCTTCGCGAACGGCAAGCGCGCCAAGGGCACGATCGAGATCGACTACGCCGACAACGACGATCTCACGCGCATTCTCGATCTGCTGGGCATCTCGGCCAACTAAGTTGCGCCATGCGCGAAAGACACCGCCAGGAAGACGGCTTCACCCTTGTCGAAGTCCTCGTCGCCTGCGCCCTGCTGGCGCTCGTCATCGTCCCCACGCTGCGCGCCTTTTCCGTCAACCGCGCCGCCGCAGACCACATCGTCGACAACGTCGAGGCCAGCCTTGTCAACGCCGACAAGGCCGACAAAGCCGCTTTTGACGTGCTTGTCGACCCCCGTTTCCAAGACAGCGCAACACTGTTCCGGTAGATGCGAAAACGCCGAAGCGCATCCCCCCAATGGCGGCGATGCGCTTGAAACTCCCGACAGCAAAAGCCGTTGCGAATAGATTACGCCAGCACCAGCACGCCGTAGGGCGTGAGCGTGACTTTGCCGGAGAGGACCTTGCCGGAAAGCAAATCCGTGCGCGGGGTTGCGCCAAGATCGATGTCGCGCGACTCGTTGGAGTAGTTCTGGACGAAGACGTATGTCTTGCCGTCTTTTTCACGCATCGTCGCCGAGACGCCTTCGGGCAAATCGGTGGCGATGGCGCGGCGCAAGCCGAGCGACGAGATGAGAGAGGCGTGAATGGCCGCGTAGAAGTCGTTGTCGCCGTGGGCGGCAATGTAGAGGGCGCACCCCCGGCCATACCGGTTGAGCGTGACGACGGGGGAACCCGCATAGAAGTCGCCGCCGTATGCGCCCAGGACTTCGGCGCCTTCCGCGTGGACAACCTCGCAAATGTCGCGGAGCGCGAACGTGCCCGAAAGCCCGAGGGAATTGCCGGCCGCGAAGGAAACAGAGTTGCGCTCGTCGGGGTAGAGGTAGTCGATCTCCTCGGCCCAGACGCCGCAGAGCTTGCGGAAGGGTCCGGGGAAGCCGCCTGGGAAGACAAGCGAGTTGGCGTCGACGACCCCGGAGAGGAAGGTCGTCGCGAAGGTGCCGCCGTCCGCGACGAACTTCGGCAGCTTCTTCAG
>JAZQOA010000109.1:0-8248 GCA_045627605.1 Kiritimatiellia bacterium | reverse complement strand
CGACTGGGAGGAGGTCAGGCTTTACGGCACCGACCCGCGCCTCGCGGACACCGATGGCGACGGCCTTTCGGACGCCGACGAGCTGGCGGACGGCACCGACCCGCTCGACCCCGACACCGACGGCGACGGCGTGCCGGACGGCTGGACGGCGGCGCAATACGGTGCGCATCGCCTTTTCAACGCCGAAGAGGGCGACCGCACGGCGACAGTCACCCTGGCGGAGGCAACACCGCCGTCGAACAAGGCCGTCTTGAGGATTGGCGACCTGCCGCTGCTCCTGGGGGAAGCCGGGAGCCGGACCTTCTCCCTGCCGTCCGGCGGGGAGTGGGACGTCCGCCTCTCGACCCGCGGCGTTCCGGTGCGGCTTTCCATCGAAACCTCGGCGGGCGTCGTCCTCGAGGACGGCGACGGCATCTTCGCGGCGCACCATGGCGGAGCGACCCCGCGCCTGCTCCTGGCCGCGCCCGCGGCGGACGACTCCGGGTCGGCAGGCGGAGAGGCGCGGATCGTCACGCCGAACCTCCTTCTCGATCCGCCGTTTTCAACCGTCCACCGGGGCGAAGCCGCCGTTGTCCGGGCGACCCTCGCGCCCTTCGTCGCGGGCGCCCCCTCGAATCTGCTCTGGAGCTGCGAGCAGCCGGCATACCTGTACTACAACCCCTTTTCCGTCTTTGGAAACGGGGTCGCCGCGACAGTCCCCTGGCGGCGCGATCCCCTTTGCGTTGGCGTGACGCTTCTCGCGCAAGCCGGCGTCAACCCGCCCGAAGGGCTCTTCGCCCGGGCGCACGTCCACTTCTGCGAGGGCTTCACGAACCGCGTCACGCTCGCCGAGGGGGCGACCAACCTGACGGTTGAGGTCGGCTGCCCCGCGCACACCGGCGGGGACGGCGACGAACACGGGAAAGCCGCGCGCCAACTGGAGGTCGAAGTTGTCCGCGAGACCGCGTCGTACGGCCTCCAGCACCTCGCGTGGCTCGACCTCGACCCCGGCACCCAGGGCGTCCAAAAGCGGGCTCCCCTTCACGATGGCGTGGCGACACTTTCGTGGGACATGAAGGCGGACAAGTCGAGTCGGAGCGCCGACGGCGTCGACACGCTCGCCTACGCATACGGCGCGGACGGCGCCGGGCAGACGCTGGAGCTGGCGCGGAGGCTCCCCGCCGTGGCAAAAGGCGGATACGTCCCGCCCCCCTTCGCGACGGTCGTCGCGCGAATCCTCGACGAGGACGGCAACGTGACGGCCGAGTTCCCGGCGACCGTCAACATCCCGCAGTACGTCCAGGTCGCGTGGGACGCCGCCGCGCTGGCCGAGTTCCGCCAGCCCCTGGCGTTCGCCTACCCGGGGACGGATGACTTGCCGGCGACCAACGTCGCGCTTTGGGCCGGCTGCACCCTTGCTGAGGCGCGGGCGGCCTTCGCCTCGGTCGTCGCCAACGCGCAGTCTATGTTCCCGCGGGGCGCGAACATCGTCTTCGTCGGCCCGGAGGCGCACGTGCCGCAGCCCCACAAGACAATCGTGATCCACGCGGGCTGCTACGCGCCAAACGACAACAGCCTCGGCAGCACGCCAAACGAACACTGCCACCCCATGAACAACGCGCCGACCGGCACGGCCGGGGTGTACCTCTCGGCGTTCCATGAATCGCTAACGAACAAGTATGGCGTTTATTATGCCGAACTTCCCAGTGTAAACGGTAAAAACGATTGGGGCGACGTCGTGCTTCCCATCCCCGTGACCAACATGGTAAAATACATCACCCATGTTGTTGTCCACGAGTGCGGCCATACGCTGGGACTTGTGCCCGAAGCGGCGACCACGGACGGAGCACACAACAGTTGCAACTGCGGCTATCATATCATGGACGACGGATATTATCGCTGTCCCCCGATGCATTTCAACCGTTTCTGGTCGTTCTTCTGGAAGGCGGAGAACGCCGCCTATCTTGAGTTCATCCTTCCAAAGAAATGAGGTCTACTATGCGCAACGCCGTGCAAGTTTCCTGTCTTTTCGCTTTTTCACTGCTGCTTTTAGCGGGCAACGCAGTCGCCCGCCCCGCCTGGATGAGGACTCCGCAGCAGCGTATCAAATCGGAAGATTCATTACAGGTTTACTTAGTAAACCATTTCGTGCACCAGGTCGCCGTGAGCGATCTCATCTGTACGGGCACGGTCGTCTCGACAAATGACGGGCGCTCGGCGGAATTCGTCGTCGACGAAGTCCTCTGGGGGCAGGCGGCCTCCTCGAACATTATGGTCAGGCGCGTCGGGGAATGGCAGGACTGGGAAAACCCGTCCAACAGCGTCTTCTTCAGCAAGTTGGGGCGACACCTCCTCCTGGCCTATACGAACAACTGGTGGACGGGTCGAAACTCAATGCATAGACTTTCCATTCTCAACCTTTTCGACTACATTACGCCGACGAGTCGGCCGCCCGACCACGCGGTCTTCGACGACTACCGCGTCCCCGACATCCAGAACTGTATGCTCTGTTTCGACGACTGGATCATCGTCGGCGGCACGAACTACTGGGAGGGGACGCGGACGTTCATCACGAACTTCAACGACATCGCCCGCATCCAGCACGACGAGCTTAAGGCGTACGAGTGGTTTTACAATTTGAACAGCCACACGAATGTATTAAGGAACCTTTCCCCGTATGTGAGAGGAAAGCTCAGGAGTTACAAGATGCTTCGCTACGACCTCGAGCATCTGCCGCCGCCCGACCAAATCCCTCGGTAATGCGCAACGCTGGAAGCCGGAGAACGCCGCCTATCTTGAGTTCATCCTCCTAAACATAACTCAAACATAATTCCGCGGTTGCCTTTATTTGACAAAAACCACTTCATTTGGCATAATCTTCGTCAACGTGGTTGGAATTGGTCGGCACCGTAAAGGCGGGCGGCAGGCAACAACCATGCGACGTTAAGTCTGGCTTCGTGCGACGCCCTTCATCAATATCGCACGTCGTTTACAATGTGCGCAAGCACATCTATCGCATCATCGGAAAACCGCTAATTTTCAGTTTGGATGCGAAGATGTGGCTACGCAAGGTGTATTGTCCACATCTTGCGTGCCCGTCTTCGATTTTTCCAAACGGGCTCTTAGCGGTGCCTCCGATGAGATTTCGATGACGAGGCACGCTGTTTTTTTACCTTGGGCATGCCTCTGAAAACCTCCAAGGGAAACGAGGCATCAGATGACGGACAAAACAAGTTTTGCCAACGGGGCGGAAGTTCGCCCCGAGGCAACGGCCGGGCAAAAACGCATGGGACGTTTTCCCGTGCGTCCCCAATCACACGGAAGCGAAACATCTTGCGCTTCGGGGTCGGGCCTCTCGTCCAGCGCCTTTTGCAAGGTCTTTTTGCTGGCTGCGGCATTGTCGGCCGCATCAGTCCTGCCGTCACGAGCCGCAACACCAACCGTCCGCGAATACGGGACAGGCGGACGCAGCACCACGCAACCCGTCGTCCGCGAACTGACCCCGCCGAAACTCCCGCCGTCCGGCGGTCTCCTCCCCTTTTCGCTGAGTCTCTTCCCCGCCGCGGAATTTCCCCCCTGCGACTGGGACGTCGTCTTTTTGCGCATCAACCTTCTCGTCGGCCGCCACCGCAACATGTACGGGTTTGATTTCGGCTCCATCGGCAACGAGACGACAGGCGAATTCGTCGGCATCCAGTCCGCCGGCTTCTACAACAAGGTCGGCTGGTCCGAGGGCGCCCTGCAGTTCGCCGGCATCATGAACCGTTCGGAACGCGATTTCGTTGGTTTGCAATCCGCCCTTGTCAACATCACCGACGGCACCATGGCCGGTTTCCAACTTGGCCTTGTCAACCGCGCCGCCCGTCTCGACGGTCTTCAAATCGGCCTTTTCAACATCGCCGAGACCGGTTCGGGCGTCCAGATCGGACTTTGGAATTCCGCGCAGTCCCTTGAAGGCCTCCAAATCGGCCTGGCCAACTGCAATTCAGATTCCACCATGCCTTTCTTCCCTGTCATCAACTTCGCCTTCTAAAACACGCCATGAAACGACTCCTCTATCTTGCCCCCGTCTTCGCCATCGGCATCCTCCTTGCGGGGGGCTGTCTCTCCGCCGCGACATCGGGCACGCGCATCGACGACGGGACGATTCTCGTCAACAATCCAGCCTTCGCCTCCCATTTCAAGGCGCACCGCGACACAAGCATCGAGACACCGGAGGGCTTTTTGCGCGTGCAGGTCCGCCTTGAAAATCTCGAACGCGCCAACCGGCAGCTCCAGTATCGCTTCCAGTGGATCGACGGGAACGGCATGGAGATCACCGCCGCCAAACCGCTCTGGAAAATCCTCACGCTTCACGGGCGCGACATCGTCGAGCTTGAAGCCGTCAGCCCGGTCCAGGGCGCAGAAGACTTCCGCCTCGTCCTGCGCCCCCTGTAGTCGGCGTCCATCCCCTACGCAACCCCCACACCCCGGAACAAAGCCATGACAAAGACAATGGTCCTCCCCGCTCTCCTCGCCGCCGTCCTGCTGCTCCCCGGAATCGTCGCGGCCCGTCCCGTGCGCACGGTGCTCGTCGTGCAGAACCACGCCGGCGACGAGTTTTCGAAACCCCTCTCCAACATTGGCTCGCGCCTCCGCGCCAAGCTCGCCGGGAAGCGCTTCGCCATCATCGAGCCAAACGACCGCGTCGGCACGGAGCAGAACCGCGGTCCCAACGGCGAACCGCTCCCTCCTTCCTCGGCGGTCAACCTCGCCCTCGCGAACGAAGGCGAGCTCCTGCTAACCGCGTCGATCGACGAAGCCTCTGTCGACACCATCGGCACCGACGGCCCGCGCCAGCGCATGTTTGCGCAGATGTCCCTCACCCTCTCCGCCATCCAGCTCCCGCTCGGCGAGTCGGTCGTGGCCGAGACCTTCACCGCGAAGTCCGACAGCGTCCCGACGGAGATGCTCACCGCCCGTGCAGACGCGCTCTACAACCAGGCCGTCCAGCGCCTCGTCGATGGCGCCGCTAAGAAGTTCCTCGCGGCATGTGAAAGCGCCGAGTCCTGGGCCAACGTCACCGTCCCCGACTACATCACGGTCGGCTTCGGCTGCAACCTTCCGGGCGCAAACGTCCTGCTCGATGGCCTCTCGCGCGGCACCGCCGGCGGTCCCGGCGCCCCGGTCCTGGCCGTCCGCACCTGGCGCGGCCTCCACCACGTCAGGATCGAAAGCGACTTCATGCGTCCTTTCGAGACCGAGGCGCTGCTTGAGGACGGCACGTCGTTCCTGACCGTGCTCAAGGAGAACGAGGAGGGCCGCAAACTCCGCATGGAGGACCGCCACTTCGACCTCCTCATGCAGCGCATCGAGAAGGCCGGCAACACGGATGACTCCGTCCGCATCCTCCGCGCCGAGGGCTACGGCAAGTACCTCAGCGGCAGCTACACTCGCATCCAGGGCATGCCGCAGGTCCTCTCGGCTCACGACTTCAACCCCGATTTCGGCCTCGGCGATGCCGCGAAGGACGATGCCGGGACGACCACCGAAAGCTATTTCCGCCAGCTCGGAACCTCCCTCGGGCTTCCCGTCGCGGAACCCGAAAAACCGGCGAAAGAAGGTGAAGAAGCCGCGCCGAATGCAGGGAAGAAACAACCGCGAAATGACACGGGGGCAGAGGACGAGGAGGACGAAGAAAACGCGGACGAAGACGAGGCCGACGAGACGCCGATTGCCCATGCGGCATCGGCTGCGTCAGCGGTCGCCTCCGTGAACGCACCGCGCCCCTATCCCGCCGAGCAGATGGTCGTGTCTTCCGTCCCTTCGGCGACAGCCACGGCAGGGACGGCAAACGCAACCGCGAACGGTTCTTCCGTCGTCGACACCCTCGACACGATCAACTCGGGTGCCTCAATCGTCAAGAGCATCCTCCACATTTGGAACTCTCTTCACTAATGAAGACTTACTTTTCAATTGTCTTGGTAACGCTTTGCGCCTTGCAACAAGCAGTTGGTGATGTTGTTATGATTGAACCCGCAAAAAAAGGGCAAATAGAACAGCAAGAAAATGAACTCGCCAACGCGGATGTTGAAAAGGGATTTTACACACGGGGGATTTGTGTTTCCCCTTTATTTTCGGATTCCAGTAAAAACGAAATTAACAATATACCAACACCTGGTTACCAAGACTCTTCTTGCAATGGCGAAACCATATTGAAGCATAATCATCTAAATGGTTACAATGAACTCAGCGCATATGATATGGCAACTCTCATAAAGAACGGCATTGCAATCGAAGTAATAACACCTTCCGGTGACAAGACAATCGTATATCCAGATGGAACGGCACATAGATGGAACAAGAATGACAACAAGTGGGAACCTTATGCAGGTACAGGAAGAGATGGCTCCACGGCAAGTATCGAAAATCTTCTTAAAGTTCTAAAAGGGGAAGAAGGAGGAAATGGACATGGTCCTGGCTCATTCAATGAAGTCCTTGCAGCATTAGCTAAATGCTCGCAAACCGCAGAAGAAATGACCGATGAAATTAGAACAGCTTGCGTCATCGACGAATTAGAAGACCAAATTAAAGAACTTCAACAGCAGGCAAGCGACAACAAGGTGCAGGAAACACCGAAGAAAGAAAATGACAAAAAGAAGGAAAAAGACAAGGACGAGAAAAAGGACAAGGAAAAAGACAAGAAGAAGGAAAATAAGAAGACCGCCGAACAGCCAAAGAAGAAGGAAGCGCCGGAAAAGCCCACCCCTACGCCAAACACGACCGAGACTATCGATTTCTCGAAACTTGAGAGTCTCCTTTCACAACAATTATCTTGGATTCGCAGTGTCGTGTCTTCGGGGAAAAAAGCCACTTCCGCGCAAGTATCGCAGTTTAATTCCAAAAACAATCAATGCCGATCCGAGATTAGCCGCCTGGACGCGCAGATTCAGAAAGTTTCGGATTCCAAGAAACGTTCCGAATATTCCAGCAAGTTGAGTTCAATTCTTAAACAATACAAAGCCAAACGCGAACCTCTTGAAAGCGAAGGCTTTAGCCGCGGTCTCCTTTGTCCTCCCAACTAACCCCACCACCAACCATGAAAACATCAATCCTCCCCCTCCTCCTCGCGGCCGCTGCGTTTTGCGGCTGCGCCACGCAATACGTCTCGAACGAGGATCTTTTCCTCGGCGACGCGGACAAGCTCACGCAGTCCGAAAAGAAGACGATGGCCTCCGAAGCCCTTCAGCAGCTCCAGACCGACCCGACCTTCACCCGCGTCTACGACAAGAAGAAAGCCGCACTTGAAGCGAAGGCCAAGGAAAAAGGCGAGGAGGCCGAGCTTCCGCTGATCGCCGCCTCGCCCATCAAGAACCTCATGCGCGATGGTCTCGCCGACAGCCGCGCCACGGGTCAGCTTTCCCGCGACATCCAGACGCTCCTGCGGCAGACCGGCCTCTTCGACGTGGTGGACAAGCTCGCCACTCCCGAAATCCTCGACGCCCTCATGAAGGGCGAAAACGAGGAAGGTGAAAAAGGCGGGCTCGACAACTTCGGCTCCTACCACGCCCCCGACCTCTGGCTGACCGGCGAACTCCGCAAGGAGAAGGACGGGAAGATCTACACCTACACGCTCAACCTGGAGCTCACCGACACCGCCACGAAGCGCGTTTTCTGGAGCAACACCGTCGAGCGGAGGAAGAAATGATGAGGCGCCTCGTCCCCTTGCTTGTCGTCCCGATCATGCTCTGCTCGGGCTGCCTGACCTTCTTCGGCATCACATTGGATTCGAAGTCTCCGCTCGCCGAACCCGCGCAAAAAACGTCCGGCCCGGACATCTCGACTGAATTCGCGCCTTACCGCAACTTCGCGATCGCATCGGACGACACCCCCTTCGCGGAATGGATCTACGCCACGGACATGGGACGCGGCGGCCTCACCCAGACCGTCGGCATGGTGCCTCTGCGCACAATCGCCGGGCGCGGAATCCACGCCCTTGTCGACCGTCATTTCCGCGCCCCGCTGCCCGAAGAACGTCCGGCGGCCGTCCTGGAGACGACGCCGCAGTTCCTTTCCGTGAGGAAGGACGGCCATACGGCCCGCGTCAAGCTCTCGATCGCCATCCGCTGCGTCAAGCAGGACGCCTCCAGGACGGTTCTCCTTTCCGAAACCTACACGGGAGAACGCACCGGCGCCTGGATCAACGGCCAGGTTCCCGTCGCGCTCTACGAGGCGCTCGACGACATCTGGGCGGCGTTCCTGAAGCAATTCCGCTCGACCGTCCGCCCCG
>JAZQOA010000108.1:0-6585 GCA_045627605.1 Kiritimatiellia bacterium | reverse complement strand
GCGGGAACGAACGGCAAGGGCTCTGTGGCGGCCATGGTGGCGGCCGTCCTCCAGTCCGCTGGATTCGGCAAAGTCGGTCGCTACACGTCGCCCCACCTCGTCTATTTCAACGAGCGCATTTGCATCGACGGCGAACCTGTGGCGGACGCCGTTCTCGAACCGGCGCTCGACAAGGTGCTGGCCGCCGTCCGCGACCTCGATGCCAAAGGCGCCGGCCCCACGTTTTTCGAGTGTGTGACCGCGTTGGCTTTCGAAGTCTTTCGCGCCGAAGGCGTTAAACTCGCGGTCATAGAAACCGGGCTTGGCGGACGTCTCGACGCCACGAATGTCATTCTCCCCGTCCTTTCCGTCATCACCAACGTCGGTCTCGAACATTGCGAGTACCTGGGCGACACCATCGCGAAAATCGCTTTTGAAAAGGCCGGCATCGTCAAGGCGGGCCGCCCCGTCGTGACCGGCGCGATGGAGCCCGAGGCACTTGCCGTCATCCGCGCCCGCGCCGCCGAGCTTGGCGCACCGGCGCCTTCCATCGGGGTTTCCGTCGCGTCGCGGACGTCCAAGGCGGGCGACGCCAAATTTTCCTTTGAGGACGAGTTCCGCTCCGTTTCTGGCATCGCTTTCCCGCTTTCCGGCGCGTACCAGCGCGAAAACCTCGCGACAGCCGTCGCAGCCCTTGAGGTTTTTTCCCAGTCGACGGGGCTTCCAATTTCAGACGACGCCTTCAAGTCTGGACTTGAAAAGGTCTCCTGGCCCTGTCGCTTCCAGAAGGTGTCTTCCGCCCCCGACGTCATCGTCGATGGCGCGCACAATCCCCCTGCGGCGGTGGCGTTGGCCGAGACCCTTTCAAAAATGCGCGTTCCCCTGGCCTTGGTCGCGGGCTTTTGCGGCGACAAGGACTGCCTGAAGGTTCTCCGCACGTTGAAGCCCCATATCCGCCGCGCGTGGGCGACTGAGACGCCTTCGCCCCGCACGTCGTCCGCGGGGGACGTCCAGCTGCTTATGCGCCAGGCTGGCTTTGCCGAGCCTGGAGCCTGCCCGTCGTGGCGCGACGCCGTTGCCGCGGCCTCGGCTTGGGCGGGCGAAAAGGACGGCGCGGTCATCGTCTGCGGCTCGCTCTTTCTGGCGGGTGCGGTGGCGGACGCTTTTGGCGCCTTGCCTTGGCGTGGCGGCGCCGTCATTCCTTCGGAACTGCTAAAACCTCCGGCTTCGCGCTAAGGGCGGCATGGGCGATTTCTCGATTAAGTTCCTTGGCACCGGCACCTCCGCGGGCGTGCCGATGATTGGCTGCGAATGCCCGGTCTGTACCTCTGCCGATCCGCGCAACCGGCGTTGGCGTTCGAGCATCTACCTTTCGGCGGGGAATCTCCGCGTACTCGTCGATACGTCGCCCGATTTCCGCATGCAGGCAATCGAGCATTCAATCCGCAAGGTCGACGCCCTCCTGCTGACCCACGCCCACGTCGACCATCTCTTCGGGCTTGACGACATTCGCCGCGTCAATACGCTCCAGGGTGCGCCAATTCCGCTTTACGCCAGTCCCGAAGGCATCGCGGACGTGCGGCGCATCTTCGACTACATCTTTCGCGACGCCGTCCCCGGCACCTACCGTCCAAAGATTGAGCTTCGCCCTGTCGAGGCCCCCTTCGAAATCGCGGGCGCGGACGAATCCCTCCGCGTTGTCCCTGTCGACGTCGTCCATGGTTGGTCGCGGACGTTCGGCTACCGCCTTGAATATGGTGGTCGCTCCGTCGCCTACATCCCGGACTGCCACGAAATGCCGGAGACCTCGCGCAAGTTGCTTTCCGGACTCGACCTCCTGGTGGTTGACACCCTGAAATACAAGCCCCATCCCACGCACCTCTCGCTCGACGAGGCGCTTGCACTCATCGCGGCGCTTGCCCCCCGCCGCACGTTGCTGACGCACATCGGCCACGACCTCGACCACGAAACGTTGTGCCGCGAACTCGCCGTGCGCGGATTTCCAAATGTTTCGCCCGCCTACGACGGGCTTGTCGCCGAGCTTTAGGACGCGGCCATGACAGAAGCCAACGCCAGGATCCCCGACAGGTTCCGCGCCTTCATCGATGCGAACCACCTCTTTGAGGACGTCCGTCGTCTTGGCCTTGCGGTTTCCGGCGGCTCCGACTCAATGGCCTTGATGCGCCTTGCGCAGCAGGAGTGCCGTGATCGCGGGATCGCCCCCGTCGTCCTTTGCCTTGACCATGCGATTCCCGGCGAAAATTCCGCGGCTGAAGCCCGGTTTGTCCAGGAAACCGCACGGGGCCTTGGCCTTGAATGCCTTGTCGAAAAAGCCGATCCCCCCGTGGCGCCCTCCGCGGGGGAGTCGCTTGAAATGGCTGCGCGCCGTGTGCGCCGCGCGTTTTTCCGCCGCATGGCTGTGGCGCTGCGGCTCGACGCCGTGGCAACCGGGCACCAGCGCGACGATGTCGCCGAAACGCTTTTGATGCGGCTTATGCGGGGCGCGGGTGCGGCGGGGCTTGGCGGACTTCGTCCGCGTTCGCCGGCGGTCCTGGGCGAAGGCGGGGCCCCGGTCGTCGTCCGCCCCTTGCTGGGGTTTGGACGCGAGGAATTGCGCGACTACCTCAGGTCGCGTGGGGCGACGTGGATGGACGATGTCTCGAATGCCGACGAGTCAATCGTCCGATGCCGGATGCGCCACTCCGCGGTGCCCGCGCTTGCCCGTGCGGCGGGAACGTCCCCCGAGGTGCTCGCGGCCGCGCTTGCGCAGTCTGCCGACCTCTTGCGCGCGGACGACGCCTGGCTTGATGGATTGGCGGCAGCCTGGCTCGATTCCCACGGCGGAAATGGCGCACCCCTCGCGATCGGTGCGCTCTGCGGCGAACCCCTTGCGCTGGCACGCCGCGTGGCGCGTCTCTGGCTCCAGGCGAATGCCGGGGCCGAGGCAATGGGCTTTGCATTTGTCGGGGCGTTGCTTGAGACGGCGGCGGGCGCGGTGAACTTGCCTCGCGGACAGGTGCTTGACGTTGCCGGCGGGTTCGCTCGGTTGCGCCATGATGATGTCGTGGAGCATGGTGTCGCCACCGTGCCGATCGGCGGGGAGGTTCGCTGGGGAAATTTTCGCATTTCCGCCCGAAGGGGCGAAATCCTTGCGAAAGCACGTCCCGCCCTTGGCGCGTGGCCCGTTACGGCCACCTTGTCGCTTGAGGCGGTGGCGGGGCGTCCGCTCGTCGTGCGCGCCCGTCGCAACGGTGACCGCATGCGGCCATTTGGCCTTGGCGGCTGGAAGAAGGTGCAGGATGTCTTTGTCGACGGCAAGTTGCCCGCATCCTTGCGCGACGCCTATCCGCTTGTCTTCTGCGGCGATGAGCTCGCCTGGATTCCCGGGTACCGCATAGCGTCTGGTTTTGCGGCAAAACCTGGCGATGGCCTCGTTGAAATCCGCGTTGCGCGTTTTAAGCCTTAAGCCTTGACCAATCACCTTTCCTTGACGCAGACGGATGCCTTCGGTAGAATAATCAGAAGTGTTTCACGTTTTTTGCCTACTTTCGGGAGACGCAATGAGCATTTACGACGAAGTTTTGAACGATCCTTCCAAATTCAACCTTGCCATCGACAGACTGGGCGAGTGCCGGATTCCCTCGCCGGTCCGCAATCCCGTTTTCGTCGATGAGGATTCCCGGCTCTACATCGACTACAACGTGGCGCGTCAGCGGGCTTTGGCGTCGCGCGGCATCGAGCCAGCTTCCTTCGAGGAGGCCGGCCCCCACCGCAAGATCTTCCACGATCCGGCCTGGAGCCGCGCCGCGATTCTCACGGCGGGCGGACTCTGCCCGGGCTTGAACAACGTCATCAAAGGGCTCGTCGAGATTCTTTCGCTCGACTACGGCATCGAGACCATCTACGGCATTCGTTACGGCTATCGTGGTCTCGTGGCCGACCATGACCTGACGCCAATCTTGCTCAACAACGACGTCGTCGACACCGTGCACACGCTGGGCGGAACCATTCTCGGGTCCTCGCGCGGGCAGCAGGACACCGCCAAGATCGTCGAGACCCTGATGCGGATGAACATCAACATCCTCTTTTGCATCGGCGGCGACGGCAGTCTTCGCGCGGCGCGCGACATCGCGGCCGAATGCAAGGCCCGGCACCTGGCGATTTCCGTCGTCGGCGTCCCCAAGACGATCGACAACGACCTCAACTTCGTGGGCCGTTCATTCGGGTTCGAAACCGCCGTCGCGGCGACATCGCCGGTCATTTCGGCCGCCCACATCGAGGCCAAGGGCTGTGTGAACGGCATTGGCCTCGTCAAGCTCATGGGGCGTGACTCAGGGTTCATCGCGGCCTATGCGGCGGTCGCCAACCCCGTCGTCAATTTCTGCCTCGTCCCCGAGGAGCATTTCGAACTCGAAGGCGAGCACGGCCTTCTCGCGGCGCTTGAGCGCAGGTTCCAGGTCAAGGGGCACGCCCTTATCCTCGTCGCCGAAGGCGCGGGGCAGGATCTCATCAAGGGCGACGGCGAACGCCGCGATGCCTCCGGCAATGTCCTCAAAAAGGATATTGGCGACTTCCTCAAGACCCGCATCACCGACCACTTCAAGTCGATCGGCAAGGAAGTGTCGGTCAAGTACTTCGATCCAAGCTATTCGATCCGCAGCATCCCCGCCAGCGGCGCCGACGCCATCCGCTGCTATATGCTCGCCCGCGCAGCGGTTCACGCCGCAATGGCCGGACGCACCAACTGCGTCGTCGGCGACCTTGGCCGCAGCGAGACCTACACGCTCGTCCCGATTGAACTTGCCGTTATCGAACGCCAGAAACTCGACCTTGACGGTGATCTGTGGCGGACGGTTCTCGACACCACGAGCCAGAACATCTATTTTCATCCCGAATCGCTCTCGAAGACGCGCGTGGATACGAGGAACCTCTGAGGGTGTCGGGAGTTGGAAGCGGGGAGTTGCAAGGGACGCGAAATGGCTGATGAAAATCCAAAACCAAGGGTTGCGACGATTGGCATTGTGGGCCGGACGAACGGCGGCAAGTCGACGTTGCTGAACCAGATTGTCGGAGAGAAGGTCTCGATTGTCTCGCCAGTCGTGCAGACAACGCGCAACTCGATTCGCGCGATTCTCGACGAAAAGCGCGGCCAACTTGTCTTCGTCGACACCCCGGGGCTTCACAAGGCGGAGTCCAAGCTCGGCACGCTGATCAATAAAATGGCGCGCCATGCGGCGGCCAATGTAGAGGCGCTTCTCGTCGTCTTCGACGTTTCGGAGGCGCCACACCTTGAGGATGACGGCTGGATGCGCCGCCTGCTGGTCGCCGAGGAAGACCGCCCGGCCTTTTTCTTCTTCAACAAGTGCGACCGCGAGGAACTGCACGTGGAGGAGTTCCGCGAGCTCTGGAACAAACTCCAGCACGAATGCGGACGCACCCGCAAGGTGCGCGCGTTTTCCGGTTGCGCCGCGACGGGCGAGGGCGTCGACAAGCTCGTCGATTCACTCTTCGACACAGCCCCGGAAGGCGAACGTCTCTACGATTCCGAAATCTTGAGCGACTACCCGCGGCAGTTGGCGATGGCGGATGTCATCCGCGAAAAGGTTTTCCTCAACTTGCGGGACGAATTGCCGCACGACATTGGCGTGCGACTCGACAAGTTCGTGGAAAAACCGTCAAAATGGACGGTCGAGGCCACGCTTCTTGTGGCGCGTCCGTCGCAGAAGCCCATTGTCATCGGGCCCGAAGGCCGGACGGTCAAGCGCATTCGCCAGGCGGCGCAAAAGGACATTGCCGAGCAGTTCGACGTCGAAGTCGAGCTTTCACTCTGGGTCAAGGTCGACAAGGACTGGACGACCAACCCGCTTGTCCTGCGCCAGATGGGCTATCTTGGCGACTATTAGGGGCGTTTCGCGCCCGTCGTGCTGCACGCCGCGCGGATGGCGGCGATTTCTGCGGCCATGTCCGTTGCCTTGAAGAGCGAGCTGCCGGCGACGAGTTCCGTGGCGCCCGCTTCGGCAACGAGCGGTGCGGTTTTGACTCCGATGCCGCCGTCGACCATGATTGGGAAGGGGGCGTTGTTTTCGGTCCCCATTTTTGCCAACGCCTGGATTTTGGGAAGCATGTCCGCCATGAAGGACTGTCCGCCATAGCCAGGCTCGACGGTCATCACGAGAACATAGTCGAAGAGCCCGAGAAAAGGCCGTGCGGCTTCGGCGGGCGTCGCGGGCTTGAGGACGAGCCCGGCGCGGAGTTTGCGTTCGCGGATGGCGGCAAGTGTCGCGGCGACATCGCAGTCGGCCTCGACGTGGAATGAAATGGCGTTGGCGCCGCCGTCGGCGAAACGTGGGAAGTAAATGTCGGGGCGCGTCACCATGAGGTGGACGTCGAGGGGAATTTTGACAGCCTTGCGACAGGCGGGGACAAGTCCGGGACCGAAACTGAGGTTGGGGACGAAGTGCCCGTCCATAATGTCGAGGTGGAGGGCGTCTGCCCCCGCTTTTTCACACCGGGCGGCCTCGGTCGTGAGTGCGCCGTAGTCGGCCGCGAGCATGGAGGGAAGGATTTTGAGAGGAGACATGGGGAGGAAGGGGGCAAGTTGCAAGT
>JAZQOA010000107.1:0-2276 GCA_045627605.1 Kiritimatiellia bacterium | reverse complement strand
CTTCCCTTCCCTTCTTCAGGAAATAATGCCTAAATAAATTGACGCCCCGGGGCCATTTGCCCTCAGAACGCCGCTTATTTTACAGTTAAATACAGTATTAGTCAACCGCCCGTATCGTCAAACCCCCGTTTTCATTGGCTTTTTCGCGTATGAAGAAACTTTAGCCGACGATGTTGGCACCCGGAACGCCGGATGTTTCCTCGGCGTGAACGACAGCGCCGCAGAGTGCAACAGCACCAAAGGCCGCGATAATTTTCGTATTCATGTTGTTTATCCTTTCGGATGTCATTGGATCCATTCGACTCACCGATCACCTGCCGGCAATGCCTACTTCACCTTTTGACGGCACAATCATATCATATTCCCCATTCGGGTGTCAAGGGCTGCGCCCTGAGCACGTCTCGGATCCCTCAGAGTGCGCCATTTGGGGGTTAGAATCCCTTGCCAGACAACTGAGCGAGGATGTTACGGCGGAAAAGTCGGGCGTTGCCAAAAAAGGCAATTTCAGACTTATTGAGCCCCTGCCCTTCAGCGATGCGCAACCGCATCAATTCAAGGGTGCAGATGAAATCGGCTGCTTGAAACAGGCGATACTTTGCCGGGGTTACTTCTGGGACAAACACCGTCTTAGCCGTAAGCGCCTTAAAAGACTCTTCAAGTAGCTTCTTGATCTGGTCCTGACCATTGTCGTAGTAAACTTTGATCTTGTCGTAGCCGGAAAACTTCGCGGCGTTGTCGGCGAGAAAATCGGTCAGGTCTTTGTGCAATTTCTTATGAATCATGCTCGCACTATCGACAAAGTGCTTGTCAACATAGAAACATTTGTATGAGACATTTGCACGGCGGACGAATGTCAACATCTTGAAAAACAGCGCCCTTCGAGTCTCGCGCAAGTCATTTTCATATTCATTTTCACGGCGAATGAGCGGCGCGGTATGGATGCAATGTCTGCCATCTCGTCCCGTCGAGGAAATGGCCTTTTCGAGTTTCGCAATCTCACCGCTGATGTCGACATCCTGGTCGTGAAAGACAAGGCAAACCATGTAATAGAGGGATGAAGATTCGTTCGGATCGTAGCTGCCCGATTCGTCGACAAATACGCTGATCTCTTTCGTCTTTCCCATAACTCGCCCTTATAAACTGAATGGCAGGGATTGCTCCCTGCCATCAGGCGAAGGAATACCTCCGCGTGCCGGTGACTCCAGCCTTGCGGCCTTTGTCGGCACACATTGTAGCAAAACGGACACAGTGGGCGCAAGGGGGGGGTAGCAGAACCGCCGCGGAGGCGGGAGCGAGGGACCGGGTCAGGCGGTTATGGAGACGAGGCGGAGTTCGGCGTGGCGCTCGCCGTAGTCGGAGATCGCGAGGGTGAAGGTGATGTCGTGCGGCGCGGCGCTTTCGGAGCGCAACTTCTCCACGAGATCGCCGTGGCTCCACCAGATGGCCTTCAGACCGGAGCCGCGCAACGTGATCGCCAGATGCTTGCCATCCATGCCGGTCGCCTTCACCTCGGAGAACCACACCCCCTTCAATCCGAAAACCGGCTCGCGGTTGCCCTCGCCGAACGGCTCGAGCTGCCGGAGTTCCTCGGCGAGTTCCAGCGTGAGGTCCGTGGGCTCGACCCAGAGGTCGGGCTCGTTCCTGCCCTTCCCCGCCCCGGAGTCGGTTCCCGCGGCGGATACGCGTTCGCAATAGTCGCAGAGCATCCGGCGGAAGTCATCGACCCGGCCTTCCTTGACGCCGAAGCCGCCCGCCGCGGCGTGTCCGCCGTAGCGCTCGAGGACCTCGTCGCAGGCGACGAATGCGTCGCGGATGTTGAAGCCGTCCGGTGCGCGCGCGGAGCCGTGTCCGCCCGCATAGACGCAAACGGGAACGTCCCGGTCCAGCCGTTCCATCACCCGCGCCGCGACGATTCCCGCGACGCCCGGATGCCCGTCCGAAAGGTCGATGACCTGCGCGGGCGCGCCGGGGACGACCTTCGCGAGGGCCTCGTCCGTCATCCGCTGCTCGATCTGCTTGCGCTCGAGGTTGTAGCCGTCCACGAGGCGCGCGAGTTCCCTCACGATCTCCTGGTCTTCCGAGACGACGAGCTCCAGGGCCTGCGCCGCGCCGAAATCGACGACACGTCCCGCGGCATTGATGCGCGGACCGAGCATGAAGCTGAAATCGCGGGTCGTGAGTTCCGTCGCTCCCGCCCGCGCCGCGCGCGCGTGGAGTTCCCTGAGACCGATCGGGGCGCAGGTGAAGAAACGCTTGAGCGCCTCCGAGACGAGAAT